>JAYTCW010000303.1:0-9540 GCA_043736295.1 Planctomycetota bacterium | reverse complement strand
CGGGATCGTCCGCGAAATTGCGACCGGATGCAAAGATGAAGACGCGGCCCGGTCGATCCTGCGCGACCTCGAGCGCCGGGCGGAACTGGTGAAGTCTGGCGTCATGTCGAATGCGGAAGACTCGATTGCCGATCAGCAAGCGGTTCCGCTGGATGACCACTTCGGGGCCTACCTGCATCACCTGCAAGCTAAGGGGGCTGGCCAGAATCATCGGGATGCAACACGGCGGTGTCTCGGTCGAGTGACTACCGATTGCGGCTGGCAGTGGCTGCGCGACCTCACCCGGCAGGGTATCGAGAAATGGATCTCACAGCGGATGGCCGATGGTGCTTCGGCTGCGTCCCGGAATAAACACTTGGCGTCGATGATTGCCTTCGGGAATTGGTGCGTCGACAGCAGGCGGATGACGCTGAACCCGTTCTCGCGCATTGCCAAGGCCAACGAGAAAGCCGACCCCAGACGGAAACGCCGGGCCATGACCGAAGGGGAACTGGTCCGGCTGATCGAAGTGGCTCGCTGGCGACCGTTGGCCGAATATGGGAGAGAATCCGCAGAGTGGAACGGAAACCGAACCAACAAGAAGAAAAGGCCCCTGACATTCGAGGGGCTGGCCGATGCGGTTGATCGGGCGCGGAGCCAACTATCGGGGAACCCTGAACTGGTCGAGAAGCTCGACCGACTGGGACGGGAACGGGCGTTGATCTTCAAAGTGCTGGTGCTGACGGGGCTGCGGAAAAGTGAACTGGGTTCCCTGACCGTGGGGCAGGTGGTTCTCGATGGCTCGATGCCGTGCCTGATCTTGAATGCCGCCGACGAGAAGAACCGGCAGGGCTCGACGATCCCTCTCCGGGCCGATCTGGTGGCCGACTTGAGAGAATGGCTGGCCGATGTTCCGAAGCCCGCTACGCTGCGTTTCCGCGACTACAACACCATTCCCGATCCGTCTCGCAAGCTGTTCACCGTTCCAAAGGGACTGGTGCGGATATTGGACCGGGACTTGAGGGCTGCTGGCATCGCCAAGCGCGACGACCGGGGCCGCACCATCGACGTTCACGCCCTGCGAACGACGTTCGGGACTCTGCTGTCGAAGGGGGGAGTCGCCCCTCGCACCGCACAAGCGGCGATGCGTCACAGTTCGATCGATTTGACGATGAACACGTACACCGATCCCAAGCTGCTCGATGTTCAAGGGGCCGTCGATTCCCTGCCGACGCTGACCCTCCCCACCGACCTGCCGACTCGTCAGCGCCAGACCCTCAAAGCCACCGGAACCGACGACATCGGGGAAAGCGCCGTTGCACCAACGGTTGCACCAACTCTCGGCAAATCTGGTGCAACGGAGTCATTTCCAGTCATCGCATCACAGATTCTCGATGGATCATGCGGGGACGATGAACTCTCACGAAACCCAATAAAAAACCCCGAATCGCAGGGTTTGCGACCGGGGTCAGAAGAATGCACCTGGCAGAACTCGAATCTGCGACCTCATCCATGTCAAGGATGCGCTCTAACCAACTGAGCTACAGGAGCGAAGGCGGTGCGTAGGCACCGAGGATGGAACATTATGCCGCATTTCGCAGATCGTCAAGCGCGGAGACCGAAATGGGTGGGGGCTCGGGACAGAATTTGCTGGTGGGGGCGGAGGATCGGCAGAGTCGTGCGGGTCGGTGCGATGTAAAAACTTCCGAAGCCTCGGAAGACTTCGGAAGTTTGGCGGTGGGGTGATTCCGGGGTGTCCCCTACTCCAATCGCATCAGCACGAACTTCAGGTAGCGGAATTCCGGGCAGACTAGTGGGGCAGGGTGGTCCCAGGGCTGGCCGGTGATACTCAAGACAGTCCCTCGGCGGCGGGCCTCAGAGACAGCTTCCTCGTTGATTTCCAGGAAGGTCGACTCCGGAATGTGGCTGGAGCAGGAGGCCGTCGCCAGCAGCCCCCCGCGCTGCGTCGCTTTCGCACTCGCGGCGATCAGCTTGCGATAGGCGGCGATGGCCTGCGGCACTGAAGACTCCGACGGAGCGAACGACGGCGGGTCGCAGATCACCATGTCCCAGAGTTGCTTGCGGGACTGGGAGGCTGCGAGGAACTCAAACACATCTTCCGCGAAGCCAGCATGCCCTTCCGCTGGCAGCGCGTTAAGATCCCAGTGTGACTGAGCCATCGCGATTGCCGGTTTGGCGAGGTCGACACTGGTGACATGCTTCGCCCCGCCAAGACCAGCTGCGACTGAAAAGCCGCCGGTGTAGGCAAACAGGTTGAGCACTCGCTGGCCTTGCGACAACTCTCGCACCAGTTTGCGGTTCTCGCGCTGATCGAGGAAGAAGCCGGTCTTCTGGCCCTTCACAATGTCGGCGGTCCACTGGATCCCATGTTCGAGGAAGTGGGCAATGTTCTCCGACGGCAAGGCTCTATGCAGCAGTGTCCCCGTGGCCCCGCGATCGCGAGACCGCAGCCACACGCCCTCTAAAGACAGCACTTCGGCAATGTACGTCGCGATCCCGGCGGCGTTCCAGAACCCGCTCGGCCCTGCCCCATCGAGCTGCATCACGGCGTACGGCCCGTAGATGTCGACCACCAGGCCGGGAACGTTGTCCCCCTCGCCATGCAGGAGCCGATAGCCAGTCGTGTCGGCTGTGAGCGAGCGTTTGCGCCACTGGATGGCGCGGTCGATGCGGCGTCTGGCCCAATCATCGCTCAGCGGCTTCTCATCGAGTTCGCAGGCCCGGAAGGCGATTGGGCATTGCGGGTCGTAATAACCGCGGGCGACCTCGCGCCCCTTGGTGTTGTCCTGCAAGATCGCCCACGAACCGCTGGGAGCAGCTGGCAGTGATCGCAAGCCCTCGGCATAGACCCACGGGTGTCCGCGTTTGACGGTTCGCACCAGATCTCGCGACATGCGCAGCATCACTGGCTCGTGATTTGGGAATCTCAAGAGCGAATCATCGGCCATGCGAGGGTGAGCCTTGTCGTGTGCAGAATGAGAATGGCAGCGAGCGGCTGAACGTCAGTCCGCCGTGCGGTGCGGTGTTGGTATTGCTATGAATGTTGTGCCGCAGGTCGCGTCGCTCGGGCACGGGGGGCTGACGCCCGCCCGCTCGCTGTCTGCTGGATGAAAGCGAGTCGCGGTGCGATATCGCCGACGCGGATCAATGCTCATCGCGGGTCAATAAGAACAGCGCCTTCTTCTCACCCGGCAGCGTAAAGTCGAAGCCACAGCTTCTGAAGAACTCATCGGTGCTGGTGATCGCCATGACTTCGAAGACCTTCAAGCGACGCGCCAGATCCACACACGCCAATGTCAGCCGTTTGCCGATCCCCTGTCCCCGGTGTTCGGACGAGACACACAAGCTGCGGATCTCAGCGAGCTTGCGCGAGTAGACTTCGAGGGCGACGAACCCGACGACTTCCTCATCGACGATGGCGACGAAGCCGGTGGGGATCAACCCTTCGAGTTCGTCGACGGTTCTCGGCAGCAGTCGGCCCGCGTCGACGAACGGCTGGATGAAGTCATAGATGTCATCCAGGTCGGCCATCGTGCTGGCCCGGACTTCGGCGGGGCGGGGAGTGCCCTGCGCGGCATCGGGGGGAATCTCGGGGTTTGACATGGCTGCGGGAGAGCCTCGGTCAGTGGGAGTCGGGAGTCGCGTGGGCTTTAGCCCACGCGTCATCGTGGTCTGAACGACTTTGGAAGCTCGCGTGGGCTAAAGCCCACGCTACTGATCGTCATCCGGTGACTCTTCACTTTCCTCTTTGCCGGAGGGCGAGCGTTTGGCCTTCGGCTTGGGAGCCTTCCGAAAGACGGCCACAATGTCCTCAATCGGCACGACATAGAGGACATTCCCCGCTTCGAGGTCGACTGGAATTGCACTCTTCGGGTTGAACAGCACCTTGTCGTACTTGCGGACCGGGAAGTCGTCCTTGTTCTGGACTTCCAGGCTGATCTCCACGACGCGTCCGGTGATCGTCGGGATCTCGGTGCTGTCGGGAAGCACAATCCCCCCCTTGGTCTTCTGACGACCTTCGTCCTTACGGATCAGGATGCGGGGACCTAAGGGCTCAACGGAATCGGACACAGCAAACTCCCCAGGTCGGGGGCCAAAGTTCAGAGGTAGGCACAGCTGATCGCCACATCCAGACACCTCGTACGCGATGCTGATTATAGGCAGCGGAAATTGGCACTGTCATGGCCCGGATCGAGTATCCTGATGATTTTGCAGATCGAGCGGGCCGGTGATACACGCGCTGTCTGTTTCAGATTGAGCATGTCTGGCGATCATGAGGTCCAGTCAAGCTCTTCTCAGCGCCGTCGAGACAACGTCTGAATCGCCTCTCAGTTGCCCCTGAGTGGCCAGAGAAAACGAGCGAATCTCGGGCAAATCAGGGCTTCTCGATGAATGCGATATTGTGAGTCACTCCCTTGTCCCACGACGGCCAACCGTGCGATTGTCGAGTGATTCAATCTGTGCCAAGCTGCGCAAGCTGTGGACCAAGATCATCTTGGCCGAGCCTCTCCAATGCAGGAAAGTGTGTCTTCAAATTGCGCAGCTTGGCACAGATTCCAGAGGATTGGCTGTGGTCGCGGGGGTCTTGTGAGGCGAACGGCCAGTGATGGTTGACCCGTCGAACGGCCCCCCCAGTCCGTATCACCCGGACATAGGGCGTGTTGAGAATCCGTCCTCTGTTGGTACAGACAGGAATGTCTGTACCATTCCTCAGTGGGGCAGGCATTCCTGACTGTTTTGCTTGAAAACCAGAGATGAAACTGCTCCAGGGGCCAGACGACGGGAAGTTTCCACTGGCCGCTCACCCAGGATCAGCCACAATCGTTGTCGGTGGTGGAGTCAAATCGATACCTCGATCTCCGATTGACGTTTCTCAGGCGTTACGCTGGCACACAAAAGCTGACAAGCACCCGGGAGTGAGAGTTCTCTCTCATTTCACTTGCCCGCCGCCAAATTGCCGGGTATCCTTCTAGACGCATGGTGGGATTAGCTCAGTTGGTTAGAGCGTCGGATTGTGGATCCGAAGGTCGCGGGTTCGAGCCCCGTATCTCACCCTTTTTTCGTGGGATAGGCTTCCAGCCTGTCTGGGCAATGAATGACAGGCTGGAAGCCTATCCCACTGCGGGAGTCCAGGGATGGAGCCGGATTCGATGGCGGTGCCGCCCTCTGGCACGATTTCAGCCGAGGCGTCTGCAACCCACGTGTCAGCATCGCATTACCGCTGCCCCGGTGAGCCCGACGACATCTCCGAGGGCGTCCATCTCTCTCGTTTGTCGAGCTTCTACCACAAGTGCCGCCTGTGCGAGCATCGCACCGACATCAGTCGGTTGGCCCCCTCGCTGCAAAAGCAGTGGGAGCAGCTGTTGCAGGCCCCCGAACCAACGCCACTCTTCCAGACAAATGGCGTTCGCGGGTTGTATCTCAATCAGCTCACTCGCCATGAAGCCTCACAAGTCGCAGCTGCCTATGCCATGACATTGCGAGAAGTCGCTGCAATCTGGCGGGCCCGGCATCCCGCTCCTCCTTCGCGTTGGCTTAAGGTCATCTTCGGCCACGACTGTCGCCCCTCTTCGCCCGATTTGGCGGTCACTGCTGCGACCACGCTCCGGCAGCATGGGTGCGAGCTGATCGATCTGGGGTGGTCAGTCCGGCCGCAACTCGACAACGTGTTAAGAGCAAGTGCAGCCGACGGTGCGTTCTTCGTGACGGGACACGGAGGGGCGGCGGGGTGGAACGGGTTTGACCTCCTTGGCCCGGATGGGATCGTCTGGTCGCAAGGCGGCGTCCTCGACCTGGTTGAGCAGCGGTTCCACCAGTTCTGCCCCCGGCCCGAGCGCGAGGCCGCACCGCAGACGTTGCATGATGCCACCGCTGGATCGCTCGCCCAGCTGCGAAGGCAACTCCACGGGCTGCGACCATTGCGAGTGGCGGTGAACGCGACAGAGCCGACGTGGGGGAAGCTGCTGCTGGCCTCACAGTCGGAATGGCCGGGGGAGTTGATTGTGACCGATCGGGAGGGCGAAGCTCCCGCTGAGCCGCGTTTACCGCAAAGCCATCGTCCAAAGAGCGGCTCGGCGGGAGCCTCGCCCTCCCAGCCACTCGCGTCCGTCGATGTGACATTCCACCTGGGTGAGGACGCCCGTCAGGTCGCCATGCTTGATGAAGCCGGCCTGCCCGTCCCCGTCGAGCGCATCCTCTTCGGCCTGGGCGAACTGCTGCTCAATGAGCACCCGCATGTTGATGTGGTGTTGAGCGACGCACTGTTCGATCGTTACGGCTGGACTGTCGAGCGTTGTGGGCCGGGCTATCTGGTCTTCCACCGAGGCGGTACGACTGAAGAGCAGCTGGTCCGCACGATGCACTCGCTCAATTCCTCGATGGGACTGGATGGGCAGGGACGCTATTGGATTCGTCGTGAAGGGCATATCCACTGCGACGGGCTATTGACGATGGCGATGATCCTTCGCTCATTAAGCCGCACTGACGGAGTTGCTTCCGGATGGTGTCAGCGCTAATGACAGGGAACGCTCGTATGACGGATCGACAGCGAGCGTGGGTCGTGAGTCCCTCGTGCTGATCGACGCTCTCACGCGGAGTCAGCCCGCTCTTGGTGGGGAGACATCGCCCCGGCACGGGGGACTGACGTCCGCCCGCTCGCTAAGGTTTGGTGGAGCAACGCATGTCCGTCGTGCGAGATCAAACATCACGCCGACCATAGAAACTCCTCAGCCGCTGAACAGTCGTCTCGACCATCGCTTCAAGGGGAAGACCGCTGGCCTTCTCTTCGATCAATAACGCCGCCAGATCGTGAAGAGTCTTTTGCGCCACCTTGGGCTCCAAAGCCAATAGCAACCGCCGCTCGACCAGATCTTCCAGCGTGGTCACCCATTCCTCGCGAATGATCGCGCGCACGAAGTCGCGAGGCAGGGCGGTGCCGGTGATTAAAATCGGCCCGGCCATGGTCGCCTTTTTCTCCGAAAAAGGACATCCTTTTTCGGAGAAAAAGGCGACAGACTCGGCGGTCTCCCCTTCGAGGACAGACTGCGATTCGACCCGCCCTAATACCACTTTCGCTCGCGACCCCACCAACCGCCACACCGCCCGACAGGTCTCCACCGAATGCTCGGTCGCAGCGGCGAGAGTTTGCAGTTCATCCTCCAACCCGGCTTGATCCGCAGGATGATTCTCTCCCCCCGGAACCACGCGATCGCGAGTTGACACTGCCCTCGTCCGCCTGAGCAACGCGAGTACCTGATCCGCGACCAGTTCACCAAATGCCCGGCAGGTTGTCAGCTTGCCGCCGATCAAGGTCCAGACCGGCAGCCCACCGATCTCCCGCCGATCAATCTGGTGGTCCCGGCTGATCGCAGCTGTCTTCGAAGAGTCCGAATACGGCAGGGGACGAATCCCGGCACAGGTGGCGTGGATATCGGACTCTGAGATGGCAACTTGCGGAAAGAGTTCGTTGGTCAACTTCAGCAGGTAGGCAACCTCGGCCTCGGTCGATCGCGCCTCCTCGGGCCGCTGGTCGAACCGCTCATCCGTCGTCCCGATCATCACTCCGCTGTCGAGCGGGATCAGAAACACCAGCCGCTCATCGCTCGCTTCCGCATAGACTGCATCTCCGCCAAGAGCTGCCGTTAGCCCCGCGTGATGGGTGAAGAGGTGCGTTCCCTTCGTCCCTCCGAACAGCTGTGGTGCCTGCATCGGGAGGTCTTTGAGCGTCCAGTCACCCCACGCTCCGGTAGCGTTGATGATGAGTGAGGGAGTGAGGCGCAGTGTTGAGTGCGGGAGAAGGGGAGAGGCCCCCGAGCGAGATTCGTCCTGCTCCCTCTCCCCCACGGGCGATGAGATTTTCGGAACCGACTCCGCTGTGGGGGAGAGGGCTGGGGTGAGGGGGTCCATGCGATGACCGACGGGCCATATCTCGACGCAGCCCGCTTCTGTAGCGTGGGTTTTAACCCACGCGAACTCGCTGCCGTGGTCCTCGCGTGGGCTAAAGCCCACGCTACGAGATGCCAGGACCGCGCGATGAAAAGTCATGACCCGGAACTCGGTCCCCTGGGCCTTCGCGGAATCCTCAATGTCCCGCAGCAGTGCCACGCAAAACCGCTCGGGACGCTCCATCTGTGCATCAAAGTACGCACACGACCACGGGTACTCGCTCACCGGAAACGTCGGCCCGCCCTCACCCGTTCGATGCACCGTATGCCTCGGCATCATCTTGCTCCGCGCGAGCAAATCGTAAAACCATAACCCCAATCGCACCGTCATCAGTCCGCGTCCACCGCCCGAACCAATCCACTGGCCCAGCCACGTCCGACTCAACCCCAGAAACCGAAACCCAGCTGCGATGAAGCCCCCGAGCCGCCGCCGGACCGGAATATGCAGCCGCAGCGGCTTCACGAACTGCGGAGCCAATCGCAACAGCCGGTCCCGCTCGTGTAACGATTCCGCGACCAGACGGAAATCCCCGTACTCCAGATACCGCAGCCCCCCATGAATCAACCGCGATGACTTGGCCGTCGCCCCAAACGCGATGTCATTCGTATCGACCAACCACACCGGCACCCCATTTAGCACCAACTCGCGCGCCACACAAATACCGTTCACCCCCGCACCAAGAATCAGCACCGGGGCGGGGGGGATGGACATGACGGGGGCCTCCTTCAATCGACAGGACAACCGCATCGTAGGTGGTCCAGCGGACTCGGGCGACCTCTGAGAAGGTCACGTCTACGCATGCAACGACAATCCTCTGTGCCGCGAAAGCGGCAACCGCAGATAGCCGTGGGCGCCAGCGGCGCAGCCGCCAGCCCACGGATTGCAATCTCGTATCACTCCCGCAGCCGCGAGAGCGGCGACCGCCGCGCTACCCGTGGAACTCCCCCTCAAACAAAAACCGAGGATCGAACTCGATCTCGTGTCTCTTCAAAAAGGCGACATACTCCTCCTCAAACGTCTGCTTCTTGTGATGCTCCTCTTGGTTCCTCAGATATGTTCGCACCGCCTCGATCTGGGAGTGGCTCACTGTGAAGGCCGCGTACCCCTTCTGCCACTCGAACTGAGTGATCGTCTCCGGGAGTTCATTCACCCATTTGGAAACGCCCGCCTTAATATCTCGAACCGCATCGGAGACGGTGATCGTGGGAGGGAGCCCCACCAGCAAATGGACATGGTCCTCGACGCCTCCGATCTCGATCAGGTGCCCATTCAATCGGCGAACGATCCCTCCAAGGAACTCGAAGAGTCGCTCTCGAAACTCCCGGCGGAGCGAGGGTTGCCGGTATTTGGTACTGAATACGATGTGGTACGCGAGCTTGGTGAACGCTCCCATCGCGGACTCCGGTCGCCGCTCTCGCGGCTTGATTCCAACTCGGATCAGGTCCGTGGGCTGGCGGCTGGGGCCGCTGCGCCCACGGCTACCTGCGTCTGCCGCTCTCGCGGCCAAGAGGATGCAGGTGCAACTCAAACATGCACTCTAAGGCATGCCTCTTCGCCGCGAAAGCGGTGGCCGCAAATAGCCGTGGGCGCCGCGGC
>JAYTCW010000302.1:0-11697 GCA_043736295.1 Planctomycetota bacterium | reverse complement strand
CTGCGAGTGGGTATGATGGCGAGACAAGTCTGGCGAAACAATCGATGTCGTGGGTGAGGCATTCCATCGGCACGGAGACTGGACCTCTCTCCGCCGACGCCCATGGGGTCACTCCACCTCGACCAGCGATTGATACTTCCCGTCCTTCACGTGGGCGACCACGGTCTCGTGATGGGTATGCAGACCCAAGGCTGAGCGGGCACTGTCCCCTTTCTCGAATTGATGAAACACCATCCACAGCTGATCCGCCACTCGCCAGCGAGCGGCACACGCCAGATGCGAGGGCACACGCTGACCGTCCTCGGCAATCGACAACGGCCCCCAGTGGGCGGGTGCGTTCCGACGTTTGGCATCCCAGTCGATCACAAAGGCGCTGTAGACCGCATCGCGGGCGGCGGTGTTGCGGGTCATAATCGAGTGACCGTCACAACACAGAACTCCGTCCGTATGGCGGACTCGCTCCTGAGCGGTGAAGATCGGGAACACTCGCACCGCTGACTGCGACTGCTGCAACTGCCATTCGCGCGTGCGCCCGTCGGCGAGAGCCTTCCACCCCGCAGCCAGTGGGAGCCGCGACTCGATCAGGAGATCGCTCTGGCCCGGAGCCCGCACCTCATCGGCCACGAGCAGGAAGCGGTGGACTCGCGACCACAACAGTTGGCGAAAGATGGTCACTCCCGCAGTCGGTTCCCATTTCAGTTCGCAGAAGTCGGACTCGGGGTCGGAGTACCAGCAGCAGCAACTCCATTCGCCCTCGGTCCATGACTGCCCCGCAACCGAGACGCTGGCGGACCAGTTGCCGCTCACCAGTGTCTGTTCGAGGACTGAGAGTTCCACAGACGGCACCGGCTCGGCGAACCGCACCACACAGCGATCGCGCGAGTCGCGCCAGTCCCCGAACAGCAGGGCGTAGCGCGAGGCATCGGACTGGTGCGAGATGAGTTGCTTCTTTTTCAGCAGCGGACGTGATCTCTTCTTGGAAGGCGTGGCGGCTGCGGTGGGCACGGAGTCGAGGCTCGTCTTCTTCCAAACCTTCAACTGCCGGATCGTCGACTCTGCTTCCGACAAGTGGAACGTCCGTGTCACTCGCCGCATCCAGTCGAGCGACTCGTGCGGAGTTCGCGAACAGACCCACGAGCAGTCCACCGGAAACAGCACCAACGCCCGCGAGGCCAGAGACTCCAGCCGCAGCAGTTCGGTCTTGTCGACCAGCTTAAAATCGAGCCGCTCGAACAGATCAACCAGCCGTGCGAGGCAGGCCAGCCCCGCACCCAGCGAGGCATGGAACGCCGCAACCGGGTTCCCCTCCACATCGGTGAACGTCCCCAGAAACTGGCCCACGGTCGTCACCACGGGCTCGACATCCGACTTCTTGATCGGCAGCGCACTGGTCGCCACCAGTCGCAGCAGTTGCATCTCCATCGTGAGTAACTCACGCACCGCAGAATGGTGTGCCCCGGAAGAGTTCGAGACCTGACCAGTATGTTCCTCAACAAATCGCCATAGACGAACCAGCACACCATCCGACAAGCGTGCCGCACGTTCGAGCAGCACCAGACACGCCAGAGACTGGTCCAGCAGGCTCGGAATCCCCGATCGCGGCTGCCGGTCGAGCCACGCTTCAATCATGCCGGAGAACAATTCGCTCAGCTGCCGTCCCTTGCGATTCGACAAGTGTCCCAACTCATCGATCGCTTCGATCGTCATCGCATCGATCACCGGGTCCGCCGACCAGCGCAGTGCAAACAACAGCTCCAACTTCTTCAGTCCCGCGAATCGCTGTCGCAGCTGCTTGGCCACAGCAGGGATCTCCCCCTTCCGCAGAGCCGCCTGCCAAGGGGCGGGTGAGCGCATGGTCGCAGACAAAGATTGCAGCCACTCGACATCTGTCAAAGCAGTCAAGGGGCGAGTTCGGGCCGGGGCAGGTGCAGTCATAACCATCAGCTTGCAAGGTGCGGTTCATGGAGCCTTTCAGCGTAACGCAAACGGGGAGTGAATCAAATCCGTCTGGTCTCAAACCGCACGGGCAATCCCTGACCGTCCGACATCGCAATCCCCAGGAGGTTGACTTTTTCTCCCAATCCCACAGAATCCCCTCAGCAAACCGCGCAACCGGAGAGGTGGCAGAGCGGCCGATTGCACCGGTCTTGAAAACCGGAGTACCCGTGAGGGTACCCAGGGTTCGAATCCCTGCCTCTCCGCTTCATCCCGCTAGGTAAAACACTGAATCTAACGACGGAAACCCCAACACGGACGGGGTTTCCGTTTGGCTTTTGGCCGCCAAAAGGTGCCCTATTTGGGGCATCGTCGATGCAAATTGATACATCCAGTGACATCTAGCGGAAAGCAGAATGGCACCATAGTGGGCACCTCTCGGCACCATAGACGGCACCTTTGTGATGCGAATGTTTGGCCCAAATCGGACGATCAGCCCGCCGCACCGGTCGCCGATACCGGTGCAAGGCCCCAAGAGCGACCGCTCCCCCGGCACCGGTCGAGGCTCCCACCCGTCCCGCCCCCGCTGGCCGATCGCCTTGCCCAGCTGCGCCCTCACTCCATCCAAAGCCGCCAACACCCCGCGATGACCGCCCCTGGCTTGCAATTCGCACAAAGTTACGGATAGATTCCGCCAAAGTGCTTTATTGCACTCAAGTCTTCGTCACCGTCAATTCCGGAAAGACTCATGGGCCGCATTTTTGGTGTTCTCAACGCGGGGCACGCTTGGTGCCAGACCTTGGACACGTGGATAGGAGCGATCGACGATCCACAGCACGCGATCGGCGCGAACATTGCTGTTGATATGCGTGTCCCTCCAAAACGCCAAGGTTGGATCGAGACTTTTCGCCCGGAACTCCCGCTGAAAGAACAACTCAACAAGTATACCGTGTCGCAGCAGACCGCTGCGGTTCCGGACTTTATACGCTGTCCAGAGAACTTGGCGGAGAGGGTGCCTGCGGACAAGGATTTGGTCTGGATCGTTGACCTGACTGCACTCTACCCCGTCGGTGATATGATCGAGAAGGTAGAAGAGCGACTCGACAAGTTGCGACCCAATGGGCAAGCAGCATCCACCACGACATCTCATCTAGGTGATGCGGCTTTCTACTGGAATGAGCGGCTTGAGTTGTCTGGGCACATTCCGGAAGGGACAATTTGCGTGACGGGGGAACAGCTCACGGAAACGCATCGAGCCGTGATGGGTTGCTTACTCGATGAGCTTCGGGAAAATCGCAAATGGAGGAGGCACCCCATCTGGGTCTGCTTATACGAAGAACTCCGTCACCACCTGGAAAAAGGCCCCGAACGGTGGCTGGAACTCGTGGGAGTCCCGAAAAGTTCTGGAAACCGGCATATTGCTGTGGTGAAATACCCCAAAGGCGATCTTCCGCTCTTTCGACCGTCGACCGCTGATGCATTTTCACACTCGTATCACTTTCCGACATCCATGACCAGCGATCCGAATGAAGGGGGCCGCAGCCTCGATATGTCCGGCCCAATAAGTACAATAGGAAACGGAGTTGAGGATAATGGTTCCGCCACTGGGGTGGGATCTAGGGACAACCCTCCCTTGCGGGAGTATATCCATATGCATGGGTTTCCTGCTGCCGCGCAACTTGTCGCCATTGGGAGAACGGGACGCCCAGTCGGACCAGAGAAGCCATACGGCACTGAAGTGATCGCTCTGCGGAAACACCACACAGAGTGTCTGATGCAGGTATGTCCCCTCCAAGTGTGTCCCTAACCCCGGCATCCATGCATGAAAGCCTAGACTTGAACCGCCATGAACGACGATAATCGTGTTGGACGGATCGAGCCGACTGGGAAGGAGCCCCCGATGATGCACATCCACACGAAATGGCTCGTGGACTTCGTGCAGACTGCGCTGCAAATGCCCACATGGAGTGGCGAACTGGTGCTGGGTTGGTTTCTGGGAATCGGTCTGCCGCCGGTGGGTCGGGCTGATGCGCCCTACGTATCTGTATGGGAAGGCATCTCAAATTCGGCGGATTCCGCCGACACTCGACAACGGTTTGCTGCAAAGCTCGGAGCGGCGGCGTCTGAGATTCGGAACCAGTTGGTTCCAGTCCGATCGGCATTCCTCCAAGAATTCGAAGCCTATCCCGGTCAGTCGGTGGAGGGTCTGTGGCGGCTGATGTTCTGGCTGGAGCAGCCTGATGAACTGGGCCTGTTCGTTCGCGAGACAGTCGATTGTCTCTCTGACGGACAGATGAGATGGCTGGAATCCAACGAACTCGATTACACTCGACGGTGCCTTGTGGCCGCCGCGATAGCGAATCAGGATACGGATCAGTTCGAGAGTGATTGGCTACTCATGCTGGAGGGTAATTCTCACTCAAGCCGCTTTCAGGCAGGTACTCGATCAGATGGCGCAATGGGGGAGAAGAATATGTTCTTAGCATACAGCCCATATCGAAGCCAGAATGCCCAACAGGCAGCAGTTGAAGCGTATGACTTGGTGCAATGCTAACCTTGGTCTCGCATCATACTTACAATGGCTTTGATCAAGCTTGCCGAGTCATCGCTAACGGATGACTTCGGAACGTAGTGCGATGCCAGTCTTTCCCAAAGTCCCGCAGCCTCCAGATCCTCTTTGTCGGCAGCGGTGTAAATCAGAGTACTTCTCTCCAGCCCTTTCTCGGCCAATGCATCGAAACACTTGGCACCGGCTGTAAAGAAATCAACTCCCCCCAGGGATTCAAGTCGGTGTTTGGGATCAGGAGTGTGACCTCGCACCATCATGTCCAAAATGAAGATATCCGGTGTGTGAAGAAGATCCGCAGAACCGACGCCCGTCTTTTTAAGCCAGTCGTCAAATTCAGACACGGTTTTGAAGACATCGATTCTGGAATCAGCGAACGCATCCCTAAGATCCTCACGGATGTCCGCTGCCTGCTGCCAATTGTCTTCTAGCAGCACGATCCAAATTGAGTAACTGCGACTCGCCATGCTCTCGATCTCCACGCTAGACAGGAAACTCCAGAGTGAAGAGCGTATCACCTTGATCATCGGTCGGCGTGGGGACGAGTCCCCCATTATGCGCTCGCATGATTTGATCCACAATCCACAGTCCGATTCCCGATCCTTCCCCCGTTGTCCTGATGGCCTCATGACTCCGCCAATCCCGAAGCGGTGCCTGCTGCACCTGATCTTCCGTCAGCGGGATGCCGGTATTCTTCACATGGAACCGCAATGAGGAATCCACAGAAGATATTGAGATTCGGACCATTGTATCAGGGTAGCTGTACTTTCCGGCATTGTCCAGCAGGTTGGTGATGCACTGCTTGAGCAGTTCCCGGTCCACCCGGAACGGTCGAGGCAAGCGGTAGAAACTCCACTCCACTGACTCACGATCCACCGAGAACTTAATGTGTCGTTCGGGGTCGACCAATAACTCTGCATCGGCGGCCAACTCCACCATCAGCGCTTGTATTTGGTTCGTATTCATGGCTTCCCGCTTTGGCTGGATCGGCACTTCCCGGTGCAAATCAGCCAGCAGTCGCATCGTTTGGGCCACACTCGAAGCCTTTCCGGCCAAGCCGCGTATGGGATAAAGGGCTCCATCCCGCAGCGAGCCTGTTCTCTTGATATCACGGATCGCTCGCTCAATGCGTCGAGCGAGTTGTCTCAATGGAGTTTTGAGCTGGTGTCCCAGATCCTGGTGCGCCCGGTTGAGTTTGTCAGAGGCCGCTTTTATCTTGTTCTGTTGCTGCTGCTTCTCATCGAAGGCGTCCAGGATATTCAGATGCAGCCCCAACTGAGATCCCAGCAATTGTCCGACGTTCAGGACAGGGTCAGGAAATGGTTCGTCACCCATTCGGTGGAGATCGAGTACACCGTAGCATGTATCGCCATACGTCACGGGAACGATCGCCAATTCGCGAGTGTCAACCAATCTCAGGCGAGCGTAACAAGGATCTGTCTGCGGCGAGAGCGTGTGAACTGGTGTTTGAGTCGCGTACACCTGTGCCCCCAGAGAAGCATACGGTCTCTGCGAATTCGGGGGGGATACTCTTTCAAGTGGGTATCTGGCATCAATGAACTTTTTCTGGACATCCGAAGCCAAGCCATCCCAAGCGGGGCCAGCCTGTGCGACAGCTTTCAGATTTTTCTCATCGCTGTCGACGAGTCGCACATCGACCATGTCGGCCTGCGGAAGGATGGCATGCACCCGCGAGAGGAACGCCTGGAGATGCTGATCACGTTGAGCAGAACTGCTGGGGAGCTCTGCGTTCAGCGTTGCAATCTCGCCCGCCAGACTCTCCCAGATCGAATGTTCAGTCCTGCTCTTTTGGGCGTCGCGACAGACGACACCGATCCGTGTCGCGACCGATACGAGCAGTATTAAGTCGCTCCGAGAAAAATACGAGGGACTGGATTTCCGCACGGAACAGCGGAGGACACCATAGAGATTTCCTTCAGCGAGGATGGGAGCTGCCATAAAGCTAAGAGGCGGGAGGGGATCATCGGCGGTGATGGAGAGCTCTTTCCTCGCGAACGGTTTGACCTTTCCAGAGTCAGTCCAAACAGCCCCCGGATACTTGTCATTGATCCACGGACGATCCGTTGGGAAATGTCGGAGATCCAGAACGTGCATCGGCTGTCTGTTCTGAAGCACCCAGCCTGTCAACCCGCTACCGGGAATTGCGGGCTTGACATCTGGCAGATCAGAGTAGACCATCGGAAATTCTGTGGCATTGGCCGTGTCAGACACAAACGCAGACACCTCGCAGCAACCCAGCTCTTTTTTCAGCCGTTGACAGCATTGCCGTATCCGATGTTTCGAGGGTTCCAAAGGGTCGTCACCTTTCAAAACCGCATGCGACACCAACAACGCTTCATCAATTTCTAGCATGACTTGCAGATTCAGCCGTTCCTCAAGGCGACATAGGATTGGGTCAATCAGCCCTGCACAGTTGACCAGCCGATTCAGGTCTTTTTCCGTGAAACGAGGTTGATCTTGGCTGCGATACAGGTTGAGTGTCCGATACTTTCCCTCGCATTCATCCCGCTTGCTCTTGATGCGAACCACCATGACTTGGCTCACATGGTGGCGAAGAAAAAAACTATTTTTGGCATACGGGGGCCATGTCCTCGGCAAATCCAGGTTGACTTTCGGCTGACCGGATTTCAGCACCTCGCCAGTCGTGGTCTTTTCGACGGACAGGTGATCTAATGCGAATGCTTCCTCATATGCGTCAAACCACGCTGCCATCACGAACAGCCGATGATGATTTGCAGAAATCTCCTTGAGTTGAGATTCATTCTCGACGGGCGGTCCCGTGAGCTCAAACATCGCCGCCCCGAAGGCATTGAATTGCTCTGCGATCCGTCGCAGGAACCCCTCCACTCCGCCGTGATTGTCATCAATCACATACTCGGCAATTGCCAACGCATCCGACTTGGCGGCAGGCTCGTCAATGGCGAGCGGACGGACCCACGGTCGTATCCAAGACATCTCGACTTCCTGCATGCAGAACGAGAACAGTCGAAGCAGGGGAGACACTCCCCGCGTTCATCCTAACACAGGTGATCGAGTTCTCAATGCCGCCGCACCAACTCGAAATAAAGGCCGGCTGACCAGGATCAGATGACAGGTGTATGGAACGCGGGCACGGCGGGAAGAGTATTCAGTGCCGCAGCCTGATCAGACACCGACAGCGACGTATACACATTCATCGTCAGATCGATTGTCGAGTGCCGAGCCAGGGCTTGGGCGGTTTTGGGGTTTACGCCGGATTTCATCATGTTGGTGATGAACGTATGGCGGAGGGCGTGGAAGTCGGCGTACAGGCCGTGGGCGTCGATGTATGCGACGCCAGCGGCCTCCAGGTCGACCTGCATCATCTTCCCGGCGAACTTGTACTCGGCCCAATGCCCGGGCCAGATTCGTCCGTAGGTGGGCTTGGCGGCCAGCCACGGGCGCAGTATGGCGACGAGGCTGGGGTGCAGTGGGAGGACATCCTGACGACGATGCTTGGAGTACGCAGCCTGGACCGTGACAGTCGGCGTGTCATCATCCAGCCGGAAACTCTGGCGAGTGAGGCTGGCCAGTTCGCTCGCTCGGAGGCCCGTATACGCCGCCACGGTGTACAGCATCGCCCGGTCCGGCCCAGCCATCCGGAAGGCAGAACGCCCAGCCCGTGCGGCCTGCAGTAGCGCCGTGAACTCGGCCTCCGACAACGGTCGTCGATCATGGCGTCGATCCGTGCTGACATTCAGCATCGCGATGAACGCCAGCGAATCATCGCTGGCTCGGCGGTCTTTGACCATCCACCGGGTCAGCTGTTTGATCGCCCGCAGGTAGTGGTTACTGGTCTGGATACTCTTACCCTGCTCCCGGAGATCGGCCAAGAACGATTGGACCCGGCTGGCGGTGAGGTCGGATGCCATCTTGGCTTTGCACTTCTCGATGATCTTCTTGGCCCGGTAGATCACCAGCTTGACCTGCTCGTTGCTGACCCGCTTGGCCCGCAAGTGCTTCTCGAATTCGCGGAGATGCTCTGCGAGAGGACGTTTGCGTTCGTCATCGAACCTGTCGATCACGCCGGACGCGAGACGTTCCTTCTTCTTGACGAGCTCGTTGAGCATCGCCTGGGCAGCTGTCTTGTCGATCGCGAGAGGCACGCGGCGCTCCATGCCGTTCTCATCCTTGAAGCGGCCCCACCACTTCTTGGCCTTGGCCTTCACTCGCTCCCCGGTCTTGGGATCGGTGATGATGATTGGTTTGCGGTACAGACTGGCCATCGTGGGTTCGTGTTCCTTTCTCGGGAGTGGATCGCGGAAGACGCTCCGCGCGGGACACAGTGGGCCGTGTGTCGCCAGACAACTCAAGTCGGTTTCGAGGACTTCTTGCGAGACAATTCCCAGACCGCTCTGCGGGGACAACCGGCCTCGACCCAGGCTTGCAATTCTGTGACCCGCCACAGCGTCGAACGCCCGATCCGCATCGGTCGCGGAATCCAACCTGCAGCGTCCCAAGCTCGCCACGACCGGGTTGTCTTTCCGCACATCCGCGCGGCATCGCAGGCCGGAATGAGCAGCACTGGCGGCGTGAATTGGGTCTCGATGATGGCAAGCGGCACTTCGGATGGGACTTCCACATTCATCCCCTCAAACGAACACAGCCGCCCAGAGAGCTGGCGGCTGTGTGACAGGAACAGATCAGCCTCAAGGGCGTGGACTACTGGCTCAAAGACATCAGTTCGCGCTGGTCACTGCCCGTTGCCTCGACCGAAACCAGGTCCTGCAGCGCGGCGACCGTCTCCCACCACTCCGTCGAACAGGCCGCTTCCCAACAGTCCTGGCACAGCCCCTGGGAACTACCAAGTGAATTGCCGTCATCGCAGGGGCGGCGAAGGCATAGCAAACAAATCATCCGAACACCTGCCAGTTGAGGGCGGCTCGCACGCAGTCCTCGGGTGAATCCGAGCTCGGGCGGATGACGGGGATATCGAGACTGTTGGCGAACCTCGCTTCTCTCGTCGCTCCGACGGAATAGCCCGGAACGCGGAGGACGGCATCGCAGCGGGCCAGCAGCTCGCGGTCGTAGTCGAGCCACTCCTCATACGGCTTGGGTGACACGATGTCCCACAGCATCGTCAGGTGCGGGACCAACGGCGTGAACCCGGCTTTCAGCAGGGCATCGGCGATCTTGATCGCGTGCTTGGTATTCGCGACCGGGTCAGGTTCCGAGTACGGGGCGGCGATGTAGATCATTGGGACCACCGTCTGAGTGGTGGTCTTGCGGATCTGAACTTCCAGCGATTGCACTCGGGTCAGAGTCGTCAGCATCAGGTTCTCCAAAGAGGGTGGCGTACAGGGGGGCGTAGTGGGCTTCGCGGGCCAGCAGGTAGCGGGCTCGCATGACTTTGAGTGAGTCGGGGGTGACAGGGTTGTGGACTGCAGAGTGCAGAACCTCGAAGCGGCTGGGCGTATCGTCATCGGGGACAAAGCCCCACGCTCGGACATCGACAGCGCTGTCGAGAGTCCCACCCGCGAACGGGATCACGGGGCTGTAAGCGACGGAGAGGTCGATCATCGCCAGCAGCTCGGGAGTGATTCCTTCCTCGGCCAGTTGGTCGTCAACGAGTTTGGTCAGGGCATCGAGCAGACTCATGGGTCTCCTATTCAAAGAGTGAGAGTTAGCGGCTGCGGAGCAGCCACGGTTCGAAGTAGGCTTGTTTGCCACCGAGGACCACGCCGCAGCCGAGGATCGGCTTGTGGGCGAAGCGGCGGCCGTAGTCGAACTGCAGGCGGCTGGCGTCGATGCCGCAGCCGACCGACAGGCCGAACACCCGGAACTCGGGGTTGGCCCACCAGCGGACGCCCGCTTGGCTGTGGAAATGGCCGATGACGGTCGAGCGAAAGTTGTCTTTGGCTTGCTGGTATGCGGCGTCTTGATTGGCTCGCCCACTGTCGCCGTGCGAGTAGATCACGCCGTCGATGATTAGCTTCGAGAACCGGGGATGGATCGACCAGCCAACGTTCCACATGTCGGCGTAGTCCTTCAGCAGCTCGGGCGGAAGACCGGCGGTGACAGCTTGTCGCTCGGTCAAGGCATCGTGGTTGCCAATCAACCAGTCGGCCTTGGGGAATGCTTTCGTCAGTGAGGCGACCTGTCGGCGGGCCTTCGAGTACTCCAACGAGGCGTTTCGCAATGACGGACTCTTCTCGTGGTACGAGATCGAAGCCCAGTCGACGAGATCGCCGATGTGGACCACTCGCGTGATGGAGTAGCTATCGGCCACGCGTTTCAGGAAGTCGACGTAGCCGGTTCGCATGCCGGGGCAATGCGTGTCACCGATGACGAGAACGCGAGACACGGGTCAGCCTTTCTGTTCCTGATGTTGCCGGACGATCTCGCGGTAATGCATCCGCTGGGCGTACCACCGGTCTTCGTCGATGCCATAAATCCTGCGGACGGTTTCAGAAAGCAGTGCCTTCTGTTCATCCGTCGTCGCGAGGTTGAACTCAACTCCATAGCGAGAGCCGCACTCGTGAGCATCGTCTCCAAACCGGAGAGAGGCCCCGCAATGCGAACACTCTTGAACACCCATAGTCCAGCGGTTGGGCATTGCCACCTCAAAACGGCACATCCGAAAGATCGACCTTCGCCCAGATGGCACACGGCTCGGGCATCGACCCGAGTTGGTAGGCGATGATGCGTTCGAACTTCTCGCCGACGATGGAACGCACGGTGATTGCATCGGGTGCGGCCAAGGCTCCAGCGCTGGCTCGGTCGACAGCTTCCTCAGCTGTGGTGGGAACGGCATCGGGGGAGCGGGCTTGCCACCATTGCTCGGCCTTGCGGCGGGCCCAGCCGGTATGTTCGAGGCAGATCCATTCGCTGACCCAATGGTCCATCCCCAGGCGGTAGTCGACTCGCAGCGTCTTGGGGGCGGACTCATCGGCTCCCTTCTTGGTGTGGACGCTGTAGAGGACATCGCGGACCTCCCATTCCTGGTCGATCACCTCACCCGACAGCACTCCGCCGTTCGCTGCCCGGTCCTCGTGTTTAGGTTTGTCCGGCTTGGGGAACTCGTACCCGCAGTCGGGGCACGTGCGGTACGCCACGGCGATGAGCGACCGACACACCGGACACTCCTTCGCAGCGGCCTCGCCTTCGCCACGTTTGAGTTCCTCTTTCGACCGCAGCTGATCGACCGGCCCATGCCG
>JAYTCW010000301.1:0-40722 GCA_043736295.1 Planctomycetota bacterium | reverse complement strand
TAGTGGGCAACTGCCGTTTCTAAATGGCCAACTGCTGGCGGTGGGAACGGTGCCGACCCAGATCGACATTCCCACAGCACAGGCCGCAGCCAAGCAATGCGTGCTGAATGGGCTGGCGGCATTGCGGGCCGAACTGGGTGGGGATTTATCGCAGCTGGTGCGGGTGGTGCGAGTTGGTGTGTTCGTGCAAAGTGTGGATGGATTCAAAGAGCAGCCCCAGATCGGGAATGGGGCCAGTGATCTCCTCGTGCAGATTCTGGGTGACCGAGGTCGGCATGCCCGGACATCCGTGAGCGTGAACGCACTTCCGCTGAATGCGTCTGTCGAGATCGAGTTCCTGTTTGAGGTCGCGTAACTCGTGGTCACGTCCGAGCTGTCTTTGCCGATCCCCGCTCGTCGCGAGCCACTGTTACATGTGGTTCTGTATCAGCCAGAGATCCCGCAGAACACTGGGAATATTGGGCGCAGCTGCGTGGCGGTGGGGGCGAAGTTGTGGATGGTCAGGCCGCTGGGGTTCCATCTGGATGACCGCTATTTGAAGCGAGCGGGCATGGATTATTGGCAGCACCTCGACTGGGAGGCGGTCGATGATTGGGCCACGATCGAGCAGAAGCTGGTGGGCAGAAACTTCTGGCTGTTCACCAAGACTGCGACGCGACTGACTTGGGAGGCTGAGTTCGAGCGGGGCGATGTGCTGGTCTTTGGGAGTGAGTCGAGTGGCCTGCCGGAGCGGCTGCGGCAGTTGCACGCCGCTCACTGCATCAAGTTTCCGATGCACGATCAGGTTCGCAGTTTGAATCTGGCGAGTACAGTGAATGCTGCGTTGTATGAAGGGGTGCGGCAGCTCGGAGGCTTGAGTTAAAGATGGGTGTCTCGCAGAGAACTGGTGGAATCTCCGGATTTCCGCCGGGTCAGGCAAGTGTGTGGAGTGAGTCAGTCTGGATAGGAGTGAGACACTTATGCCGAAAAGACGGAACGATCACTTGGGCTTTGGCCAGACTTCACAAAATTGAAGGAGTTGAATTTGACAGATCGTCGTCTGTAATCCGAAAAGTGAAGAAGGGACTTGAATGGATTCATCGGAATGGATTCTCATGCTTCCCTCCTGATCACGACGGTGTTCGTGGTCGGCTGACATCCGACTGACCGTTCCAGAAAAGGATTCTGAACCCCATGCTCAAAAACTCTCTTTATGCTCGAATTGTCGCCTGCGCCGCTGGCGTTGCGATGATCATGCCGGCCATGCCGGTCAGCGCAGCTCCCCAGGCAGCTGCTAAGCAAGCCAGTCAGGGAACCGATTTGATCATCACCCAAGGCAAACTCAACGGTAAGCTGTTGAATGCCAATGGGAAGCCCGTGGAAGGTGCCGTTGTGACGGTTGCCAAGAACGGTAAGGAAGTCTCCCGGACCGTGACCAAGGCCGACGGTTCGTACGCCGTGACCGGTCTGTCCAGTGGAAACCACACCATCAGCATGGCCGATGGACAGTTCCCCGTCCGGCTGTGGTCGAAGGAAGCTGCACCGTCTTCGGCTCGGAATCAGTTCACCATCGCCCAGACAGCAGTCCGTGGACAGTACGTTGATGAATTCCACAACGAGATCCTTGTCATTACCGCTGTCGTGGCCGTAACCGCTCTGGGCTTCGGAATCGCCGCTCTGAACGAAGCACAGGACAACAACAACCAGCCCGCCAGCCCATGATTTGAACGCGTGTGGTTCGAGAAACGGCAAACCCTCGCTGGTGATATGAACCAGCGAGGGTTGTTTCATTGACAGCCCGCGTTCGATGCGGGCGGATTCGTCAGAACCCGCTTCAGATCAGTCCGAACGCCGATTGCAATGCCTTTAATGCGGACGCACCTTGGTGGCGAGCGACCACGACGCTCATGCGAATTTCCGAGGTGTTGACCATTTTGACGTTGATCTGCGCATCGGCCAAGGCGCGGAACATCCGCTCGCCGACGCCCGTGTGAGTTCGCAGGCCGATCCCGTTCAGCGAGAGGAGCGCGATGTCGCGCTCATGGCTGACGCTGGAGCCGGGCCACTTCTTCAGCAGCGTCTGGATGACCTCCAGTCCCCGCTTTAGATCGCCCGCATCAACGGTGAAGGAGACCTCCGTCTTCGCATTGCGGCCGACGTTCTGCACGATCATGTCGACCGACACGCCGCCTTGGGCCACGGTCTCGAACAGTTCTGCCGAGATGCCGGGACGATCCTGCACGTCGTGAACCGTGATGCGGGCCTGGCCCTCGTCCAGAATGACTTCGCTGACCACGATGTCTTCCATACTGCGCAGGCGGCTGACCACTGCGGCCAGACGTTCCTGTTCGCTGGCCCGTGCGGTCGCGGAGGCCACGGCATGGGAAGTTGCGACAATCAGTTCCGGAGCGGGCTGGTCTTGATCGAGCTGGAATCCGTGGTGGACGGTGCGGAGTGCCTGTTCGCACACGTTGCGGTCGACCAGGACCGACACCTTGATATCGCTGGTAGTAATCATCTGGATGTTGATTCCGGCATCGGCCAGACAGCGGAACATTCGGGCGGCGACACCGGGACACGACCGCATGCCGAGCCCAACCGCTGAGACCTTGGCCAGATTCGTCCCGCTGAGGACGGTGCCTTCGCCGAGTTCCGTCACGGCTTCCTGGGCAGCTGTCAGGGTTTCGGCGAGTTCGCTGGCGGGGACAGTGAAGGAGACTTCGGCCTTGTTGTCGACCGAGACGTTCTGGACGACCATGTCGATGGGGATCTTGCGGGCGGCCATCTTGGCGAAGATCAGGCTCATGACGCCGGGCCGGTCGGGGATGTCGCACAGGCTGACGCGGACCTCGTCGCGAACGAGTGCCATGCCGGTCACGCTGCGGGCGATCTCTTCGCCACTGGCGGCGATGAGGGTGCCTTCGTTGTTGTTGAGGGCGTGCCGCACGCGCAGGGCGACCTCGAACTTCTTGGCGAATTCGATGCTGCGGGAGTGCATGACCCCCGCGCCCAGGCTGGCCATCTCGAGCATCTCGTCATAGGAGATGCGCGTGATCTTGCGGGCCTCGGGGACGATGCGGGGGTCGGTGGTGTAGACGCCGTCGACATCGGTGTAGATCTCGCACTCGTCCGCTTCGAGAGCGGCGGCCAGGGCGGTGGCTGTGGTGTCGCTGCCGCCGCGTCCGAGCGTGGTGATGTCACCGTTCTCGCTGACCCCCTGGAACCCGCAGGCGACCACAATCCGCCCGGCGTCGAGTTCCCGCTTGAGCCGCTCGGTCGAGATCAAGCTGATGCGGGCCTTGGTGTAGGTCTGGTCGGTGACGATCCCGATCTGCTCCCCGGTCAGGCTGATCGCCTGCTCTCCGAGGGTGCCGATGGCCATCGCGACCAGGGCCACAGCTTCCTGCTCCCCGGTCGAGAGCAGCATGTCCATCTCGCGCGGCTGGGGCGTCAACGTGATCTCGTTGGCCAGGTCAATCAGCTCGTCGGTCTTCTTCCCGCGCGCACTACACACCATCACCACCTGGTGTCCCGCCCGTTTCGCCGCCACAGCCCGCTTCGCAGCGGAGAGAATCCGCTCCGGGGTGCCGACACTGGTTCCGCCAAACTTCTGCACGATCAAGGACACGCCAGGCACTCCCAAGAATCCACGAGACGGTCATCGCCGCCTCCTTTGTCTTTCTGGACCAAGTTCGAGGCTCAGAACGCTACAAGCGCAGAGTCCGCCGGGTCCAGGAAGGGCCAGAAGGATATCAAACCCGCCTTGATGCGGAAAATCGTTGGGGTGATGAAAGGGGGAAATTCACAACTGGGGTGGTTATGGAAGTGTTTGTAAGTCCGTACTCGGCTGGACGGGTTTGATGAAACGGCGATACGTGCCAAGCCAAACTGGTAAACAATCGGCAACCTCACCACAAGTCACGAGACCGTCTCCGTGCCCCGCCCGCCGAGCCACTCACCACAACCGCCCCCTCATCTCGAGATGCGACTGCCGCAGCCAGACCTCGGGAATCTGTGCCGATCTGTGAAATCTGTGTACATAATCTCCACCTCGGGGAAGCTGGTCCAAGGAGGGATTGGTACACGGATTTCCCAGCGCGACGGAGCCGCAACTACGGGGAGGAGCCATCAGCACTCTTCCATCCCGAAGGGATGTCAGCCATTAGCCGGTGGTTGAGCGCAGCGACACCACCGGAACACGGTCCCGACCTGTTTCTGCATCCCGGAAGGATGCCAGCAAGCGTCGCTCTTGGGAGGAATTCGCCTCACGGGCTGGCGTCCTTCTGCCATCCCTCCGGGATGGTGGGCTGAGAGGCGATTGGCTTCCGGTGGTGTCGCTGCGCTCAACCACCGGCTCATGGCTGTGACCCCTGCCGGGGTCGTTTGGTGTTCGAGCCCACTTCAGTGAATTAGCGCAGCGTGCGAACATTTCGACGTGAGTCGTACAGATTGAATTCTCTGGCTATCGCTCGATGTGCGGTCGCTGGGCGAGGGTGTTGCCGTATTCACTGGGATGCCACTGGCTGCCAGAATTCGCTCGTTTCAAGCAGCAGCTCGCAGTGGAAATCTCCGGGACGTCACGAACTCAGACTATGTGAACCAGACCAAGGCCAAGATGATCGTGTAGATGATGATGACTCCCAGACGCCTGATGTCTCCGTTTTCATCAAACAGAATTCGACGGAGTGGATTGGCCTCCCCTAGATTCCAAAAGTCAGGATCGGAAAGCCATCGCAATCGCCTGCGACCAACTGTACAGAACATGATCGCCAGGCAGACAATGACTCCTGTCACAATCAACTTGTCTCGGACTGGCATGCTGGCTCCTCTTATCACAGTCCCTGTTAGACTGAGGCCCAAGCTAAAGTCACCAAAACGGATGCCACGACCCAGTATGCCAAGGCCATCGCCACGGTCAGGTACATGGTTGTGGTATGATGCTTGATCCCGCGCCCTGCGATCTCAAGGGGCGTGAGAACTGAAATCACAATCATCACAGGCGACATCACTTTCGCGAACTCATAGAAAGTCGAAATGTTAGGCCGAGCCAAGAAAAACTGAATGATCGACAAGACAAGGCATCCCACCAGCAACCCCGCTGACATGGGACGCGGGGAGATTCGTATCAGACGAACTGTCGTGGTGCTGAGTAAAATGGGAATGAGCAATACTAGGAGAAACGTAATGGGTTCGACTGCTGAGCCTAATATGTGAACGGGCGCAAAGAATAATTCGTCTTGCCACAGAACACTCCAATTGAGCGTCACGGCGCGCCATACAATGGCAACAGTGATAGGAACAGCAAAGAACAAGAAACGCCGGAACTTGACGCCGCGATGATCCTGAGGGCTGGAAGGGGCTGAGACCATCAATGACTGCCGATCATGCTCAGGCTGACGGGGAGATTCTCAAACGACCGACAACCCGCTCTGGTTCAACTGAAGGTTGGCTAGGAGCAGTTGGGTGGCGCGGAGTTCGCGGGAGATGCCCTCCACGAGGGAGGGCTTCTCACCGGAGGGGAGGACGCCCCAGGTGTAGGTTTCGACTTCGAGGTGCGGGGCGTAGTTCAGCAGTTGGACTTGGGCGAGGGCTTTACGCAGGTCAGCGCGGGTGGTGCTGAGCAGGCCGAGGGATTCGGAGTCGACGGGGACATGGAAGTGAACACGCCAGGTTTCCGCTTCACTGAAGCCGGTGGGCGGGTTCTCACACAGGGAGCGGTCGAGGTCGAGGAAGTTCACCACCTGGCCCGAGGCCGAGCGGGCGAATGTCTGGTGCAGATAGCGCGGCTCGACGAAGCGGGCCAGTTCGGCGAGCGAGGCGGGGGTCGGCAGGTGGACTTCGATCGCACAAGTAATGTGGACCTTGTTGATCCGGATGTCGGCGTCCCCAAGTTCGCGGATCGAAGCTGCCACATCCTCGAACTCGACCGACTGGTGGCACACGTCGTAGCAGACGCCGATGTGGCGGTCGACAGCGGCTCGGTCGCCCGAGGCAGCGGCTGCGGCACGAAGCTGGGAGAAGAACTGGATCGTTTCGGGGGTCGTTTCGAGAACGCAGAGCGGCTCGGGCTCGATCGCTAAACGAATGACCTGCCCGGTGTCATCGTGGAGTTCGTCCATCGATCGAGCGAACTGGATGATTTGGCGAATACACGAAGACTGGAATTCGGGGGCGGTGCTCAGCGACTTAAACCCCAGCGGGACGGTGGATAGGCTCCCTTCGACTCCTTCCGGGAGCAATTGGGCCAGAATGTGGGCGCAGTCGATGGTGTATTGGAGGCGGGTCGGCGTGGTCCAATCGGGCTGGTAGACCTGCTCTTTGACTCGCTCCGAGTGGAAGTCCCCGTACGGGAAGGCGTTGAGGGTATATGTCGTCAGGTTCGCACTGACCAGAGTTTCGCGGAGCAGTTCCAGCTGGGACGGCTCGGCCATGAGTTCGCGGATGACGGGCTGGGAGAGCCATAGCCCGGCGGCGAGAGGGCGTCCGAGACTCCGCTGGATCTCCGAGGCGTAGGTGCGGAGCCCCTGAACGACTTCGGCGACCGTGACGCCGGGATGCACGTTCGTGCAGTAGCTGAGAGGGAGGGAGCTGAGCGACATGGCGGGGGAGTGGGGAGTGGGGAGTGGGGAGGAGTGGTGGAAGTGTAGAGGGGTGCGTCTGAAACATCGGTGCCAGTCGCTCTGCCCCCTCTCCCCACTGGCGACTCGATTGCCAGGGAGGACATGGCTGTGGGGAGAGGGCCGGGGTGAGGGGTGAAAGGGACACGCTCTGCCCCCTCACCCCAGCCCTCTCCCCCGCAGTAACACTTGTTCGGAAGGCCGAGTCGAATGCGGGGGAGAGGGGGCCGGAGTTTTCCACCGGCCCACTTTTCTGATGCAGCCCATCTCACTTGGAGATCAGCCTTTGGTGGCAACCTCTGCCATCTTATCAGTGACGGCAAGCGATGTCTTGGAAACGAAAAACCCCTCGGCCAAATGGGACGAGGGGCTGTGATTGTGGTTCCTCAGACGCGGGAGCGTCTGGGGGAGCCGTCGGGAGAAGGCGAGTCAATTACGGATTGGTGGTTCCGCTGCCTGCAGCTTCTGGAGTTGGTGCAACTGGGTCAGTCTCTGGAAGAACAACCGGATCAGTGCTAGGAGCAACTGGCTCGGTGTTCGTGGGGGGTGTCGTTTCGGTTGGAGTCGTGGTGGTCGGTGCGTGAGCAGCGTGAGGCGCCGGAGCGACAACAGGAGCTGGATCCTTCACAGGAGTTGCAGCTGGCTCACAACCGACGAGCAGGGCCAACGACAACAGTCCGAGGTACTTCTTCATGGCAATCTTCCTCAATCAAGCCTGCGTTCACTCTGTCGAGTCAAACGACGACGGCAGTTCCGACCAATTCTTCTCAGCTCACGAGAGACGCATGTTCTCAGCTGTGGTCTTTCGAACAGTAGAGAGCGAGTCGAGCGGAAGTTATTCCCGGAGAACGGGGGTGGATTTAATAATTCACAGAGTATGCCGTAACCTTTTTTTGGGTATAGAGATGCGGGCAGGCTGGTTGTTTTGGGGGAGGGCGAGAACAATCCGGAGAACCGTCAAAGTCAATCCAAACGGCATTTCCGTTTAACTTTTCTGCCCGTACAGGCCGAAAACTCAGAGTAACTGTCTCTAGCGGCAGAATCAGTCTCGCTTGACTGATTTGCCTAATCGGCCCAGTTCGGCAGCGAATGCCGATGGGTTGGCCGGGGACAGTCCCCTCAGACGGCGGAACTGTCGCAAGTGCGAACAGTCGTCACTCCGGGGCATGACGGTGTGTGCTGCATGCGGCACTCACCCGACAGACACAGCAGGAAGCTGGAGCCATCAATGAAGAAGACCTGGAAGCGCTGGCTGGGAACTGTTGCGGCCGCTCTGGTGACCAGCACAGCATTGGCTCAAAGCCCGAATGAGGCTGGGGTTGTGACGATGCGTGGCCAGTCGCCTACGTACTCGGAAGAGGGTTCGGTCCGGATGGGCCGCGCTTCGGCCAGTGCCACAGGGACTGGGATTCGCCAGACCCAGTACGCCGTTGACCCCGGGGATGTCTTCGAGGACGCTCTCGGCGGGAACGCGGGCGGGTACTACGCGGAAAATGGAGGCGTCGGTTTTGCCCCGGCGCATACCCTGAACGAAATCCAGTGGCGCGTCGGCAACCAGAGCATGGAAGCCTACGGGTATGACGGAGGCTACTCGAACATCAATGCGTTTATTCCGCTGTCGTCGGACGATTCGCAGAGCCTGATCTTCCTCAATCCCCGCGTCAATATGAGCGGGTCTGGGAACGGAGGCATCAATGTCGGTTTGGGCTATCGGTTCTTTGATCCGGTCGATGATCGCGTTTACGGGTTGTCGGGCTGGTATGACTACGATGCGGGTCATCGGGCCGCATATAGCCAGATGGGGGTGAGTCTGGAGAGCTTGGGGCGGTACTTCAGCGCCCGCTTCAACGCGAATATGCCGCTCGACGATTTCAACACGTTCAGCACCACGAACGCCTTTGGAACCCCGTTCTTTCAAGGGAACAACGTTGCGTATCGATTCAGCTTCCTGCGTGAGACCAGTTACCAGGACTACAAGCTCGAAATCGCCTCGCCGGTTCCCCTGCTCGGTCGATTCGGAGCGGAATGGGCCATCGGTGGGTACGGACTGGTGGCGAACACCTCGAGTGCTAAGAGTTCGATGGGCATCTCGGGCCGGTTCGAACTCCAGGTCTCAGAAGACTTCTGGATCAACACCGTTGTCTCCAATGACAAAATCTTCGGGACAAACACCAGCATCAACCTCGAATTGACAATCCCCAACGGGCGGCAGTCCCGCTGGTTGCGACCGAATCGGGGTCATGAAAGGATGCTGGCTTCGGTCAAGCGTCCTTACCGAGTGTCGACCGCCACCAATACCGTCACGGAAACGCAGTTCTTCCGGGATCCGAAGGACGGCACACCGATTCTTGTGGCCCACATCGACCCCACAGCTGTGAATGGGGCGGCGGCCGGTTCGGTGTCAAATCCATTCGGCAGCATCCAGGATTACATGAATCTGACCACAGCGCAGCGCTCCCCGTTTGACATCATCTATGTCGGGCGGAATGCGGTCGCTGGCAGCGACGTGGACCTGAACACCACCATTGAAGTGTTGAATTGCCAGCGTCTGCTCGGCACGGGCACCTTGGCGGATGGTTCGGTCCATCAGGTCCGGGCCATCAATCGCGGCGATGGCTTGACTGAGTTCGATCTGCCCGGATTTGCGAACGGGATCGCGCAGTCATCGGGAGCCAATCCGTTCCTGTCCAACTCCGGCCGCTTGGCGTCGCCGGTGGTGCGGCTCAATGGGAACTATACAGAAGTCTCTGGATTTACGATCGACGCCAGCGGAACGGCAGATGGCATCGCCAGTATGAACGCCGCCCTGGTCCCGCGAACGGTTGACAGCTTTGTCATCACCAACAACACGATCCAAAACGCAGCAACCGCGATCAACATCCTCAGCAACACGACATCGGCCCCTCTGGGACCGTCCACACTGCCTGTGAGTCGGGTGGGTGGATTCATCGACAACATCGGCATCGTGGCCAACAACACGATCGATGGAACTGCGGGAATCGCGCCGTTGGTCGGTGTGGATAATGGCATCAACATTACCCAGGTCGCGGGAACAGGGGCGAATGCCTTGAATCTGTCCATTCGAGACAACACGCTCACCAGCGTGGGGACCGATCTTGACGCGGATGGAGTCCTCGATGTGGGTACCGCGATCACCGTGACCGCCAATGCGGGGACGGAAATCCTGGCCGACGCTTCGGACGTGTCTCCGTTCACCGGAATCCTCGACAACACGATTACGAACTCCGCATCGGGCGTGCTGGTGACAGCCCTCGCAGGAAGTCACGTCCAACTGGATGTGCTGCGTAACACCGTCACGGGGAGTTCCAATGCCACTTCCAGCGGCATGACCTTCAACGCGACGGGCGGAGCGATCGACTTTGATGTCTTTGGGAACAACACCGTCACGGGCGGAGCGGGTCTGGGCGTGGTGCTCAACTCGACACTCGGCGGGGACATCAACTTCGAAGACCCGCTGCCGATCGATCCGATTCTGCATCCCGTCGCGGATTCCGTGTTTAATAACAACACGATCTCCAACAACGCGCTCACGGGTCTGACCATCGCGGCGACGGGAGCGGGATCGACGATCAACATCGACGACATGACGACCAATACCATCTCCACCAACGGAGGCGACGGTATTAACGCCCGTGCCCTCGCGGGAGCTGTGGTCACCGTGGGTCCGATGACCGGGAATACCATCACGAATAATGTGGGGGATGGGATCGACGGGACTGTCAACGGGGCCGGCTCGGTTCTCGACCTACGTATCGGTGACGCGGACATCACGCTCGGACTGAACACGATCACGGGGAACACCGGGAACGGGATCAACCTGACCTCCACAAACGGTGGTAGTCTCAATGCCCCGATCATCCGCAACACCATCACGGGGAATACTCTGGATGGCATCCATTACACACTGACCAATACGACGCAGGGTTCGATTGAGATTGCCAGCAACTCGATCAGCGACAACCTGGGTGGAGGGATTGACATCATTTCCACCACCACGGCGATCACGGAGATCCTGATCGGATCCAACGAGATTGCACGGAACCTGGGTGGCGACGGGATTCGCTTCCTGGCGACCGACAGTTCCGTCACCGACTTCACCATCCAAGAGAACGGCATCAACTTCAACCGAGACAACGGGATTAACTTCGATCTGAACAACACGCCGATCCAGAACCTCAACGTGGTGAACAACCTCGGCATCAACATCCCCGCATCCCCCTTGGGATTCAACGTGAACATCACTGACGTTCACTGGGAAGCAACGAATCTGTCGAACCCGAATTTCAACATCACGAGTCTGGTCTACGACTTTACACCCACCGCCTTGTCTTTTGCCACGACACGAGGCGTTGGCTTTGATTTCCGGTACTTCTTCGGAGGACCAGCAGTCGGGTTCCAAACAGTGAATGGACAGGCGGTGAACTTGGCGGCCGTCAATCAACCTGGCGTTGTGGTTGATGGATCTCAGGTCATGACACTCGGATTCAATGACTTCGACAATTTGGATCCTCCATTGCATTTCGACCTGACTGTGGGTGATGCCGCAGCTGCGACACTCCAGACGGGAACCGAACTGTCCGGGGCCATTGTGACTGCCACCTTCTCTAATGGACAGTCTCTCTCTGGCACCCTTGATGCCTCGACAGATCACACGTTCCTGGGACCTGCGGCTAGCTCCTCGGGAGGCATCACGAACAACGGTCTGGACGGAATTCGTCTCAATGCGACGAACGGTTCTGACATCGCAAATCTTCTCATCGATAGCAATACGATTGACAACAATGGAGGGCGTGGCATCAACGCGACCCTGGTCAATAGTACGATTGCTACCGCAGGGTCAGCCGTCATCTCGAACAACGAGATCACGAATAATACCTTGGAAGGGGTGCGGTTCGACGCCTCCCAGAACTCGACGCTGGACTTGTTGATCGGAGGGGCCGACCCGGCTCTCAATGGCAATATCATCTCGGGGAACGGTGATGCGAACATCGCCATCGACCTGTCGGGGATTTCCACGGCCAGTGTCGTGGTGCAGAACAACACGATCACGAATGCGGTGAATGGACCCAGCGTGGACTTTGCGGGTGACGGCGTCGTGTTCCGCACGACGGACGCGACCCGACTGCATAACGCCCAAGTCATCGACAATACGATCACGGGCAATGCCGGTGACGGACTCCGCCTTCTGGCGAATGCCACATCCCAGGTTCATGCGACCGGAGACCCAACCTCTGCGGGGCTGCTCGTGACGGGGAACACGATCTCGGCCAACCTCGACGATGGAATCCAGATCCAGCGGGAAGGGGATGCCATTATCCGATCCATCATCGGCACCACCGGGGGAGTGGGAGTCGACCCACTGCTGGGGAATACGATCACGGGCAATACCGCTCACGGGATCAATATCCTCACCGGGGGAGGTTCGACTCCGGCGGGTGTCTCGACCGACGTGACCATTGGTCAAAACACGATCAGCGGGAACGGCACCACCACCGTGGGCAACGGCGTGAATGTCGTGACGAACGACGATTCGCAGACCCGTGTGGATCTGATCTCGAATGTGATCCAAGGGCTGGGAACGCAGGACAACGGGGTCTCGGTCACCACGAACAATGCGTCCATCTTCGGGGTGTTCGGAGGAGCCAACGCCCAGTTTGATGGCAACATCATCACCGGAAATACGGGGGATGGAATCGTCTTGACCTCCAATGACCTCTCCCAGCTTGGGGTGGATATCACGGGGAATACACAACAAACAGTCATCATGGGGAACGAAGCCAACGGCGTCTCGGTCGTTGACCAGAGTTCCGGGGCTGTGATGGTGGTCAACATCGGCAATCCCGCGTCCTCCGGGGCGGGGCCAGGTGCAGATGTGCTTCCGGATGCTCCGGATGTCGTCATCGCCCAGAACGGGAACGACGCGATCCGCGTGGCTCAAACCGGTGTTGGCTCGATCGACCTGAACGTCAACAACACACATGCCTCGGGAAATCGAGTCACGGGTGGGGTGAGCCGACATGGGTTGTCCTACAACTCGGATGGTCAGCTCACGGGCGGGACAGCCAATCTCACGGTCGACAACAGCACGTTTGTCGACTTTGGGGGTGACGGGATGAACATCGACTACAACAGCTTCTTCATCGGCGGCACCACCCTGAACGTCAACGTGACGGACAGTATCATCGGTCAGACGCAGTTCTCCACCAATGTCGGTGACGGGGTGGATATCGAAGTGAGTGACAACGGGGCTCGCTTCAACTTCGATAATAACACCATCCAGAACAACGGGGGCGATGGTTTCCGCATGGTGACACTGGCGGAAAACCTGAACACAGCTCGAATCGCTGTGTTTCCTGACCGCGATGGAAACGGCGACGGTACGAACGAAACGACCGATCCGGACAATCCCGCACTGCCCAGCAATCATTGGGCGGATCCCAACTTCATCGACTTCACGACGAACCTGAGCCTGACGAACAACCTCATCCGGTTCAATGGACAGGACGGAGTGGATCTCGCGATTGGAGCTGGAACACGCCTGGGAACGTTGGGTAACCGGGCGATTGTGCGTGGCAACACGATGACAGGGAACGCAGACAACGGATTCCTGACTCGGACCATCACGAACCCTCTCGTGGCACCGCCGACGGATAGTGTGAACAACGGAGAAAACGTGGCGGACATCGTGCGGCTCGACCCCATGGCCTTCCTGTTCCTGGCCTTTGGCGACAATGTCCAGCCGAACATTACCACTCAGTTGAATCCCACGGTCCGGGGCGGCGTCATCGTCGCGGCCGACGCGATCAAGGCCAGTCCGAATCGTGACATCATCACGCGGTTTGATGTCAACACCAACGACCTGAACAACACGATTAACGCGGGCGTGCCGGTCTCAACACTCAATACATTCTCGAATGGGTGGAATGCACAGTTCACCATTACGAACAATGTGCTGGGCCAGGGCTTCATTGCTCCGATCAACACTGGAAACGTGAACAACGTTCCATAAGAAGTGTGGGTCAACGAATCCCGTCACGGAATGAAGCACGCTTCGAATTCGAAGCGTGCTTTTTGTTTGGAGTCGGAGACTCGTAGAACGGAATTTATTCCGTTCGCTTCGACCGCAGGCCGAAGCGTAGAACGGATTGAAATCCGTTCTACAAACCCAATCCAACCGAATTCAAGGTGCGAACATGGAATTGCCGAATCCCATTTCTCGCCCCACTGACTTTGTGCCGTTTCGTGAGCACTTGGCCATCCGGACCTATCGCCGAAATCTGCCTCATTGGAGGCAGGAGGGTTGCACATACTTTGTCACGTTTCGACTGGGTGATTCGATTCCCGAGGGGGTTCGCAAGGAATGGGAATACGAGCAGGCCCTGTGGCTGAAAGCTCGCGGGATCACCTACGACGGACCGCAAGGACAATGGCGAAAAGCCTTGGAGAACATTCCCTCGAAAGAGCAGTTTCAATTCCACAAGCACTTCAATCGGCAGGTGCAAAACTGCCTGGACCGAGGTTTGGGCGAATGCGGCCTGCGTCAGTCGGCTTGCGTCGACATTGTGCAACAGGAGTTATTCTCCCGCGACGGGTTAGGTTACGACCTGGGTGATTATGTACTCATGCCGAATCATGTGCATGTGCTGCTGACACCGCGCCCAGGCGAGGAACTCGAGGACATCCTCAAGAAAGTCAAAGGCGCGTCAGCTGTGGCTTGCAATCGGCTGCTGGGACGTACGGGGACATTTTGGCAGGCGGACAGCTACGACCACATCGTTCGGACGCTCGATGAGTTGTTGTTCTTTCGTGAATACATCGCGAACAACCCCAAGCAGGCAGGCATCTCCTTGGTGCCGCAGGCGATCTATCGTGCCCATTGGATGGACCACTGGTTCAGAAAGTAAAACGGAATTCATTCCGTTTCTGTGGGGGCGGGTGAGCGGAAGGAACGGATTGAAATCCGTTCTACAATCCCACTCAACCCGAAATCATCGAGCGAACCTGGATCGGACGATTGTGCGACCAGCGGAAGTCATTCCGTTTCTCGTGGGCGGGTAAGCGGGAGGAACGGAATAAATTCCGTTCTACTTCGACAGCTCTCGCATGATACCGATCGGCACGAGGAACCCACCGCGCTCTCGCAGGTCAGAGGTCAGCACCGGTTCTTGGCTCAGCGGGAACACCACGCCGCGAAACCCGGGGGCGGAGACAACTACCCAGCATTTGGAGGGTCCGGCGTGCGGCTTCGGGGACTTGTCGCTGCTGCTGGTGGGAACCTCAGCGAGGATCCTGGCCATGCCTTGTTGATCTGTCCGGCATTTGTGAGTTGCAGGTGCGAATGCCAGATGCTCTGAGAGGGCTGTGAACAGCTTCGCAGCTTGCAGAGTCTCCTCGGAAGACCGGAAGGACCAGGCTCGCGGGAGGCCATGCCCGGAAATGATGGCGACTTCCGCATTGGGGACGGGTTCGCCAGTCGCGATGTCGAAGACAAACACTTGGACCGGGAATTCGACAGAACCGCTGGCCGCCCAATGTGTGGGCGGCAACAGGAGGGCGATCGAGACGGCGATGATGGCCATGCCGACCGTCACTTCAATCCATGTGAATCGGCGGGGTGGCTTCGGAGGGACAGACGGCGTCTCAGATGGATCAGTCATTACATGCTTCCGGCTCAGTGATATTTGATGGTTGCAGGAACGGAATAAATTCCGTTCTACTTCGCTAGCCCTGGATCTCTCATGATTCCGATCGGCACGAGGAACCCGCCACCTCGCTTGACCTCGCCATACTCAACGTCCTCTCGTCCCAGAGAGACAACGACGCCGCTAAAGTTTGCTGCCGTAACGATGACCCAACATCTTGCTGGAAAGACTCGCGTGTTGGGATGTTTGTTGCTGGAGCCGGAACGAAAGACTTCTTGAAGTGTGATCAGACCGTGTTCGTCGGTCCGGCCTTTCTTGTCGGCTGGCATCGTCTTGACATAGTCCATCAGACCTGTGAAATCCTTCGCTCTCTCGGCGCAGTCCTCAATGCGATACAACCCCCTTGCAGAATAGACCGCCACATCCGCGCCGCGGATTGGCTCTCCCGAGTCGACATCGAAGACAAAGACCCGCACGGGGAGTTCCCGCTCGCCATCCGCCACATATTCCACTTCAGGAATCAGGAGAAAAGCCAGTATCACGGCAATGAGCAATATCCAGAGAATCTCGATCAGCGAGGGATTCCAGCGGAGCTTCTCCAGAATTTCGACCAGCGTCAGATTCCACCAATGCTTCGATGGTGATTCGGGTGCGATTGGAGTCTCGCTCATCACGTACTCCCTCTGGCTGAAAGCTGATGGCTGACCGCTGATAGCTCAGAAACTACTCCACGCCCACCCGCAACTGCTTCAGCTTCTCCCGCGCCCGCGTCAACGTCGGCCCGATCGAGTTCTCCGGCACGCCGACCTCGGCGCTGATTTCCCGGTAGGTTTTGCCTTCCAGGTGGAACTTGCGGACGATCTGGGCGTCGGGCTGGGGGAGGTGTTCGAGTAAGAGGGCGACCTCTTCGACCGTCTCGACTGACGCGTTCGGGATTGACTCGCCCGCCGACTCCAGCGCAGCTCCGTGGGCTTCGACGTGGCCCCAGGCTTCGGCCTTGCGGCGGCGGATGATCTCCTTGACCACGATGCGGCGGGAGACGACGGTCAGATAGGTCGCCAGCGAGCATTGCTCGCGAAAACGCCTGAGCACGGCGAAGTCGTGTTCGATCAGCCGGATGAAGACTTCCGAGCAAAGGTCGTCGATGTCGTCGTTGGTAATCCGAATACTGCGGGCGTGGGAGGTGTGCCGAATGACATGCACAAACAGACCCACAAAGCGGTCAACGAAGTCCTTCCAAGCCCCTGGCGCACGCACCAGACACTGCTTCAGAAGTCGTCGATCGATGTCCGTCAACGCCACGGTATCTTGCCCCGGTGGGATGCAACAGTCTTTGTTGATCGTCACCTCAACTCTACGCCGCAACCGAGAATCGGGCAAGATCGATTCCGCACAGAACCTCAGAACTCGCGTTGAGAATTAGGGTTGTGTCGCTGGAAGGGGCATTGCGACCTGCTTCCCGCAGCTGCGACTCGACTTCGCAAACGCGAGGGTCTCGATCACCAGATGACCCATTTTTCCGTGTGTGGGCTCCAGGTGCGGGTTCAATCCCAGTCCAATGAGAGTTTCCGTCGCGGTCGGCCCAATACTGCCGATCACACACGACCGCGCAGCTGCGATCCAGGCGTCCTTCACGCCGAGGCGATCCGCGATGTCCAGGACGTTGACGGCCTGTTGAGCACTGGTGAACAGCAGAACGTCGAACTCGCCCGCGATGGTGCTGTGGACCGATTGTTCGAGAGGGCCGATGTCATCCGGCAGTGCCCACTTGTAGACGGGAACGGAGATCACGTTGGCCAGTCGGTCTTGCAGGGCCTGGCTTAACTCCTGCTGAGGCTGGCCGTATTCCTGCACTGCGATGGTCTGACCAGCGACCGGAATCGGGGTGTTGTCGATCAGATCGATCACCTCGCGCCAGGTGTTCGGCTCGGCACCTCGGTGATCCACGCGGATGCCCGCACCTCGCAGAATAACGACCGGCTTCGGCCCCCGAACGACCACCGTCGTTCGCCCGAACCATGTCTGAAGTGACTCCGAGGAGTGTCGCGTCAGCAGCACATCCAGCAGCCCCTGCGCCCCGACTCCGGTCAGAAAGATGACGATGTCGATCTCGCCTCGAGCCAGCTGTTCTCCGAAGGCGAGGGCGTCGGAGTTGTCCTCAATGGGGATTTCCCGGAGCGAGGGAGCGATGGTGGCCACTCCGCCGTTTCGCTCGATCAGGGACTTCATTTCCGCCGCACGGCGGCTTTCAAAACTGCACACTCGAAGCATCGGAGCAGGCCCCGGAAGATTGGCAAGACTTGAGAGAAGAGAGTGTTCGGCTGGCCTGCCGTAGAGTCTTGCAAGTGGATTGACCGGCGTCGAGCCGATTCCCACTCAGATTTACGTGCGAGTACGCGATTGATCGGCGGAGACCATCCACCCGACGTGTGAGTGCGGGCGGACGCTGACCAGCGTTCTCCGCCAGCGGCCCAGCCGAGGCAAGAGGGTGCGTTGGTGAGTGAACAGGGACGGAGGCAGCAAGGCGGGCCGGCCCAGACGCGGCATTGAGCGTCTGGGTGACGAGGGATCAAGAGCTTGTGGCGGCATCGCATCAGTCCACTCTTCGGATCGGAATCCCGACCGTTCGGAGACCATCTCCCATCGCACTGAGATTCACCGCCGCATCTCGCATTCCTCGTGTTGCTCTGCAACCCAGACATCCCAAGCGATGTCTGGGCCAACCTGCCCCGACCGCGCCCCTCAGAACAAACCGCCGCACACCGCCAGCAGGGACAGACGGCTCGGTACCGGGAACTCGGCAATGCTCCGCTACGAGGACTTCGCGTCGCAGCTAAACGGGGGGGGCCGCGAGAACCGAATCGGCCAGCGTCACGAACCGCTCGACGCGCTTCGCAATCACCGCGATACTCCGTTCCCAGAAGTCGGGCTTCCGCAGGTCATAACCCAGCGACGACTGCACGGCGTCTTCGGTCAACTGGCAGCCGGTCGCGATCAAGAACCGGCGGTAGCGCTCCGGGAACTTCGGATCCCCCTCCGCAGCCATCGAGTACAGCCCGTTCGACAGTAGATACCCGAACGTATACGGGAAGTTGTAGAACGGCCAGCCGCTGATGTAGAAGTGCAGCTTCGAGATCCAGAAGCCGGGATACCAACCGTCGTCCGCGAGGGCATTCAGGTACGTCTCCTTCTGAGCGGCCAGCGTCATCTCCGACAACTGAGCTGCGGAGAGTTCCCCCTTGGCCCTCGCGATGTGGAACCGGTCTTCGAAGACGAACCGGCTGTGGATGTTCATCAGGAACGCCACCGAGTCTCCGAGCATCTGGTCGAGCATGCCGAGTTCCTCGTTGACAGAAGACGCAGCGGCGAGACGCTTCTCGCCGAGGACGGCCTCGGCGAACGTCGAGGCGGTCTCGGCGAGGTTCATCGGGTAATCCTGGAGCAGGAACGGCTGCTCGCGCAAGACCCAGGAGTGGTAGGCGTGGCCGAGTTCGTGGGCCAGCGTCGACATGCTGTCAGCGGTCCCGGTGTAGGTCATGAACACGCGGGTCTGCTGCTTCGTCGGGATGCCGGTGCAGAAGGCCCCCTGGCGTTTGCCGCCCCGGTTCTCGGCCTCGACCCACTTTTCGCGGAAGGCGTGCTTGGCGAAGTCGCCGAAGTCGGGACTGAACTGGGCGAAGGTCTCGCTCACCAGATCGACCGCCTCGGGGTAGCTCAACTCCGATTGCGGCTTCTCACCCAGCGAGGTCGGCAGCGGGGCGTAGATGTCGTAGTACGCCAACTTCGGCAGCCCCAACAGCTTGGCCTTCCGATCCAGGTACGGGAGTAAGCACGCCCGCTGGTCATCGACCGTCCCCCACATCGCATCGAGCGTGCCCCGAGACATGCGGTTCAACCGCAGCGGGGCCGCCAAGTGATCGACGCCGAGCCGCTTGTACTTCGTGAGCCGCGCTCCCGAAAGATGGTTGAGGGCATCGGCACACGTGTCGGCCAGACCGGACCACGCCTTGTCGAAGGCGTAGAAGTTGTTCTGCCGAACGGAGCGTTCGGGCATGTCGAACTGGATCTGGCCAGGCGACTTTTTGACCACGACTCCGCGCTCCATGACCTCGACCTTGAGTTCCCCCGAGAGCCGGTCGTAGAGACGCGACCAGGCTTGCGCCCCATCGACGGCGAGTTCGTTGGCGAGTTGCTCCTGCTCCTTCGGCAGTCGCAAAGCGGCATTGCGGTGACACTCTTCGAGAACGAACCGCAGCGTCTTGAGTTGCGCGTCTCCCGCGATGAACTTGTCGAAGTCTGCTTCGTCAACACCGACAAAGGCGAGTTCGACGTTGGCCAGAGCCTTCTGCCGGTGCGGCGTCAAAGCCGAGAGCGCTCCTTCGATCCGCTGGAACTCCTTGTTCTCCGCATCCACAGCCGCATGACACCCGAGGAACGCGTTGAGGTCTTCCTGCCGCGCCAGGATCGACGACAGCTGCTCAATGAATGGTCCCCAGCCCCTTGATGCTCCGTTCGCGGTGACCGCCGGAAGCAAATCAGACGCATCGGCCAGCTGGGTGAGGTCGGCCTTGAACAGCTCCAGCTGAGCCGCGAATTCTGGCGTCTGCGGGTTCGGGAGGATCGAATCAAGATCCCAGTTCAGGGAGTAGAGCGCAGAGTCAGACATGGAGCGATCCTTCGGTGGGGCATCAACCAGTAACCCGACGCATCAGCGAAGACTACGTCTCTCGGTGTTCTACGGGAGTTCGATCCGCAGGAGAAGTCATGGCGAATAGAACCCACCTCAACGCACTGTGAAACAGCGAGTGATACTTTCGCCCGGGCGAAATGAAGCTGCAACGAGAAGTCTTTGAAGGGGAGCGAGCACTCACCCGTTTTCGTAGGCATCCAAAAAGTCGGCTCGGGAAATACCAGATTGCGTCAGAATGGTTCGCAGCGTCGAACCCTTCAGGCGGCGATGATTCGGAATCGTCATGGGCGTCTGCGTTCCGTCATCGTTCTGCCGGGACAAGGCAATATGGTTGCCCGAGCGGACGACCTGAAATCCGAGCCGGGACATCGCGGCGAGGACACGATCCAGAGGTGCATCCATCGGAAACTTGGGCATCAGACTGTGACCCCGGTCTCCGTGATGAATGCCTCCAGAACTCGCTCATCATCATCGAAGACATCGGGGCCAAATGTCTCCAAGTGGAACGCGATGGCGGACGTGACATCCGTCACAGCTTCTTCATATGTGTCACCTTCACCGACGACGACGCCTTTCATGCCCAACGGGTAGGCGACAAAGCCGTCTGAGTGCTGCTCGACGATCAACTTCAAACTTTTGCGCATGGGGAACCCTTCGCTCTGACTTAAGTCACCAATGTCGCTGGTTGGGGGAGATTCTACCAGCCACCCGTTCCGCTGTCTGCCTCTGGTTCTCTCGACGGACTGGGAACCAGGGGAAAGACACCCGTTCAAGCCCACGATCATCGGCTGGGCGGAGTGATTCGAGTCCCCCGACTGCCGGTGTACGGGTTGGTGTTGGGTTTCGTGGACCAGTTGTTGTGAAAGCTGCGATCGGCGGTGGATCGGTAGTGCGAGGGCACATGCGTGCCGTTGCTACGTCGGTAGCCTGAGACGTAATTGGAACTCGGTTTTGATTTGATCACCTTGTAGGAAGGACTGCTGGCATGCACTTCGTTTGATGGCAGCGAAACTGCAGCGAGTGCGAAACAGGCAAGGGCGAGAAACTTTTGCATGGTCATCTCCAACTGGGCGGACAGGGGGTTGATGGAGAGGGCATGTGGCGACTGCGTCGTTGGACTCAACTCGGGTTGAATCACCCTCTGACGTTTCCGTCGGTCGACCACAATTCGGAGTACGGTTTTTGGGAAGAATTCCAAAATCACGCCCCCCTCCGCTCCAAACGCCGTCAAGGAAGCAAGTGGAAACCCAGCCGGGATCCCATGAGTACGACACCGGCTATTGAAAGTTGGAGTTGGGCATCAGCCTGCTCCCTACAGCACTCAAAGCAGCCTAAAGACTGAACTCCAACCAGGAGGAGGTCCATTAACATCGGCAACTCCTTCCCACCTTACCCCACCATCACAATCCTCCCGGTCTCTGGGAATCGCTTGTCACTCACTCCTCTGTGTAATCGGTAGCGGCTTCCCGGACGAGGCGAATTCTTGACCTCTCTTCAGCCGATCAAGTTGACACGCCCGGAAGGGTCATGTGCTACCGGTGTCGACTGATTGTGAAATCTTTTGGAAGAACATGGCTGAATCACTTGATTTCTGTCACCGAGGTGACAGAATTTGGGTGAGATGGCAAGGCTTGGCAGGCGGAGAAGTCTCAGATGTTGCTGGATCAACGACGCGGCAACATACGGGAATTCATCGAAACCAAGGGGTTTGTCAGTCTTCAGGAGATCGCCGAGTCAGTCGGAGTCAGTGAAAGCACGGTGCGGCGGGATCTGGAGTATCTTGACCGAACGGGGCAGATTCGGCGGACACGGGGGGGAGCTGCGGGGGTTGGTGAAGGATTACCTGCCTTTGACGAGCGCGAGAACCAAGCCCTCAGCGAGAAACAACGGGTCGGGAGGAAGGTGGCCGAGCTGATCCAGCCCGGCGAGACGATTCTTCTCGACGGGGGGACGACGACCCTGCATGTGGCGAGGCACCTCGCGGGCAAAGGGGTGCAGGTCGTCACGAACTCGATGCCGATCATCAATCACTTGATGTCGGTGGCGGGAATCGAGTTGGTGGTGCTGGGGGGGTACCTGTACCCGCGAACGGGGGTGGTCCTGGGACCGCTGACGGTCGACGCCCTGGCCAACTTGAAGGTGCGGCGGCTGATCTTCAGCGTCGGGGGGATTACCGAAGCGGGTCTGTTCAACCAGAACTCGCTGCTGGTGGAAACCCAGAAGCAGATGCTCGATGCCGCCGATGAAGTGATCCTGGCCACCGACAGCAGCAAGTTCGGCCACTCCGAACTGGTCCACCTGTGCCCGCTCAATCGGGTTCACAAACTGGTCGTCGACAGCGGACTGAGCGACGAGTGGCGCGCCGTGGCCGAGAAGCACGGGATTGAAGTCGTGATTGCAGAATAGTGGTCAGTTTTTAGTCGTCAGTTTTCAGTCTGAGGCAGAGAGTCCTTCAGACTGAAAACTGACGACTGAGAACTGAAAACTTCTCCCTGACAACTGACAACTGAGAACTTCTCAACAATGTCCATCACCCGCACTGATGTCGAACGCATCGTCCGCGATGTCCTGACTCGGCAGATGACCGGCAGCCCTGCGGCTCCGGCCACCAAGCCGCATCCGCTCGTCGTGAACATCTCGGCCCGGCATTGCCACCTGACCCAGGAGCACGTCGAAGTGCTCTTCGGCAAGGGGTATCAACTGAAGGTCAAGAAGTGGCTCTACCAAGAGGGCTACTTCGCCGCCGAAGAGACCGTCGCCATCGTCGGCCCGCGTCGCCGGATGCTGCCCGAGGTCCGCATTCTTGGCCCATGCCGAGGTGACACGCAAGTTGAACTCGCCTTCACGGATTCCATCTCGCTGGGCCTCGACATACCAGTCCGCATCAGCGGCGATGTCAAAGGCTCAGCTGCTGCCCTGCTCGTCGGCCCAGCCGGGAGCCTGGAACTGCACCAAGGCGTGATCCGCGCGATGCGTCACGTCCACATGAGCCCGACCGAGATGGCCTTCTACGGCGTCAAGAACGGCGACGCGATGCACCTCCGCATCGAATCTCCGAGTTGCACGACGGTGCTGGAGAACCTGAAGGTTCGTGGCGGGGACGACAAGATCAAGCTGGAAGTCCACCTCGACACCGACGAAGGCAACGCCGTGGATCTGGAACATGCGACGAAAGTCGAACTGATCAAAGCGATCCCCTGTGCTTGTCACACCCACTGAAGAGGGTTGATGGTTTATGGTTGATGGTTTATCGGCAGTGGGGATGCGGCTTCGCCTCGTTCGTAACTGCCGATGACCGCAACCAAACACATCCATTCTCCCCTCGTTCGATCAACCATAAACCATCAACCCTCCTCAACCCTCCGGCACCCCATGTTCAACTTCGAGAAGCTCGATGCCTGGCAACTGGCCATCGACTTCGCGGACTTGATCTACCGCATCACCAAGGAGTTTCCGACCGACGAACGATTTGGACTGACTTCTCAGCGCAGGCGGGCTGCAGTGTCAGTCTCGGCCAACTTGGCCGAAGATCGAGCAAGGATTTCGCCCACTTCATTCAGATCGCATTCGGTTCTCTGATGGAGTGTGTCTCGCACCTCACCATCGCCCAGCGACAGCGGTTCATCTCGGATGCAGACTACTGCGAAGCCTACGAAACCGCCGAACGACTCGGCAGAGTCCTCAGCGGTCTCCGCCGAAGCATCCATCCACCCGATCACTGAGTCCTCTGGTTTACCGACACGAAGTGTCCTTCCTGTCGATAAACCATCAACCATAAACCATAAACCCCCCTCACCCCCCACTCCCTGGAGACCTGAAGAATGGCCAAAATGGAAGCCTTGGGCATGATCGAGACCAAAGGTCTCATCGCCCTCATCGAAGCGTCGGACGCTGCCCTCAAGGCCGCGAACGTCCAATTCCTCAGCTGGGAAAAGATCGGCAGCGGTCTCGTCACCGGCTTCTTCGTCGGTGACGTGGCAGCTGTCAAAGCGGCCGTCGACGCCGGTGCCAGCGCTGCTGGAAAGCTGGGCGATGTCGTCAGCGTGCAGGTGATTCCTCGCCCGCACGATGAACTCGTCATGGTCATTCCGAAGCCCAAAGGCTCCGCCGCCACCAGCAGTTCGCCCGCTTGAAGAAGCCTATGGCCTAGGGCCTAAAGCCTAGGGCCAGAAGGCATCCTGCGACTGATGTCGGATTGCATCACATTGTCTGGCACTAGGCCCTAGCCCATAGGCCCTAGGCCCTCTTCCCAACTCTGGCACTAGGCCCTAGCCCCTAGGCCCTAATCCTCCTCAAGGTCTCTCCCATGAACGATGCTATCGGTCTCGTTGAAACCAAGGGCATGATCGCGCAGATCGAAGCTGCCGACGCCATGCTCAAAGCTGCGAACGTCACTCTGGTCAAGCAGATCCAGATCGGCGGCGCGTACATCACCACCGTCATCAAGGGCGATGTCGGCTCCGTCCGCGCCGCCGTCGACGCCGGAGCCGCAGCCGCCTCCAAGGTCGGCGAACTGGTCTCCTCGCACGTGATTCCACGGCCGGAAGCCAATCTGATGAAGAACTTCATCTAACGGAAGTTTTCAGTTGTCAGTCATCAGTAGTCAGTGAGGAGAGAGTCCTTGCAGGATTTCCGCTCACTGAATGTCTGGCATAAGTCTCATGCTCTCGTGCTGGCGATCTATCGCAGTACGTCGATGTTTCCCCGCGATGAGTTGTTTGGCCTCACCAGCCAGTTGCGTCGCAGCGCGTCGTCGGTTCCCGCGAATATCGCCGAAGGCTGTGGTCGTGGTGGAGGTGACTTCGGTCGCTTTCTCGGAATCGCAGCCGGGTCCGCGAGTGAGTCGGAATATCACATTCTGCTCGCGCGGGACTTGGGATACCTCACCACCGAACAGAGCGATTCTCTGACAGCCGATGTGCATGAGGTCAAGCGAATGTTGACCGCCTTGATCCAACGGACAAAGGCGCAAAAGACTGACGACTGAAAACTGACCACTGAGAACTTCCCCCATGAAAGTCCTCGTCGCCAACCTCGGTTCCACCTCCTTCAAGTACCGTCTCTACGACATGACCGACGAGAGCCAGTTGGCTCGCGGCGGGATTGAGCGGATCGGACAGGACGCCGAGGGAACGTGCTTTGTCGAGATCGCGGGACAGCGGGAGCAGGTCTCTCGTCGTATCGTCGATCATGCCGAAGCCGTGCGGATCTGCCTCGAACAGCTGACCCACCCCGTGACCGGCTGCATCCAGTCGGTGGACGAGGTGTCGGCCATCGGGTTCAAGGCGGTCTTCGCAGGGAAGCTGAGCGGAGTGCGGATCGTCAATGACGAACTGTTGGACACGATGGAGGCTCTGGCCGATGTCGCCCCAGCTCACAACCCGCCGTATGCCCGAGCGATGCGGCAATTGCGAGCGGCCTTTCCGCAGATGCCACTGGTGGCGGCCCTGGAGACGGGGTTCCACGAGACGGTGCCTGCGGAATACAGGACGTACGCTGTGCCGCACGAGTGGACGGAAGACCTCGGGATTCTCCGGTGGGGATATCACGGGGCCAGCCATCGCTACATCGGCACACGGATGGGACAAATTCTGGGACGCAGTGACCTCAAGGTGATCTCGTGTCACCTGGGGGGCAGCAACTCGATCTGTGCCATGCAGGGCGGAGTCTCACAGTCGGCCTCGATGGGCATGACGCCGCAAACGGGGTTGCCTCACAACAACCGCGTAGGCGACTTTGACCCCTTCGCCATCCCGGTCATCATGAGGGCCACGGGCAAGACCTTCCCCCAGATTCTGGAAGACCTCTCGTCCAAGAGTGGTCTGCTCGGCATCAGCGGACTGTCCGCCGATTGCCGTGATCTGGAAGAGGCAGCTGCGAAGGGCCACGCTCGGGCCGCCCTGGCAATGAACGTCTTTGCAGCCAGCATCCGCCAGTACATCGGGGCCTACCTGACCGTGCTGAATGGAGCTGACGCAATCGTCTTCACCGGCGGCATCGGCGAGAACAGCCAGTGGGTCCGCACCCACGCCACCAGGAACTTCGACTACGCCGGGATTCATCTGGACGAGGCGTTGAACCAGACGGCGAAGGGTGAAGCCTGTTTGAGTGCAGTGGACAGCCGGACTCAGATTTGGACTCTCCCGACGAATGAAGAGATCGTTGTCGCTCGTCAGAGCGTGGAGGCCATCGGAAGCCTAGGGCCTAGGGCCTAGGGCCAGAGGGGAGCGGAGGGGGATCGGGCGATGTTCAAGCATGAGCGTCTGGATGTTTGGCAAGAGGCCATTCAGTTCGTGTGCGATGTCTACCTGAAGACTCGATCATTTCCGACAGATGAACGGTTTGGCCTCACGAATCAAGTGCGACGCTCCTCCAATTCCGTGGCCGCCAACATCGCCGAAGGTTGCAGCCGTTCCTCGGACAAGGAGTACATCCGCTATCTCGCGATCGCGTACGCTTCACTCGCTGAAACACTGTCTCACCTGGAAGTCGCCCTGCGTCTGAAGTTTCTGTCTCCCGAGGATCACCAAAGCCTCCGCCAACCGGCGGAGCGAATCGGCCGAATGCTTAGCGGACTGAGAACGAGCCTCGAACGCTCTCTCTCTGGCCCTAGGCCCTAGGCCCTAGCCCCTAGGCCCCCCCTATGTTCTTGGCTCGCATTACCGGCAGCGTTGTCGCTTCCACCAAAGTCGACTCGATGATCGGCCAGAAGCTGGTCATCGTGGAGCCGTTGCGGGTCAATGAGAAGACCAAGGGGGAACTGGTCGGCACCGGGCGGTCGTTCATCAGCGTCGACGTGGTCGGAGCAGGGGAGGGTGAAGTGGTGCTGATCGTCCAAGGGTCGAGTGCCCGCTTCACCGAAGAGACCAAGAAGCTGCCGATCGACTGCACAATCATCGGGATCGTCGATGTCGTCACGGTGGGTGACACGGTGATCTTCAAGAATCACGAGTGACGTGGGATAGGCTTACAGCCTGTCATATCGTTGAGCCAGGGATGACAGGCTGGAAGCCTATCCCACTGACCAGAAAGGAGGCCCCGCATGTTCTTCCCGTTTCCGCAAAACCAGAACACGCAAAAGCCGACCGATCCTGGTCAAGTGGCGCTGCTCCTGACGATCATCATCGGTGCGATGGTGATGGGCTGCCTCTTCTTCGGAGGGTACGTCGTCTTCATCGACAAAGCCTTCAACAAGCCAGCCAAGGAGATGCAGCTGAGTCTGATGGCCGCTGGAATGGCTGTCACCCACACGCTGCTGGCCTTCGTGATTCCGTCACTGGTCGTCCAAGCTTCGACCCGCAACGCCAACGGAGATCGCCCAACATTCCTGCAAGCCTACATGATGAAGACGATCATCGCGGTGGCCTTGCTCGAAGGGGCCGCGCTCTTCGTCCTGTTCACGGTCATGGCAGAACACCACTGGTGGTCACTGGCCATCGCGGTGTTCCTCCTCGGACTGATGCTGACCCACATTCCGTCGAGGATGCGGATCGAGCAGTGGCTGGACGAGAACGGGGCTCATGAGGAGGAGCGACCCGTGGGATAGGCTTCCAGCCTGTCGGTTCTTCCAGGCATGACAGGCTGGAAGCCTATCCCACGGACGAGCCGGAAGGCGTCAGCTCCCGGAGAATGAGGTCAAGATGTCACGCGATCACTGGACACACGAACAATCACAGGAGACACAGGAACCCAAGAAGACCTTCTGGACACTGCGAACACAGGTTCAGTCAGATGAAGCGTTCATCCAACAGATCCGAAAGTCCGCTGACTGGTCAAAACGATGGCAGTGGTTGCAACTTCTCCCGCTTGCCGTGATCGCTGCGATGGGCTGGGAAGTACAAAAGTTTGCCCAAGGGCCGGGACCTATGGGGCAGGCAAGATTCGGATGGGATGAGCTTCGCTTCTGGGCATCACTCGCGGGCATCTTCGGCTTCGCTTCTGGATTCAAAATCGGCCACGTCTTGATGTCTACAGCCGAGACCTTCTGGGGAGATCGAAGAGCGGAACTTCTCCTCAAATACCACGACATCCTGAGTCAACACGATCTCCTGAGCCATCAACAACCAGCCCCACAAACAGACAACCACATGTGACTCGGAACTCAAGGATCGATTCACATGTCGCAACAATCAACCACGCCGGAGGAAGATCGAGAAAGAACGGAGGATGAGAAGGTCATCGACCGAATCCGCCGCCGCAGACATTGGATCAAAGAGTTGAAGTTGCCACTGATTCTTGGACTCCTCATGGCTCTGGCCATGCTTGCAGCCCTTGGGTTTGGTCTCTTCAACATGATTCGTGATCTCGCGTCGGACCCCATCACCTGCCAATTTGCGGCTTTGATGTCGTTCCATATGGGATGGTTCCTCTGTGTCGGGTTCTCTGTGGTCGTAATGATTGCGACTTCAATTCTGATCGACGACCGGCTCCAACGCCTCCTCCTCAAGTACTACGAACTCACGATCGAACTCGAACACCGCCTCGAACTACAGCAACGCACAACTGACAAACACACCACCTGAACCCCAGGTCACCAACCATGCAAACCAACGAAACCGCCATCCGCAACGTCGTCGAACAAGTCCTCGCCCAACTCGGCAAGCGGCCTGCTCCCGGCTCTGCTCCTCAGCCCAAGGCCAACGGTATCCCCGTGGTGTCGGCCAGTAACGGCGGCGGCTATCGCCCCGGTGGCGGCGGCAACTGGGGGGTCTTCCAGACTGTCGACGAGGCCGTCGCAGCCGCCACCGAAGCCTTCGTTCAACTGAGCAAGAAGGGGATGGCCGCCCGGACCGAGGTCTGCCGCATCGTCAAGGCGATGTGCGAGCAGCAGGCCGATGAACTCGGGCGGGCCGAGTTCGAAGAGACGAAGGTAGGACGGCTCGATCACAAGATTGAGAAGCTGAAGATCATCAAGCTGGTTCCCGGCACCGAGTACATGAAGTCGAACGTCTTCAGCGGCGACCATGGGTTGACCGTGGAGGAGTACGCTCCGTTCGGCGTCATCGGAGCGATCACTCCGGTAACCCACTCCTTGCCGACGCTGGCCGGCAACATCATCAACATGGTGGCTGGTGGAAACACGATGGTCGTGAACCCGCACCCGAATGGGGCTCGGATCGCCTGCGAAGGCGTACGACGGTTCAACAAGCTGTTCGCCGATGCGATCGGCATCGAGAACATCGTCACGATCATCGAGAAGCCGACCCTCGAAACCGCTGACGCGATCTTCCAGCATCGCGGCGTCAAGATGTTGTGCGTCACCGGCGGACCGGCTGTGGCCCGCGCTGCCATGGCCAGTCGCAAGAAGGCCGTCGTCGCTGGACCAGGGAACCCACCCGTCGTGGTCGACGAGACAGCTGACATCGACAACGCGGCCAAGTCGATCATCTCCGGAGCTGCGTTCGACAATAACCTGCTGTGCATTGGTGAGAAGGAAGTCTTCGCCGTGCAGCCGATCTTCGATTCCCTGATGGAGTCGATGGGTCGGCAGGGAGCGTACCGGCTGAATGCCCAGCAGATCGAAGCCCTGACCAAGATCGCCTTCGCCCCACCTCCCAAGCCCGGCGATCACTGGGTGCTGAACCGCGATCTGGTCGGCAAGGACCCCGCCGTTCTCGCCGAGAAGATCGGCCTGCGAGTCCCCGCCGGAACCCAGCTGCTGTACGGCGAGACCGACACGAATAACCCGTTCGTCCCCGAAGAACAGATGATGCCCTTCGTCCCGTTCGTGCGAGCCAAGAACTTCCAGCACGCCGTCGACATGGCCGTCGAGTTCGAACACGGGTTCCGCCACACCGCGATCATCCACTCTCGCAATGTGCGAAACATGAGCCTCATGGCCCAGGCGATGGACACCACGCTGTTCATCAAGAACGGGGCCTCGCCCGCTGGCCTCGGCCTGGGCGGTGAAGGCTACCTGAGCTTCAGCATCGCGACCCCAACCGGCGAAGGGGTCACCAACCCACTCACCTTCACCCGCGTGAGAAGGTGCTGCATGGTGGACGATTTGCGCATCGTGTGAGCAAGACGAGAGAGGCAAGACGAGAGAGGAGAGACGAGAGAGGAGAGACGAGGGACGAGAGCCAGAGAAGAGGAAGAGAGAGGGAAAGTGATGTTCCAATTCGAGAAGCTTGTCGTGTGGCAACGAGCGATCGAATACACGGACATGATCTACTCGATGAGCGAGGAGTTCCCTTCTCGCGAGAACTTTGGACTCAGTCGCCAGATCCAACGCGCCGCCGTTTCAGTTCCGTCCAACATCGCCGAAGGCAACAGCCGCCATTCGGATGTCGAGTTCGCTCGATACGTTGAGATCGCCTACGGCTCGCTCATGGAAACAGTCACTCAACTTCACATTGCCCGACGCCGGAACTACTGTTCCGAGGAACAATTCAACACCGCTGTCACTCTGGCCGAAGAAGTTGCCCGAATGCTAAGCGGTCTCCGAACAAACTTGGTGGGACGAAGATAGCACGACCCAAGTTCTGGCTCTCCTCTCTCCTCTCTCCTCTCTCCTCTCTCGTCCCTCCCCCATGCAACTCGCCTCTGTCATCGGTCGCACGAACGCCACGATCAAGCATCCCGCCCTCAACGGCTGGAAGCTGATGATCGTGCAGCCGCTCGACCTGGCAGGGGGAGACGATGGCGACCCACAGATCGCGATCGACAACCTCGGCAGCTCGATGGGCGACAAGGTGATGATCACCGCCGACGGGGCAGCCATCCGCGACTTCATGGGCCGGGTTGATACGCCGGTCCGGTTCGCCGTGATTGGGATCGCCGACTGATGTCGCTACGTTCGCCAGAACGTGGGCTCCCAGAACCCGTGTTCGACGGACGGGTCAGACTTCCGAAGTCTTCGGAGACTTCGGAAGTCTGCTGGCCACCGAGAACGCCGATCACATCCGCCCACCTTCTGGCGAAGGTGGCTACTCACCACTCACCACTCACCGTTCCCCATGCTTGACTCGACCGCCGTAGACCAGATTGTCGCCAACGTGCTGAGGCAACTCAGCGCGGCGGGGACGCCTGCGGCGAAAGAGGTCAGCCGTCAGCCGTCAGCCGTCAGCCATCAGCCCGTGGGGCGGTCCACACAGCCTGTTGCTCTGGTCCCTCAATCCTCAACTCTCAACCCTCAACGATTTCCTTCAGTGACTCACCTCACTGAGAAGGTCATCACCGGCGACCTCCTCGCGGAGAAGGCCACCGGGGCCACGCAGATCGTGATCCCCGACAAGGCGATCCTGACCCCGACTGCACATGACTTCCTGAAGGTCAGCAAGGCTCAACTCATCCGGGCCAGCGCCGCTGGACCGAAACCCGGAGCCGTGAAGTCCGAAACGGCGATCACCTCGTGGAAGTTAATCACCGTCACCAGCACTCCCGCAGCCGCGAAGCTGGCTGGCGAACTGGGAGCCGGTTGGAGCCGCGAGATTCTCGGCTGTCCGGACGATGCGGCCACGCTGGCGATCAGTGCGATCTGTCGTGGCGAGTCGGGCGGGGTAGTGATTCTGTCGAAGCAACACTTCCGCGCAGCCTGCCGGGCCAATCGCAACGACAAGGTCCGAGCCGTCCCGGTCGGCAACCCCGCTGAGGTCAAAGCCGCTCGCGAGCAACTGCGAATGAACGTCATCGCCATCGATCCAACCAGTCGCAGCTACTTCGAACTGAAGAACACCATCACCGCTTTCACCGCTGCTTTCACGGGAGCGAAATAGCCATGCGGATCGCCCAAGTGATCGGCAAAGTGACACTGGTGCGGAGCCATCCTTCGTTGAAGGGGGCGTCGTACAAACTCGTCGTGCCGTTGACTCGCGAAGGGATCGCGGGCGATGAGGCGGGCCGGGGCGAACCGCTGGTGATGTTTGATTCTCTCGGAACCGGCGAGGGGAGCTTCGTGGCAATGAGCGAATCGGCAGAAGCTGCGGCTCCGTTTCATCCCGACACCAAGCCCGTCGATGCGTATAATGCGGCGATCCTCGATTCCATCAATCTGGAGGAACGCCATGCCGGTGCATGATTGGACGCGGGTTGGAGTCACCGAGTTTGCGAGCTTTCGACTCAGTTGGCTGGCGGCGATCAGTTCAATGCTGAATCAGTCCCATCTACCGTCATCGTACTACAGTATGGTTCAGAAGCGGGCCTTTTGGGCATCAGAGGAGGGAGAAGCTGTCGCTGAAACTCCGGTCATATCGAAATCGAATCACCCAGGGTTGCTGTCTGTTCACACACATCCTCCGAATATCCGTTACGTGGACGGTGCTACGGCGTGGCGGACTCGATACCTCGACCGCGTCGACATCTTTCGTCGCGATGGAGACGAGCGAGTGGGTTTCGTGGAAGTGATGACTCCCGCAAATCAAGAACTAAAGTTCATCTTCAAGAAGATCATCGATCGGCTGACAGAGAGTGTTCAAGAGGGGTATCACAACCTCATCATCGACATACATCTTCCCGGTCCGTGCAATCCTTGTGGGACGCACCATGCTTACTGGACTCGTTTTAATGACGTGGCATCTAGCGTGTCAGACGACGAACCACTGGGAATCACATCTTACCGAGTGAATCGTCTCCACGGAGAAGGCCACCCGACAGCCTTTGGTCAACTCACCGCCGTCGGGCAGAACCTGCCGGTGATGCCGCTGTTTCTGACCTCGGACGAGTATATCAACCTGCCCCTGCAAGACACCTACGACGAAGCGTGGCGGGGTGTTCCCGCACGCTGGAAGACTGTGCTGGAACCTCCGAATACTCCGTAGTTGCCGCACCTGAACAGCCGATCAAACACCCACAAGCCTCTCTCTCGGAACTCAAAACCGCCATGTCCTACCACCCGCTCTTCAACAACCCCCGCATTAAAGAACAGATCTGCGAGATCGGTCGCCGGGTCTATAACAAGGGCTTCGCAGCCGCCAACGACGGAAACATCTCGTACCGCGTTGGTGAGAACGAAGTTCTTTGTTCCCCGACATACATTTGCAAGGGGTTCATGACCCCTGATGATATTTGCATGGTCGACTTGGACGGCAACCAACTCGCAGGCAAGCGGAAACGCACCAGCGAAATCCTGCTGCACCTGACGATCATGAAGCACCGTCCGGATGTGAAGGCTGTGGTGCATTGCCACCCTCCTCACGCGACGGCGTTTGCCGTCACTCGTGAGGCGATCCCGCAGTGTGTGCTGCCGGAAATCGAGGTCTTCATGGGCGAAGTGCCGCTCGCTCCCTACGAGACTCCGGGAGCCCAGTCGTTTGCCGAGACGGTGGTCCCGTTCCTCAAGTCGTCGAACACGATCATCCTCGCCAATCACGGGACCGTGACCTTCGGCAAGGAGCTGGAAGAGGCGTACTGGAAGACCGAGATCCTCGACGCCTACTGCCGCATCCTGATCCTCTCGCAACAGCTGGGTGGCATCACCTACCTGAACGAGAAGAAGTCGCGCGAGCTGCTCGACCTGAAGAAGCGTCTCGGCTTCGACGATCCCCGCTTCCACGACGAGAATTGCGACCTGTGCAGCAACACGGCGTTCCGCGATGGGTATAAGGAAGGGACCGCCCCGAAGGTCTCCGCCTTCGAACCGCCGCCAGCGTTCCCCGGCTACCTGCAAAAGCCCGCGTATGAGAGCGGGTCCGCTTCTAGCGGAACGGGCAATATCGACATGGAGATGCTTGTCAAGATGATCACCGAGCAGGTGATGGCCGCTCTCAAATAGATCAGCAAGTGACCACGACAGAACAGCGAGCGGCGGACGTGAGTCCGCCGTGTTCGTTTGACGGGAAACCCAGTGTAAAAACCCATCAGCTTGCTTGACTCTTCACCGCGAAAGCGGCGGCAGCATATAGCCGTGGGCGCAGCCTACGGACTGCGAGTCAAGCATTGCCTCAGCCGCGAAAGCGGTGGCAGGGGGAGCCGCGACGTGTCATCGCTGTCGCCGCTCTCGCGGCGAAGCACCCGTCGGGCACGCCCGATGGTTAACAATGACAGGCTGGAAGCCTATCCCAAGGTCTGATCCGATCACTACTCCCGACCCGCTTGGGGCAGACCGGGCCAGGCTCCACCACTCATCGGCTCTGCCTTGAGTTGGGCGGGGTCAATCACGATGTGTTTGACCTTCTCTCGACGCCAGGTATAGAGAACGTGGACCATGCCATCATGCGTCTGGATGACGGCGGGATAGGAGTATTCGTGCGGACTGTTCTCCAGCACGAGGGCGGCTTGCCAATGCTCTCCGTCCTCGGTGAGAGCCACATTCAGCAGCCCACGTCCGCGCGGCTGGCCGACGTTCCGCTGGGTATGGTTATAGACCAGCAGATGCCCGCCGCTGGAGAGGCTGACCGCGTCGATCCCCGAATTCGGATTGGGCAGTTCCGTCCGCTGCATCGGGGTCCAGGTCTGGCCGTAATCTTTGGATGTTGTGGTCGTCACGCATCCCTCGCGGCTGCGGCAGAGGGCTTGCAACCGGCCTTCGGCGTGTTGCAGGATCGTGGGCTGAATGGCTCCGAACTCGGTCTTTGAATTCACGGGACCAATGCGTTCCCAGCTGCGACCCAGATCGCGGGTGATCTCGAAATGGACGAGCCAGCCGTCATTCTCCGTCGATGACCCGCACAGCAACGCCCCGTCCTTGAGCAGTACCGGTTTGTTTTTGACGGGACCATCAATCGCCTGGGGCAGGCGGACCGGATGGCTCCAGGTCGCCCCGTGATCTGCCGACTCTGCCCGCATGCCCCACCACGAACTCGGAGTCGGCCCCACTTTGTAGTACAGCTGGAGCGGACCGTTCAGCGGCTGAAACAAGACGGGGTTCCAGCAGGGATACCTCAGCGTCTTGTGCTGAATGCCGTTGGCCACTTCGACGGGGGCCATCCAGGATCCGTTCAGATGACGAGTCAACCAGATGCCGACATCAGTGTGACTCTCCTCCGTACCACCGAAAAACGAACAGACCAGTCCGCTCGGCGTTTCGGCAAGCGTCGAGGCATGGACCTCCGGGAAGGGGGCCTTCTCGTAGAGAAACTCGGACTTCAGCACAGCAGCGGAGTTGGCGACGTTAAGCGGTGACAATGCCGCGAAGCTTTCGACGGGGCCTGTGGGTGTCTCGGCACGGCATTCCAGTCCCCCAAGAAATGCGAACCCGAGGTAAAAAACAGCGGTGATCTGTCCTCGACTGATCTGCATGGAGACCTGCTTTCCAATCCACTGGGGAGCTTCATTCCAGTGGCGATCATACGAAAGGTTCTGATGCCTGTCAGTGGTCGGGCTGCCGAGTGGCATCGCATCCCGGAACCCGGATAGAATCCCTGCGAACGGTCCGGATCGCGTCATTCGCATCATCCCATTCATTTCCGCTTCTGACTGGCGTCCCGCGGACCGTCTCCCCTCGGAACCACTGCATGCTCAACCGCCAGACCGGTGACTTCGCGTCCGCGAAGCCCAGGCCGCTGATGTTCTTCTGGCTGCTCGGAGGGCTGTGGGCTCTCCTGACGGTCGCGGCTCCACTGCCCGCAGCTGATGTTTCGGCACGCATCGAGTCGGTGCATGTCGGGTTTCGCGGGGTGGTCGAAGTCGGTCGCTGGAGCCCGATTTCGGTTCGTGTCTCCGGAGCAGCGGGGACCGCGATCACGCTGCGAGTCACCTCAGCCGATTCAGAGGGGCGCCCCGTTCGTCAATCGGGAACCCCGGTCGCGCTCAGTGGGGCTTCCACTGTGCTGTCGCTGGTCTATCAGCATGGCCCGATCAAGAGCCCAGTCGTCGTGGAATTGCTGAATGGAAACGAGGTCATCACCCAACAAACCTTGCGGCACGGAGCAGAGGGCGACGGGTTGCAAACGGTCTCGCAGCTGACTGATTTCGTCGTCTGTTTGGGCGAACCGGTGCTGGGGTTTGCACGTGCCGCTGAGATCGCGGATGAGATTAGTCGATCGCGCCCGGACCGCGTCGCTCCCCTGCTGGTACAGCACTATTCCCCCGAACAACTCTCCGAGCTTCCTCTGGACCCGCGTGGCTGGGAAGCGGTCGATGTCATTGTGATTTCGTCCGGCTGCCAGATCCTCGACCCGCTCGGTGCGCGTCTGCGGGAGTGGGTTCAGCGGGGCGGTCGACTCGTCCTCATCGGAGGATATGCGGGGCAGTGGGAGTCATCTCCCGGCCTGACAAACTGGCTACCGGTCAAGCCCGTGGGTCAGATCACGCATCATGACATCACCTCGCTGAATGTTTCGATCCCGGGGAGTGCCACCCTTCGACTGCGTGAAGGGAGCCTGCGCACTGGACACTGGACTGCGGAATCGGGAGCTGTACTCGCCCGCAGCTTGGATGGCCCACTGGTGGTCCGAACGGGTGAGTCGTTGGGAACCGTGACCGCCATCGCTCTCGACCTGAACGACTTGCCGTTCGTCAGAGTCACCGACGATCGGCAATCCCTGGTCTGGGAGTCACTGCCGGACCTGTGCCGCTGGCTGGCGGGACTGCCACTGATTCCCACTCTGGTCGAAGGCTCGCAGCGGCCCCAGTCGGACCTGAACCCGACCGGCGTGTCCGACCTGCAAACGCAGTTGGTCAACACGCTCGATCGCTTTCCCGAGGTAGTACGGCCCAGCTACTGGGTCGTGCTGGGATCGGCGTTGCTCTTCCTCGTCATCGTGGGGCCACTCGATTTTCTGGTGGTTCATCGACTGCTCCGAAGACCGCATTGGACTTGGTTTTCACTACCCATTTGGATCATCTTGGGAGGACTCGTCGGGCTATCAGCTGCGACTCGTACGGGCGGTGATCGGGGGCTGACTCGGCAACTCGATCTGCTCACCTGGGACGGTGTCTCGGGGACGGCTCGCCTCGACAGCTGGTTGACGATCTATAGCCCGGAACACCACCGATACAACGTGAAGTGTGTTCCCGGGGCGATGAATCCAGCCTCCACAGCGAGCAGCACACAGCTGCGCTGGGCGGCCCGCCCCGAGGCAGGCTTTCGTGGACTCTATCGAGAGACAGACATCGGGAACGGGGCGACCGTGGACGTGGCCGAGGGAGGGGCGTCCATCAATGCCCTTCCGATTCGGCATGGATCGAGCAATGTGTTGGAAGCCAAATCACACTGGGAGCAAGCGTTGCCGGTCAAGGCCGAATTCTCCGACGAGGGAGATGGACACCTGAAGGGAACGTTCTCGCACCAATTCGACGGCGAACTGGTCGATTGGGTGTTGGTCTATGGCAGCTTTGCGTACCTGCCGCCGCGAAATAGTGCCGGAGTGGAAAGTCCACTGCTCGCGGGGGAAGAGTTGCGAGTGGACCAGATTCCCTCACGCCTGGTGGTCGACCATCTGGTCCGCATGAGCACCCGATCGATTGAGCGAAGAGACGGCAAGACGGTGGACTACTCCATGTCTCGCCAAACGTACGAACCGCTGAATCGGGACATGTTCACCATGATGCAAACGATTTCGTTCAATCAGTTGGCGGGAGGTACGTCTTACACGAGACTGACGAATTCGACGCTGCAAGCCGTGGATCTCTCCCGGCTGGTCGATGCCCATCGAGCGGTGATCTTCGGTCGGTGGCGGAACTCGGCGTATCAAGATGCCGAGACGCCGGTCATGGAGGGAGTCGCCGAGCCACTTGCCGCTCAGTACAGCCTGGATGGCCAGCCCGTGACGCCCCGCTATCGCGAGTGCTTCGTCCGCTGGGTGCTGCCGGTGCAGCAACCGGCGAATTGATCCACTTGTCCCAGACATTCTTTGTGTGCTGATTCATTCTCATCTTCCGCATTCTGTTGTGAGCCTGCCCCGTGATTGAGACCAAGAAACTCACCAAGCGTTACGGCGACCTGGTGGCTGCCAATGAGATCACCATCAGTCTCAAGGAAGGGGATGTGTTCGGCTTCATCGGCCCCAACGGGTCGGGCAAGACGACCACGATGCGAATGATCGCCACGCTGCTCAACCCCGATTACGGCGAGTGCTACGTCTGCGGCAAGTCGATCTATACCGACCCGCAGGAGATCCGCCGCCTGGTCGGGTACATGCCCGATCGGTTCGGGGTCTACGATGATATGACGATCATCGAGTACCTCGAATTCTTCGCAGCCACCTATCGCATCAACGGCCCCGCCCGGCGGAGGGTGTGCGAGGAGAAGCTCGAACTCGTCGATATGGCCTTCAAACGCGACGCGATGGTCAACCAGCTCTCACTCGGCCAGACCCAGCGCGTCGGCCTCGCGCGAACGCTGCTGCATGACCCGCAAGTGCTGCTCCTCGACGAACCTGCTGGTGGCCTCGACCCCCGCGCCCGCATCGAGATGCGGCAATTGCTAAAGCGCCTCGGCGACATGAAGAAGACCGTCATCGTGTCGAGCCACATCCTCCCCGAGTTGGCCGATGTCTGTACCCGCGTCGGCATGATCGAGAAGGGAATCATGCTGGTCGACGATTACGTCGCCGACGTGATGAAGAAGTCCCGCGAGGCGATCATCCTGCAAATCGAAGTCACAGCTGACCACGAAAAGGCCGCAGCCCTGCTGCAACAACTCACCGAGGTCGCCAAAGTCGAGATGGTCGGCAAACGAATCGATGTCACCCTGAAAAAAGGCATCGAGGACTACAGCTCGATCCCCTCGGCCATCATCGAACGCGGATTCAAGCTGAAGCTATTCCGCGAAGAGGAGTTGAACCTGGAAACGGCGTTCATGATGCTGACGAAGGGGAAGCAGCAGTAGGAAGTCATCAGTCATCAGTCATCAGTCATCAGTCATCAGTCATCAGTCATCAGTCACCCTGCCGGAGTTCTTCGATTGAGGTGGCCCGCAGAGACGGAGGAAACTGTTCGTTTACGTGGATCGCCGACAACACTTGCGGCCCCAAGCGACCGCCTGTGGCACCCGGCGATTCGGATGGAGGCTGTGGCTCAATGGATTCCAAATCAACGGGATCACTCAACAAGACAATGATCTCCACCCGCTGTCCCATCAGCGGACGAAGCTGGGGCAGGTAGAGTGTCTCGGAATCCAAGGTCTGGGTGACTCGAATCGCTTGCATCGTGGACACCCCTGTTTCTCGCCAATGATGGATAGATTGAGTCCAACACAAGCGCCTAGATTGCAAACCCCCGTGTTTCTGGGGTTGCCTGCCAATTCACCGGCGCCGGATCTCCCGCTGGGAAACCCGATCTCTCCACGGATATACTCTCTTCATCACGTCCCGCGCGTTGTTGAGGGCCAGACATGTCGCAGCCGGTGTTTCTCTCGTCGGTGACTTCGGACTTTCCTGGCTTTCGGCAGCTGATCGCGGAGGATCTGCGTAAGGCGGATGCGGAGGTCCGGGACCAGGAGCATTTTCGCAATCGCGGCGGGCTGCTGCTGAAGCTGCTGGATGATTACATCCGGGAGTGCCGGGTGGTGATTCATCTGGTGGGGGCCAAGGCAGGGCACATCGCGAAACCGGATGAGGTCGCGTACATCCGCACAACCTATCCCGACTTTCTGCCACGGTTCTCGGCCCTCGAACCGCACGTCTCGCAGTTGTCCTATACCCAGTGGGAAGCGTGGCTCGCTCTGTACCACAGGCGTGATCTGTTCGTGTGGGTCAACCAGCCAGAAATAACGCCCGGCGACCCGCCGTTCACGCGCGAGCCGAGCCAGCAATCCCACTTCGGACTGCTTCAACAACGCGGCCACCTCTGGCCGAGCTTCAGCAGCGTCGAGCAACTCCGCCGCGAAATCCTGATCAGCCTGCACGACATCTTGCCACCTCGGGGAAACCCTCGCCCGTGTCATCTCCCCTACTCCACGCTCGGCGAGCTGTTCATCGGGCGTGAAGACTTCCTCAACCAACTCCGCCAGAAGTTCGAGACCGCCCGCGACGCCGGGCGCTGGCCGAAACAGGCGGTCTGCGGCGTGGGCGGGTTGGGGAAGACGCAGGTTGCGGTCGAGTATGCACTCCAGTATCGCGATCAGTACACAGCCATCTTGATGGTCAATGCGGACACGCCGGAGTCACTGCGGAGTGGGCTCGCGGGGTTGGCGGGGGTGTTGTATTCGGACCTCGATCCGGCCACGAAAGATGATGTCAAAGAGCAGAAGACGCTCGACTGGCTCCAAAAACATCCGGGCTGGCTGTTGATTGTCGATAACGCCGATACGGAAACGGCCCGCGATGCGGTGATCGCGCGGTTGTCGCAGTGGGCCGACGGGCATGTGCTGATCACCGCCCGGCTGAGGCAATGGCCGCTGACAGTCGAGGCCCTCGATCTGCATGTGCTGAGCGTCGACGACGCAGCTCGGTTCCTGCTCAAGGCGACCGAGGACCGCCGCCGCGTGGCCACCGATGATGAGGCACAAGCTCGACAGCTGGCTGGGGACGATCTCGACGGCTTGTGCCTGGCTCTGGAACAGGCCGCAGCCTACATCGCCGAGCGGCAGATTACGTTCGCCGAGTACCGTCACCGCTGGGCCGAGAATCTGAAGGAGGCTCGGACCTGGGCCGATCAGACACTGATGCAGTACCACCCCGAGAGTGAGGTCTCGCTGTCGGTCGCGACGACCTGGCTGACCACGTTCCAGCAACTCCCCCCGGCGTCCCAGACGCTGCTGCAAATGCTGTCCTGGCTGGCCCCCGATCCGATTCCCCAGAGCCTGATCGATCACCCGGAGATGCAACGGCAGTTGCAACTCGTGAGCGGCAAGGCGTCAGCCCAATGGCACTTACTTTAGAATCTTTACCGCCCCCGGAAAACTTGGCACGGGATTTGCGCCCGGGCAATGATGTCCTCAAACGGGAGTCAT
>JAYTCW010000300.1:0-6381 GCA_043736295.1 Planctomycetota bacterium | reverse complement strand
CCTGACCCCAACTTTCTGTCATCTCTTCCTGAACACTGAAAACCGAACACCGAAAACTCCTATGTCCCTCTTCCGTCCCGAACTTGATCGCATGGCCGGCTATATGCCGGGAGAACAGCCGCAGGATGGCGGCTGGGTCAAACTCAACACGAACGAGAACCCGTATCCGCCATCGCCGCGCGTGGTCGAGGCGTTGACTGCCGCCGCGCAGGGGAAGCTCAATCTCTATCCCGATCCGCATGGGGCCGCGTTCCGTAAGGCGGCAGCGGCGGCTTTGAATCTCGATCCCGATTGGATTCTGCCGGGCAACGGTAGCGATGAGATTCTGACGATCCTGACTCGTTCCTTCGCGGGGCCATCCGACCAGATCGCCTATCCGTACCCGAGCTACATCCTGTACGAGACGCTGGCCGATTTGCAGGGCGTACGTCACGAGCGGCTGCTGCTCGAACCCGACTGGTCGTGGAACTTCGACACGCTCAAACGAACCATCGAGCAAAGCAAACTGATCTTCGTCCCGAACCCGAATTCTCCGTCAGGCAATCGCTGGACGTTCGACGATCTGCTGGCACTGGTCCCTCCGCGCGGGATGCTCGTGCTGGACGAAGCCTATGGCGACTTCGCCGATCATCCTCACCAGTGCGAGTTGCTCAACAGCACGGCCGGTCGGCAGATCGTCGTCACTCGCACGTTCAGTAAAAGCTACAGTCTCGCGGGAGTGCGGTTTGGATTCGCGATCTCCCACCCCGATACCATTGCCGGCATGCGCAAGGTCAAGGACAGCTACAACTGCGACGCCCTTTCACTCGCCGCAGCGGAGGCCGCGCTGCGGGACCAGGAGTGGATGCTGGCCAACCGAGCGAAGATCATCGCCACGCGAACTCGCATGACGGCGGCCTTGCGAGGTCTGGGGTTTGACACCGTCGAGAGCCAGGCGAACTTCGTCTGGACCACGCACCCGACCGGGAGGCACCAGGCGATCTACGACCAACTCAAGGCCCGTAAGATCCTCGTGCGGTTCATGAAGTTCCCCGGATTGAATTCGAAAGGCGAGTTCGGAGCCGACCAAGTCTGGGACGGGCTGCGAATTACCGTGGGGACCGATCCGCAGATTGACACGTTGCTGGCGGCGTTGACGGAGATTATGAGCCAGAATCACTGAGACATCGCCCCCAAAAGCCCAAGGGTTGCAACCCCTGGGCTTTTAACGCACAGACACTCACACCACACACTCGAAAGCACCACATGGCCAACCGCACTGCCTCGATTCAGCGTCAGACCGCCGAGACGGACATCTCGCTCTCGGTCAACCTCGATGGTTCCGGGAAAGCCGACATTCAGACCGGCGTCGGGTTCTTCGACCACATGCTGACCTTGCTGGCCAAGCACGGTCTGTTCGACCTGACAGTGAAAGCCCAGGGCGACCTGCATGTCGACCATCACCACACGGTCGAAGACACCGGCATCTGTCTCGGGCGGGCGATTCTCCAGGCGGTCGGGGACAAGGTCGGCATCTCGCGTTACGGATGTTTTTCACTGCCGATGGAGGACACGCTCGTGACCTCGGCCCTTGATCTGAGCGGACGAGCTTGGTTTATCGACAAATTCGAGTTCCCCACTGAAAAAATCGGCGAGTTCGACACCCAACTGGTTGAGGTCTTCTGGCAAGCTGTGGCGGCGAACGCCCTGATGAATCTGCACGTCGTGCTGCACCACGGTCGCAACAGCCACCACATCTCCGAGGCGATCTTCAAGGGGACGGCGAGGGCTCTGCGGATGGCTGTGACGGTCGATCCGCGCCAGACTGGCGTGCCATCCTCGAAGGGGACGCTGAGCAAGTAGGTGAACGGCGACGTAGCAGAATTCGTCAGAATTCTGACTATTTAATCGCCTCACCGCCCTAGATCGCCAGAATTCTTACGAATTCTGCTACGGCGTCACTGTTGAACCCGGCGGCCGTTTTCTATACCATCCGTGACTTCCTCCACTCGTCGGGCACCAGGCCCGGCCCGGAGCAGTCGGTCGATTGAGGTGCAAGTCGTGTCCACGAAAACGTTTATGGCGAAGAAGGAATTGGTCAAGCCCACGTGGTATGTGATCGATGCCGAAGGCGAGATCGTTGGCCATCTTGCCACCAAAATCGCCACCATCCTCATGGGGAAGCACAAGCCGGAGTTCACTCCGCATGTGGTCACCGGCGATTGCATCATCATTCTGAATGTTGGCAAGGTTCGCTTCAGCGGGAAAATTACCGCCAGTGCAGACATGCCGTACCTGACCAAGAAGATGAGCGAGAAGCAGTACGACTACTACACCGGTTATCCCGGTGGTCGTCGCGTCGTGACCGCTGAGCAGATGATCAAGCGGAATCCCGGCTACGTGCTGCGGGAAGCCGTCCGCCGCATGCTGCCCAAGAACAAGCTGGCGTCGATCATGCTGACCAATCTGCGTCTGTTCACCGGTTCCACCCATACGCACCAAGCCCAACAGCCGCAAGAACTGCCGGCTTGGCTCAAGGGCTAATCCGAATCGATTCGGGTGACACTCCCCCTACAACACCTCTCGCCAATTTTCGGAACGTGGTTTATGTCGACTGACGCACCGCAGAATGAAATGCCAGAACTGAACATCGGCGGCGCTGCTGACGAGCCGAGCTTGGAAGCCGCTCCGGTCGCACGGGTTGCCCCGACCATCCGTGGCAAGGTCGACCGCTTCGGCGTCTGCTGGGGAACGGGCCGTCGAAAGACAGCTGTCGCCCGCGTCCGTCTCAAGGACGGCAACGGCAAGATCACGGTCAATGGTCGGGAGATGACCGAGTATTTCCCGCTCATCACCGATCAGCACGCCGTGCTGGCTGTGCTGAAGGCCACCAGCATGCTGGAAAAGGTCGAGATCATTATCCAGGTTGAAGGCGGCGGATCGACCGGCCAGAGCGGAGCCTGCAAGCTGGGGCTGGCCCGTGCCCTACAGGCCAAGAACCCTGAACTCCACCCGATCCTGACCGAAGGCAAGTACCTGACCCGTGACGATCGTAAGGTCGAACGTAAGAAGTACGGACACAAGAAAGCCCGTCGCAGCTTCCAGTTCTCCAAGCGTTAATCGCTGGAGCAGCTTGAGTCTTCGAAAGCCCAGTGGTTGTAACCACTGGGCTTTTCCGTTGGATAGTGATCGTTTCTGGAGCACTCACCGATGGACCGCTTCATCATTCACGGTGGAACCCCACTCTGCGGTATGGTCCGTGTCAGCGGGTCGAAGAATGCCGCCTTGCCGATGATGGCTGCCAGTTTGGTCGCCAGCGGGCCACTAAGGCTCCAGCATGCGCCCGATCTCGCCGACGTCCGAACCCTGGCTGCGTTGTTGCAGACGCTGGGGGTGGAGACTCAGCGAGAAGGCAGCGCCCTAACGCTCGTGTGCGTTGACGAGCGATCCTGCCGGGCCGACTACGACCTCGTGCGCCGCATGCGGGCTAGTATCTGCGTCCTCGGGCCGCTGTTGGCCAAGCGCCGCAAGGCCATCGTCTCGCTCCCCGGCGGCTGTAATATCGGCCATCGCCCGATCGATTTGCACCTCAAAGGACTTCGGGCACTGGGGGCGGACATACAGATCGAGAACGGTTACGTCATTGCGTCGGCGTCTCGTCTGCGAGGGGCGATCGTTCACCTCGGCGGGGACCAGGGCAGCACGGTGACTGGCACCTGCAACGTCATGACCGCTGCCTGTCTGGCGAGCGGAACGACGGTCATTGACGCAGCCGCCTGCGAGCCGGAGGTCGTCGACTTGGGGCGGCTCCTGATCGCGATGGGTGCCAGGATCGCGGGACTCGGCACTTCACAGCTGATTATCGACGGCGTGGAAGAACTCTCCGGAGCGGACCACTCCGTGATCCCCGATCGCATTGAGGCCGCGACACTGATGATCGCTGCGGCAATGATCGGCGGTGACGTGACGATTCAGAACGTCGTGCCCGAGCAGATGACCGCCGTGGTGGAACTCCTGCGTGAGGTCGGGGTGTCCCTCGAATTCGGTCCAAGCGGTTGCCGGGTGAGCGTGCCCAGTTTGCTGCGACCAGTCGCCTGCCGTGCCCTTCCCTACCCAGGATTTCCGACCGATGTCCAGGCTCAGCTGACCGCGTTACTCTGTTTAATTCCCGGACAAAGCATCGTCACCGACAAGGTCTTCCCGAGCCGCTTCATGCACGTCTCGGAACTGCTCCGTATGGGGGCCAACATCCGCCGAGACGGCGATAGTGCCCTCATCACCGGTGTCTCCACGCTCTCGGGAGCGAACGTGATGGCCAGCGACCTGCGCGCGAGCGCCGCTCTGGTCCTCGCCGCCCTCGCCGCCCCCAGCGAGACCACCATCCACCGCATTTATCACCTGGATCGTGGATATGAACAGCTCGAGGTCAAGCTGCAACAACTCGGGGCCAGGGTCAGGCGTGACTCGGGTGACGAGTCGCCTGGCTCACCGCAGTAGTCCACTCGCATCAGAAACGCTCAGAGGCACGTCTTTGACGTGCCCCTGAGGTGAACTCTCAGTGGAGAACCGGACGCATGTCCGCAGGCACTACTTAATGTCGATCAGCTCGACCAGGAAGTGCAGGGTGGCATTCGGAGGAACGTCGGCACCGGCACCTTGAGCCCCGTAGCCGAGCTTGGCGGGGATTTCGAGTTCGATCATCCCCCCCTTGCCGACGAGTTGCATCCCCTCGGTCCAACCGGGAATCACCCGGTTGAGCGGAAACGAAATCGACTCGCCCCGCTTGTAGGAGCTGTCGAAGACCTTCTCGTTGTCGAGCCAGCCGTGGTAGTTGACTTCGACAGTCTGTCGAGCGGTGGGCTTGGCACCATCGCCCGCCCGCAGGATCCGGTACTTCAGACCCGACTCCGTCGTTGTGAACGACTTGGCCGCCTTCTCATCGATCTTTCCGGCCCCCTTCGGGAGACTGGGGAACGCCACTTCTTTCACTTCGCCTGCCACGTCTTTCACCGCTTCCTTTTCTTGTTTCACAACGGGCTTCTCGCCCTCTGCCTGCGCGACATCATTCGACGCGCAGCCAGCCACAGCCAACATCAATCCGACCAAGGCCACGCCAGTCAATCTCTTCAGAAGCATTGAGCACCTGATCCCCATGAACACGATCCACTGCGTCTGACCCGTCGACACCCGGCGGGTACGAACCTCAGACGCAGATAGATCGTATCAGCTACGACGGAGAAATCACGCCCACACGGCAGTGATCCACCTGTACGTGCCTGGCGCAGCGGGCTGGGCGCGGTTTGGGAAGGTTGCTCGGACCTCCGGTGCTGTGGCGGATCACTTGGTCGGCCACGGCAGTCGAGCGAGTGCTGGGCACGGAATCCCCGTTCGGTCGATGGGGAGTCGAGGAGGATGCAGCAGCAATTGGTCGGCCATCAGAATGAGTTCCGAAAGCGAAAGTTCCGCAGAGAGGTCATGCACCCATTCGTGCTGCTGATGAACCTCGGTAAAGAGCTCGCGAGCCCGCCGGGCATGCCGCTCGACCCCCACGAGATTGTGCTCTCGCAGCTTCACCCCGGCAGCTGCGAGTTTAATCAGTCCCTTCAAGAAAACGGCCAGAGGGCCAGTTCGCCCCGCGGCATGCCAGAGTGATTCCCAAGCTTCGTGGGACTCCCAATAGTACCCGGCGTTGAAGAGCTGGACTGCCCACCGGAACTCGGGATGGTCGGGGAGTTCGGCCCAAATCAGCGGTGCATGCGCTGGGTGTGGTGCGGTCTCAGCTGAGGCGTCCGGTGCCTCGTAAGAATGTCCCGCCGGATCGCGAATCGGATGCGGGGTCACTCCCGGAATATGCGTGTACGGTGGCAACGGGCGGGGGTTCATCGGGACTCCTCAGCAGCCACGCGCGATAGAGCTTGCTCGTATTCCTCGGGAGTGTTGGTGTTGCACAGCGAATCGAGTTGGGGGTCGACCTGCCGCAACTCCTCGACCGGAACCTCGCGGGTCCGGCACTCCTCAAACAGAAACCCGAGTCGCAGTCGGTCCCCCGCCAGCAGTTCCTCAATCACGGGCAACACCGACAGACGATACACCGCCGCCAGCGGATGGTGAAATCGTCCATCGAACGGGACGGCAATCTCGGCCTCTCCGAGGGCGTCGATCATGGCCCCGATGAATGCGGTTTTGAGCAGCGGCGCATCGCAGGCCGATACGTAGACCAAGTCGACCTCACCCCAGAGCTGAGTCATGCCGACCGCGAGACCTGCCAGTGGGCCGCGAGACTCGACCGGATCACGGGCGATGCGAATGGGTGAAACAGTCGTCGCATCGCCGGAAAGGGGCCGGTTAGCGTTCAACCACTCCTCCGACAGATCCGGCAACACCTGATCCGCCGCCGCCACG
>JAYTCW010000299.1:0-2323 GCA_043736295.1 Planctomycetota bacterium | reverse complement strand
TGGGGAAGGAGCGTGACATGGGATCGGTGGAGGAAGGGAAGCTGGCCGACCTCGTGCTGCTCTCGGCCGATCCGCTGGCGGACATGCGGAACGCCGAGCGGATCGACCTGGTCATCAAAGGAGGCGTGGTCGTGGACCGGGGTGCCCTCGATCTTCCGGTCAATCGTCACTGACTTATGGTCGGGGACGCTGGCCCCGCTTGATGAGGGTGTGAACCGGCGGTAATTTGGCGATGGCACAAGGAGCGACTAGGGAAGCTCTGCAAAACGCATGAGCAGGCGCTGGTGGGGAGAGTCGGCGGCGCAGGGCAGCGCGATGTGACCATACCGACCGGGTCCTCGCCGGGCCAGGGCACCGGTTGGGGCGTCCGCCGGGCCGGTTAGGCGAGGCACGGCACGAACCCCCGCGGCAGGAGCACGCCGCCGCACCCGGTAGAGATTGGCCAGACCGAAGAGTGTGTACGCTTGGGCCAGGTTCTTCGCTAACCCCCGGAAGCGGACCTTCACAAAGCCCCAGAGATGCTTCACGACCTGAAAGGGATGTTCGCCCCGGGCCCGGGCCTGCGACCGGCGCCGATTCGCGCGACGCTGGCGGGCGGTCAACGGGTGCGTGCGGGTCCCTCGACGGTTGACGTCGTACTGCCCGCCACTCGCCGTCCAGTGCTGGCGGTGGCTCTCGCTCCAATAGGCTTGATCGCCATGGAGCGTCCGTTCCTGGCCATGCAGCAGGTGGGGGAGCTGGGTGATGTCTGCCGTCGCCGCATCGGTCGCTGTCAGGCTGTGGACCAATCCCTGGCGATCCGTCCCGATATGGAGCTTCATCCCGAAATACCAACTCCCGCTTTTATAGGTCTGGTGCATCTCCGGGTCACGCGTCCCCGTCGCGTTCTTCGTCGAACTCGGCGCCGCGATGATCGTCGCATCCACGATGGTCCCGGCCTTCAGCAAGAGCCGCTTGCCCTCCAGCAACGTTCGGATGGCGGCGAAGAGCTGGGCGGTCAGCTGGTGCCGTTCGAGCAAATGCCGGAACCGCAAAATGGAGGTTTCGTCGGGCAGGGCGTCGTCCGCCAACTCCACCCCGACGAACCGCCGAATCGACTCGCTATCGTAGAGCGCATCCTCCGCCGCCGGATCCGAGAGATTAAACCACTGCTGGACGCAGTACAGGCGCAACATCGTCCGCATCGGATGAGGCCGACGACCGCGCCCCGCCGTGGGGTAGTGCGGCGCGATCAACGCTTCGAGCTGGGGCCAGGGAATCACCGCGTCCATCTCCGCCAGAAATCGCTCTCGCCGGGTGATCTTCCCTTTCTGCTGCCAGGCCACTGAGGCAAACGTGCGCTGCGTGCCCATCGGCTTCTCCGCGTTGAAAGAGGCGAACCCAATGCAATATCGCCACCTCGTCAACCCTTTTGCAGAGCTTCCCTAGCTCTGAGTTCATCCTCAGACTCTGTGAAGCCCGCGACGACAATTCTGGAGTCCCCATGCCACGCGGCTCGCTGGGCCGAGATCGGCAAGTACACTTCCAGGTCTTGAATGCTCGAAGCCGAGCTGCTCAGCGAGCCAGCCTGGGCACCTATCCTCGACTCAATTCTCGACGCGAGGGAACGGCCGGAACCCTGGAGGAATCGTTGGAGGTGAATCTTCCCTTCGTTAGCCGAGCTGCGCGACATTGCGTCCGCAAACTCCAGCCGCAAGGCAGAGTCGGCAAGCGCGATCGCCAATGCCCGGGCGATCTGCCTGACGACGCCAATCGAGTCGGCTCGATTGAGCGGGCCAACAACTTGTACTGATAGTGGCGAGACGGTACCGTCAGCAACAATCTTTGAACCCACCTCGGTACATCCCAAGATTCCCATCAGCAAGATGGCCACCGCTGTTCTTTGCATAACGTGTCATCCTCGTTGCGCGGGTCGGCTCACGAGCAGAATCAAGCATTCAGACGATAGTAAGCAATAAAGCCCGTGTCAACCGTGCAACTACTACTACTACTGATAGGTCGGCAGGGCCCGTGCATGAGACGTTCCCCGTGGGTTGACGAGCGGGTTGAGGTCGGCGGATTCTTGAGCTTGTCTTGAGGTAGCCGGTCGTACTGTTGTCGGGGTTTGGGAATTCGGTCAATCCGGCGAGCCGGGATCGGGAGGTCCTACTATGAGTCACCTCGACCAGCCTCCTCTTCCAGACGGTGCTCCGACGCGTGTTCTCGCCTACAAGGTCATTCCGGCGGTCGCGGTCATCCGAATCGCGACGCTCAACGCGGCGATCTTTATGGGGAAGGAGCGAGACGTCGGATCGGTGGAGGAAGGGAAGCTGGCCGATCTGGT
>JAYTCW010000298.1:0-2573 GCA_043736295.1 Planctomycetota bacterium | reverse complement strand
GGTAGTCGATCGGCGCATTCGGCTTCATATCGTACATATCCATGTGCGGCGGCCCACCTGGCATCCACACAAAGATGATCGCGGTCTCTTCCGACACCGACTGGCCCGCCGTTGCAGCATCCGCCCGGCAGCGCAGCAAATCCGGCAGGCCCATCGCCCCCAATCCCAGCATTCCAGCTGTGAGGAATTCCCGGCGTTTCACGGGACCAATACAGGGGCGAGGCGGGTTGTTCATCGGTTCACTTCTCATTCCAGCCGACTTGGGAACCATCTTGAGTTCCTCAGTTATCGTATCGGCAGGAGGCGCCTGTCAACCGCAGGTTGCCTGAAGTGTCCCGCAGTTTCATACGAGCGTCCAGTGGGAAGGCCCCGTAGCCTGGACCCCTAGGTCCGGGCGGAATGGACCTAGGGGTCCATTCTACGGTAAGTCATCTGACCGGTCTGTTCGGCTTACAGGCCGCCGGGGAATGGACGGGCGGCGGCGGGCTCGCTCGCGGCGGGAACCTCTTCGATGACTTCGTCCTCGAACAACTCACGCTCTGGCTGGGCGGAAGATTGCTCCTCCTGACTCAGAGCAGCGCTGCGGATGGGGCGATCGATCGGCTGCAGAGACTCATCCTCCTGCCACGACTCCGCTTGCGAGTCGGCCACGCCGAAAGCATCGGGCGCTTCGAGTTCGTCCGGATCATCTTCCAGGCGGGTGCGTCCTGGGCGGGCTCCCGGTTTCTGATCCTGTCCCGGTTTGGAGGCCATCCCTTTCCCGGAATGGCCCAGCTGCCGGATCGCGTACTCCCCGAGATCAAACTCGGGGTAGTCGGACATGCGGGGCACCTGCCACATGGCGAGTGACGCGGTGGCGGGATTGAACTCGACCGTGTTGAGTTCCAGGGTCAAAGCCAGATGCTGATCGGCTGCGGGCCAATCGATGGCAATCGTTCTGGGCAGGATCAACCGCGTCTCGGGATCGCGCCAGTGATTGGAGAGCTTCGCTTGGGCGATCATCTGGCCCTCCAGCGATTCGACACGGTGTTCCAGCACGACTCCGTACACCGTATTGACCGTCACAATCCGGCGGACTTTCTGGTCCGCAGTGTGCTGCACGGAAACCAGTTCGGCAATCGGGCTTTTCGGCTTCGCGCGATGAACCTCGTACTTGCTGCCCGAGATCGGGGTCACTCCTAGAACTTCCATCAACCAGTCGGGTCGAAACGGGAGTGGAAGCGAGGTCACCTGGCTCGCCACGGCAATCTGATCGTGCGAGCAGACCAAGACGTTGGCGGGCTGAGACTCCTTGGCCCACATCCAGAACCGTTCTTCATTCGAGCCAATGTCGACAGCCTCACCCCCCGTGAGGGGATGGGCCACCCGCAGCCGCAGATTTCGTGGGGCCTCGACCACCATGGAGGCTCGCATCGGGGCCGGGATCCCCTGCATCCGCACGCGAACATCGTCACAGCGATAGGACTTCAGTCCTTCCGGGGAGAACTCGCTGTAAGCGTTTTGATTGACCTTCGCAAGGATTTCATCAGGAGTTGCCGTCCAGGACAACGGCGGGTCGACCTTCGAGAGCTTCGGCTTATGCTCCCAGATATTCATTGAAGGACAGCCGCAATTGACCAGCAGCACGCAGCTGGCCAGTAGAAACATTCCCAGACGCAGGCCCCGTAGCGTGGGCTTGAGCCCGCGCGGGTGCGATGCATCGCGGGAAACGTGGGCTAAAGCCCACACTACGGTGATGGGTGGCCTCGCCTCGGAAAGAAGTGCGGTCTCTGGCATACAAGCACTTCCTGGTGCGAACGAATCGTCTTGGATCGGCGTTTGAGAGTGATTAACGTGTCGAGTGATCTCAGTCATGCGGCCTGCCCCCAGTCGGTCTGGAGTCGGGTCGCCAACTCCGCTTGCAGGGCAGCCATCTCGTTCGCAGACAGCTGCTGGTCGACCACCTCGTACGGGCCTTCGCCGCGCTGGCCGTGGAACACCAGATACTCTTGCTTCCCCTCTTGCCGAGAGCCTTCGAGCTTCAAGCGGCGACGCTGTAACAGGAACAGCGCCAGCACATACCGCAACCGCTCCTGCCCCGGATTGGCATCCTCTGTCAGTTGCTCAAAGAAGCGAAACAGCGTGTCGGTGTCGAGTATTCGTTGTTGCTGAGCTGTGGCTTCGGGGATTTGGTAACGCCACGTCCCGACAGTCTGAGGCGGCTCACCGGTCCAGTGGGCCTCCAGAAAGTCCAGCCGCACCAGTCGGCCCGGTTGCTCGACCAAGGCCGAGACGCACCGGTCCCCAGGGCACAACGGCTTTCCGCTGGCCGCACAGGTTTTTCCCAGCGATCCGAACTGGTAGTCCACAGCTCCCGATCCTTCAGAAGCACGCTTCGATACAGACATCATGTCCACATGAACAGAACGTCAACCGGGACTCTACCGGGAATGGGAAAATTGACTCAAGGTGAGTCTTGTACAGTAGTGGCGGTAGAGTGCGAGACGCACTTTGCGCCGTGGGTCGGATGTTCTAGAAGACCGCCTGCGGCGGTTCTTTTGGTCGTCATTGGAACTGTCTTCATGGTCAGCACT
>JAYTCW010000297.1:0-6123 GCA_043736295.1 Planctomycetota bacterium | reverse complement strand
CCGACATCGAAGGTGCTGTCGGTGGTGTAGGTCAGCGGCGGGATGTGACAGCGGACGCAGCCCGCCGAAGCGAAGACCTTGCGGCCTTGCTCGAGCAGCGTGCGATCCACCGGGTCGTCGGTCGCGGGGAGCAGCGGCGGGGCAGGGGAGAGCGTGTGCAGGTAGGAGACGAGGTCGATCACTTGCGTCATTGGGCGGGGCGGGCCTTGCATCGTGCTGCGGATCGACTTCGAGACCTGTTCGTGCAGCTCCCGCACCTCACCGGTCCAGCCCCACGGGTTCGCATCGCGAGTGCCCAGCAGAGTCTGCACTCGCTTCGGCGTCCCCGCAGTACCGTCCCCCAGCGTGTCAGACAGCAGCCCATTCGCATGCCCATCGGTGTGGCAGCTGTGACAGCTCATCCAGTTTTCGAAAGAGACGCGGCCATCGAAGAACAGGAGTTCGCCGCGCTCAGCGCGAGTGAGTTCGGGTTGCGGGCCGAGGGAGATCACGCGCCGCACGCGGGCTTGGCTGGTGTTGACCAGTGTGAGCGAATCGCCAAATGTGTTGACAACCAGAACCTCGGGGCGGTCAGGGCAGGGGAGTATCTTGGTCGGTCGGCGACCGACCATCGGGCGTTGCTTCTCGATCCCCTTGGAGGACACGAGGGCCATCTCGTCGACCCCGGCGAGGGCCACGCACAGGTTCCCTTCGAAGTCATGCACGATGTCGGCTGGGTCGGCGGCTCCATCGGACGCCCGCCCGAGGAAGATCGTCCGCACATGCACCGGGAGCAGGGCCTGCGGGTCGTAGAGCTTGGCCAGCGGGACCACACGGACGACGTTCTGCATCAGCGTCCCATCGCGGACCGCATCATGGCCGGTCGTGACTTGCTGGTTCAGAATCTGATGCGCGATGAGGACCGCATCTCGCTCCGCATTCAACGCCAGCCCGCGAATGTTGTGAGCATTCAGAGGGCGGATGGCATCGATTGTCCAACTCTCGATGTCGATGACCGCCAGCTTCCCCGCATGGTTGTCCGCCACCAGCAGCTTCTTTCCACCAGGGAGCACCAACTGCTCGCGCGGAGCAAACGACAACTGGACTTGCAGTCGACCGACCTCAGTCGCTGTTTCGCCGGAGAGGTCGAGTTCGATCTTCTCCAGCGAGCGGTCCCACAGGCTGGCCACCGAGACGACTCGCGTGGCGTGGTCGGTGGCCGGGAGGGCGAAGCTCCCGCTGAGCTGCGAGCCAGGAGCGATACCCTCCCCACGTTGCGGCTCGGCAGGAGCCTCGCCCTCCCGGGCAGGATCACTCACGTCCCCATCCACCAGTGCAATCGAGTTAGGCCCCCGCAGTAGCGGCAACTCCGTCTCGACCGAGACCGCCCACGGATCGCGACTCACTTTCAGGAACCGCAGAGTGTTCGCCGAATGATCGATGACCGCCAGCCGGTTCGCCGAGAGGGGGAGTAACGCCACCGGCTGACCGCCGATCATCACCTCGCTCACCACCAACAAGCGGCCCACGTCGACCACGCTCAGGCTTCCCGACCGAGAGTTCGCCGTCAGCAACACCCGCCCGGGATCGAGCCAAACGGCATCGACCGGACGACGCAGTTGCGGGACCAGCTGTTCAGCGCGGGCATCTGGGCCAGCCATGCCCACCAACAGGCACTGCAAAATGATTCGACACCAAAGGGGCATTCGTCAAATCTCCTGCGAGGTGAGGAACCGGAGACAACATCCATCCATCGTACTGAGGCACGGAACCTGAAGATATGCCGCACAGGCATCGCGCAGCGCAGCATGTGTGCATCCGAGAAGTCGGCAGCTGGCTTCCTCTGCCCCCTCTCCCCACTGGCGGTGAGACTTTCAGAGAGGACATGGCTGTGGGGAGAGGGCCGGGGTGAGGGGCTCAGAACGGGCGAGATGGCCCCCTCTCTCCCGCAGCGACGCTGTTCCCCGGGGGTCAAGCCGATTGCGGGGCGAGGGGGCAGAATCCACGGCTGGCGACTTTTGTGAGGCCCGCCCGCTTTCCATCGGTATTCGAATATCGGGTGATGAGTTGATCGCGTCCGCACTGGCGGCCCAATGCGACCGCCAGTCTCCCCCCACTTTTCACGCCTCAGTCACTGGCGGATGCTCTGATGACAGTGGCACCCGGCGCAAAGCAGAACGTCAGATGGCCGAGGTCGATGTGCCGTCGTCGTTCATGTTTGGCGATCCCAGGATGGACAGCGAGCAGATCGTCTCTCGCGAGGGGCACGACATCAATGCAACCTTGGCTCGCGGCAAGCATCAGGCAGTCGAACTCGCCCGGCAGTGTTGGGACGAACTGGTCGACCAAGGCTTTCCCGTGGACGACATCGTCCCGCTGGTGCTCCGGCCCTGGTACGAGGCGGTCCTGAAGTGGGCCACTGGCCCGGTTGAACCAAGGAAGATCAGTTCGGCTCCGAGGCCGGAGGAGTTTGTGCCGGGAAATTCCTCGATGCCTTATTGCTCATGCCACTTGGGATCGTCCAAGTCTTGCTCGTAGTCCTGTTGTGTTCCGAATCCCAGCTTACTTGTGAGCTCAAAGTACGGAGAGAGTTTGTCGCGTTCCTCAAAGGTGTCGATTCCCCACACTGCTTCGATCAGGAAAGCAAGCCAACAATGTGGTGGCGGCCACCTGCGGAAGAAATCGATCTTTTGTTGCTCAGTGAACTCTTGCTTTGGCCACCACTCCCACCAGACCATCATATGGCCTTCGCCGTCACCCATTCGCCAACGCATGCTGTATGGGTGTTCGTTGTACATGACCCAAGGCGGTGGAACAGTACCGTGCTCTGATATGAGCTGATCGATCTCCTCCTGCATCCACGGTTCCATAGTCTTACCGTCCAGTCTGAAGTGCCATCAATCCAAATTGATTGTCGAGTCAAATCGCTAAGAGGTCAACATACTGTGCCAGACAGATCAATCGACACCACCGCGCGCGACCAGCTCCTCAAACTGGCCCGCGACATCCCGTACCTGGCCAACGCCAAGTCCAAGCCCGTCGGCGTCGTGTTGGCCGAGGCGATGGCGATGTTACAGGCGATCGAGGACTTGCTCGGCGGCGAACGCCAGCCGTTCCAGCGCATCACAGCTGCGGAGTTGGCCAATGGAGAAGGCACCCCCTGAAAGACGCATCGGCTCACTGGGGGAGAGGTTGAAGCGTCTGGTCGGGCCCCTGTACGGTCAGTCCCACGGCTTCCAAGGTGGAAAACACCCTGAATTCGCCACTCTTCCGGCCTGAAAGGCCATCCGTTCTCCCAGCCAGGGCTGAAGGCCCTGGAATGCGGCGTCAGCAGTAATTCGAGGGCTGAAAGCCCGGCCATTCGCTGGGGTCTCTCGCTCGGTGAGTACACGAATGGTCGGCCCGTTGGGCCTTGGGACTCGTCCGAGCCGAAGACCAGGGCCTTCAGCCCTGGCTGGTGGAACGACCGACCCTTCGGGCCTGAAGAGGCCACCGTTGTTTAGAATTTCGCAGGGTTTTACACCTGGGAAGCCGTGGCCGTCAGCCCTTGTGCGCCGAACTGCACGACGGACTCACGTCCGCCGCTGGCCGCAACTTTGCAGGCTGGAGTGTGTGCATCTCAATCGTCGGTGCCCCGACCCCGAAGGGGTCACGCCTCGTAGCCCAGGGTTGCCCGCGCAGCGGGACACCCTGGGTGGGCGATCGATGACGCGAGTTCCAACCCCAACGGGGTTGCGTCAAGCGTGGGACGCAACCCCGTTGGGGTTGATGGAAAACGGGATTCCTTCACCCAGAGTCTTCCGCTACGCGGCCGACCCTGGGCTATGAGACGAGACCCCGTGGGGGTCGAAGACCTGGCGACCTCTCGGTCCACCGACGTTGGAGACGCACGCACATGCTGGACTCCTACGGGGCAACACTGTTGCACTTCCCCTTCGTTCCGTAGAATGCGGGCTTCCCTTGGCACATCCGGTTCGCCGGTCTCAGACGTTCAGGCAGTCGTTCCATGCTCGAAGGCATTACGAAGTCGCTCACCGAATCGCTCGGCAGCATGTTTCGCGGCAAGCTGAGCGAAGGGAATATTCGCGAGGGGATGCTCAAGGTTCGGCAGGCCCTGCTCGAGGCGGACGTCAATTACGACGTGGCCAAATCCTTCTGCGACAAGGTCACGGAAGAGGCGGTTGGGGAGAAAGTCCTCAAGTCGCTGAACCCGACCGAGCAGATTATCTCGGTCGTGTTCCAGGAACTCATTAACCTGATGGGGCCGGTCGACCACTCGATTGAGATGCGTCGCGGCGAGTTGACCGTCCTGATGATGTGCGGGTTGCAGGGGTCGGGGAAGACCACCACCTGCGGCAAACTCGCCAAAATGCTGAAAGAGCAGGGGGCTAAGCCCATGCTCGTGGCCGCCGACCTCCAGCGACCCGCCGCCATCGAACAGCTGCGCGTGATCGGCGAGCAGATTGGGGTGCCGGTGTACTCGGAAGATCCGGCGAACTCCAGCCCGGTGAAGGTCTGCCTGAACGGACGAAAGGCGGCAGAGAAGCAGGGTTGCAACATCCTGATCCTCGACACCGCCGGTCGGTTGCACGTCGATGACGGTCTGATGAAAGAACTGATCGAGATCGACAATAAATTGATGCCGCACCAGGCATTTCTGGTCTGCGATGCGATGACGGGGCAGGACGCGGTCCGCAGTGCGAAGGCGTTTAACGACGCTCTGGAGTTGGACGGGGTGATCCTGACGAAGCTCGACGGGGACACGCGCGGGGGGGCGGCCCTCTCGGTCAAGGCCGTTACCGGGGTGCCGATTAAGTTCATCGGGACCGGCGAACAGCTGGATAAGCTTCAGCCGTTCCATCCCGACAGAATGGCACAACGCATTCTGGGGCAGGGGGATGTGGCGACTCTCCTGGAGTTGGCTCAAGATAAACTCGATGCGAACGAGATCGAGCAGCAACAGGAGCGGATGCTGAAGGGGAAGTTCACGCTGGATGACTTCCTGGCCTCGATGCAGCAGATGAAAAAATTGGGTTCGATGAAGAGCCTGCTGAAGATGATTCCTGGGATGGGGCAGGTGGCGGCGGCCTTGGATCAGTTCGATGGAATGGACCCGGATAAGGATCTGAAGCGAATCGAAGCGATGATTCGGTCGATGACGCTTGACGAACGCAGAAATCCTGACAAAATTGACCGTTCGCGCCGCCACCGGATCGCCTCCGGGAGTGGTACGGACCCTGTCGAGATCAGTGAACTGCTCAAACAGTTCAAATCGATGTCGGGGATGATGAAGCAGATGGCTGGCTTGTCGATGGTGGACAAGATGCGTGCCATGGGCGACGTGCAGTCAATGCTCCAACCGGGAGCAATGATGCCCAGCGAAAAGCAGCGATCTGTGCGTGGACCCGTCATGCGTGACGAGGTTCGCGACCAGAAGAAGAAGGAGCGCAAGCAGGCCAAGGACGCTCGCAAACGTAACAAGAAGCGTTGAGTGTCGTGGTTGGTTCGCTTGGTCTGCGGAAGTGTGTTTGATCTGGTTTGGTCAAGGGTTTGGTGCCTCGATTCGAGGTCACCGTCGGGAGATTCGTGTGACAGTTCGAATTCGAATGAAGAGAATGGGCCGGACCCACCGCCCCTTTTACCGCATCTGCATCATCGATCAGCGCAAGGCACGGGACGCCCAGGCGATCGAAGAAGTCGGCACCTATGACCCCATGGTCAAGGACAAGTCGAAGCGCGTCACCATGAAGCTCGACCGCATCAAGTACTGGCTGTCGGTCGGTGCTCAGCCGAGCGAAAAGGTCGCTGTCCTGATGGACAAGTTCGAAAACAACCGCTGGGGCGAATCCAAGGCAGCGGCTCCCCTCACCGCTCCCAAAGAGCGCGTCAAGCCCGAGCCTGCCGCTGCCGAAGCTCCCGCTGAGGCCGAAGCCGCTCCCGCAGCTGCGGAATAACACCGCCGCTTGGTGTTGTTGCAGCCGTGTGACGGCCCGCGAATAGAATCCACCCCGGTCAAATTGGCCGGGGTTTTTCTTTGGGAGGATCGTTGAGGGTTGAGCGTTGAGTGAAAGAAAGAATGCCGACTGGATCCCCCCTCCTCTCGGTTGCCCAACCCTCAACCCCCAACCCCCAACCCCCAACCCC
>JAYTCW010000296.1:0-3583 GCA_043736295.1 Planctomycetota bacterium | reverse complement strand
ATGATCTTGCCGTTGCCGCGCACCGGTCCGTCGAGCCGTTGGAGGTTGCAGTTCACGACCCACACGAGGTTGTCGAGCTTCTCGCGGCTGGCGAGGGTGATCGCACCGAGGGTTTCTGGCTCGTCGACTTCGCCGTCCCCGACGAAGCAGTAGACCCGCGACTTGCTGGTGTCGAGGATGCCGCGATGCTGCAGGTAGCGCAGGAACCGGGCATGATAGATCGAGCAGATCGGCCCCAGCCCCATCGACACGGTCGGGAACTGCCAGAAGTCTTCCATCAACCAGGGGTGTGGGTACGAAGACAGCCCCTCACCGCGTACGCTTTCCTGGCGGAAGTGTTCGAGTTTTGCCTCATCGAGTCGGCCTTCGAGGAACGCGCGCGCGTACATCCCCGGCGAGGCGTGCCCCTGAAAATAGACCATGTCGCCGGTGTGGTCGGCAGTGCGGCCCCGGAAGAAGTGGTTGTAGGCGACTTCATACAGCGTGGCTGACGACGCATAGGTCGAGATGTGCCCGCCGACGCCGCCCTCCATCGCCCGGTTTTCGTCCGCGTCCCACGAGGTCTTCTTGTTCGCCCGCAGGACCATCGCCATGGCGTTCCAGCGGATGTAGCTCTTGATCTTCCGCTCGATCTCCAGATTGCCCGGATAGCGCGGCTGATCGACAGTCCCAATTGTATTGATGTACGGAGTGGTCGCCACGAAGGGGATCATCACTCCTTTGTGGTAGGCCCGCTCCTGCAAATTCACCAGCAGTTGCTGGACCCGCTCTGGACCGTAACGATGAATCACATCATCGAGCGACTCGAACCACTCCTGCAGCTCGCTCGGATCGATCCCCAGGACAGCCCCATCGACGGCAGGTTCTACGTGATCAACTGACATGGTCTGGATGGTCCCTGGAGTGTCGCCTTTTGCTCCGCAAAAGGACGCCCTTTCGCGGAGCGAAAGGCGACATGAATCGGTGGTGTGTAAACACCCTCAGCGAGTCCCGTGAGCCTCGCTCGCGGGAATCGACTGCCGCATTGTGACAGGCTGGCGAGTTTTGGCAACGTCCCCAGCCACGGCAGCACGATTCCCCACAGCGGACCGGCGGAAATGGCAGTATGGCCCGTTTTGGAGTATTCCACGAAAGGGGGGTGCGACCTCGCTTTTACTGGGATCACTCTCTCGCGTGGGCTAAAGCCCACGCTACGGGGAGATTTGTCGAACACGTCATCTTGTCGATGCTTTCGAGCAGTGCAGCTGCCACTGCACCTCTGGAATCTGGAGGGTTAAATCGGACACTCCTCGCCCCAGCCGACAGCCTCTCACGAAGCACTTGGCACATCGAGCGAGAGTCCATCGCCTCGTCCCTGAAACCTCTCGCCCCAGACAGAGGATTGGTACACAGATTTCGCAGATTGGCACAGATTTCAGAGGAGAGTGGAGATATTTGCTACCCGCCATCACCGCCCCTGCTGGCGTCGCATCTGTACGACTCACCCCAAGAATGTTTGCGTGCTGCGCAAATGTCCGGTGGCCTGAAGACCTCTGTACCCCGAAGGGGTTGCACATCCGTCCGCGAGGTGTAGAACCCCTTCAGGGTTCGTCTCCGCGAGGCGTCTTGTCCCAGGGTGCGCGACTGGTGGTCGCGACCCTGGGATGTGATGTGTCGACCCCTTTGCGGTGCAAGGTCAGCTTGATAAGGAATGGTTTTCCGGCTGTCGACATCCCGTTGGGTTGCGGCTCCGCCGTGCTGTGAAATCTGTGGACCACAACCCGCTCCTGTCACCGTGAAGGAATTGCAGTGTGCGCGGGCATCGGCGGGGAAACTCGGCAGACTCTGTCGACTTCAGCGAGAAGTGTCGAAAACTCTATGGGCCGCTGCCTTCTTGGAAACCGTTTGCATGCACATGACCGCATCATGGACTCGGTTTTTGGGAGCCAGACCCCAGAAACTTTGGGAATTCCAGTGTTTTTCGAGGGTTTTGTACCTGTCTGCTGATTGACAACTCGAAATATGAGTGTTTTACTTAGCTCACACACGCCCTCTGGGCAATTCCCCACCGCCATTTCCAAGGAGCAAAGATGGCCAAAGCAGCCGCCGCATCCGACAAGCCAAAGCCGATGTCGAAGTCCGAAATCGTCACTTCTCTCGCCGAGTCCACCGGACTCGTCAAGAAGGATGTTGTCGCGATTCTGGACGGAGTCGAAGCCCTCATCAGCAGCAGCTTGGGCAAGAAGGGACCCGGTGTCTTCGCCCTGCCAGGTCTCCTCAAGATCCAGGTCACTTTGAAGAAGGCGACTCCTGCCAAGGATGGAATCAATCCTCGCACCGGCGAGAAGATCGTCATCAAGGCCAAGCCAGCCCGCAAGGTTGTCAAGGTTCGCGCTCTCAAGAAGCTGAAGGAAATGATCTAGTCCAACGGGCGGTCACTCGCCCGGACTGATCAAGCCCTCATCGATCAAACTCTCCGGAAAACTTCCGGAGAGTTTTTTCGTTGGGAGACCAGTGTCGTCATCGATCGCCGCACCTCATTGATGCTCTGGCCCAAATCGCTGGCCCAGTGATTCCCATCCGAATTGGATGTTCCTCGTATCGAGTCCAAGAGCCCCAAGCTGTGCGCTGGACCCTGCGGCTTCAGATCCTGGTCCCCTTTGTCCTGCTCTCGCTCAGCGCGATTGTGGTCACGACTGTCATTACCGTGGCGACGGCGATTCGGCAGATCGAGCGGGAACGTGACGAGCAACTGACCGCCGAAGCCAGGACGCTCGCCATTGCAAACTTTCCGCTGAATGACGCGGTGCTGACGAGACTCAAAGTTCTCACCGGGGCCGAGGTGGTCGTCCTGCAACAGGGGCAGTTGCAGGGCACGACACTCTCCGGGTTTTCCGCTCTGTCAGTGTCTCAGCTGGCCGGGCCGGAGATTCCTTGGCAAGGTCAGCTCTACCACATCGCGCGCGCTCAGCAGATGCCTCCCGTGGGGGACCGCGAGCTGCTGTTACTGCGACTCCGGCGAAGTGGTTGGCAGACTCAGTCGCAACTGGTGGAGACGGTGACGTGGCTGTGTGTGGCGGCAGCGGTGGTCGTGTTGCTGATTTCGGCAGCCTTGTCACAGCGCGTCGTACAGCGCCTCAAGCGGGTCCAGAATCAATTGTCCGAGATGGCCTCGCACCGCTATGCCGCGCAGCCACTCTCTGGCCCCTTCGATGAGTTACAGGAACTCCAAGCTACGGCGAATCAACTTGCCGAGCGTATGGAACGCTTTGAGCGGGAGATCGCTCAAACCGAGCGGTTGCGACTGCTGGCCCAGCTGACCGGGGGGCTGGTTCACACGCTGCGGAACTCGATCACCGGTGCCAAGCTGGCAGTCCAGCTCCATCAACGGCGGTGTCCGCTTGGTGACAAAGAGGAGAGTCTGGCTGTGGCTCGTCAGCAGTTGGAGCTGACACAGGAGCAGGTGACGGCGATGCTTTCGCTAGGGATGCCGCAGGCACGACCGGCGGAACCGGGCGACCTGCGGAAGATTCTGGCGGACATGAGCCAGTTGCTCGATGCAGTCTGCAAGCATCACCATGTTGACTTCCGGGTCACGGTCGAA
>JAYTCW010000295.1:0-8116 GCA_043736295.1 Planctomycetota bacterium | reverse complement strand
CTGCCCCCACGCCGACACCTGCCACCCGCCGCAACCGCCGCCGCCCAGGCTCTGAAATCTGTGCAAATCTGTGAAATCTGTGTACCACTCCTCCCCTGGGTAAGCCTCCTCTCTAGGGGGGGAGTTCGTACACAGATGGCACAGATTCTCACAGATTTGATCCCCGCCGATCAGGCTGTTCGACGAGGCGGGGGCAGACGACGAGTTGTCAGAGTCCGCGTGCGGCAGATCACTTGCGTTGCGGCGATGCCGCGCTGTGCCCTCTGCGTTTCCAATTTCCGAGACTCTGGACCGAGGGATTTCCTGTTCCGCTGTGTTCCAGAACCCATGTTCTTCCGGTGCCGGTGATGAAACTCTGCCGGCTTTTCGGATGCACACACAGGGGAGAGCCCCGACTGGCCTGACTGGGGATCTCGGCCAGAGGCCACTTTCAGGATCGGCACATTGGCCATCGGAGCCAGATCCTCCGTAAACCATCTGCCGTCAGTCCCTCTGGAATCCCCAAGAGTTCGGATCATCCAAATCTCCAGCCTCCCCACAGTGCGTGGCCGCACTTAAAGCCCACGCGACTCCGCCCCTGTCCAATCAGGAGATCGCTCTGTCGCTCCTTGCCCTCCACCGTCAATCGATCTACTCTGATGCGAGAGGGACGGCGGGGCCGTCTGAATGCAAGGCTCGCCATCAGGAGTAATCGTATGCGTTGGGGCACAGGTTTGGTTTGCGTCGCAGCTCTCTACGCGACCCGCGTCGCGGACGCAGCTGTCAAGTTGCCGTCCGTGTTTGGCAGTCACATGGTGCTGCAACGGGGCCAGCCGGTGCCGGTGTGGGGCACGGCGGATGTGGGTGAGGACATCACCGTCACATTTCGCGATCAGAAGCTGACAGCCAAGGCCGATGACAAGGGGAAGTGGTCGGTCAAGCTGGCCGCTCTGTCGGTCGGAGACGCAGCGGCACTGACGGTGGCGGGCACCAACACGATCACGTTCGAGGACGTCCTCGTCGGCGAGGTCTGGGTCTGCTCTGGTCAGTCCAACATGCAGTGGGCGCTCAACAACACGCTCGACTCCGACCTCGAAGCGGCTGCTACCGGGCAGTCGGGGATTCGGCTGTTTCAGGTGCCGAACGTCACGGCCCTGGAGCCGCAAGACGATGTGAGGGCCGAGTGGAAGACCTGTACTCCCGAGAACGTCCCCGGCTTTTCGGCGGTGGCGTACCTCTTCGGACGCCAGTTGTATGAGACGCTCGATGTCCCGGTCGGGATCATCCAGACCGCGTGGGGCGGCACACCCGCAGAGTCGTGGACCGAGCGAGACAACCTCGAAGGCGATGCGGACCTGAAGCCGATCGTCGACACTTGGGCCGAGCGGATCAAGACCTACAACCCGGAAGAGGCCAAAGCCAAACATGCTGAGGCGATCACCAAGTGGGAGGCCGCTGTCGCCCAGGCCAAAGCCGAAGACAAACCCCAACCCCAGCGTCCCCGCGATCCCGGAAATCCATCGACCAACAGCCACAACCCGAGCGTGCTGTTCAACGCCATGATCGCACCGCTGACCCCCTATGCCATCAAGGGCGCGATTTGGTATCAAGGCGAATCGAACGCGGGCCGAGCCTACCAGCTACCGCAAGCTGATGCCCGCGATGATTCAGAGTTGGCGCGAGGACTGGGGCCAGGGGGACTTCCCGTTCTACCAAGTGCAGCTGGCGAACCATAAGGCGAAGACCACCGAACCCGGCGAGAGCGAGTGGGCCGAACTCCGCGAGGCCCAGATGCTGACAGGCTCAGCCATCCCGAATGTCGGGGCGGCCTGCATCATCGACATCGGAGCCGCCAAGGACATCCATCCGAAGGACAAGCAGAACGTCGCCAAGCGGCTGGCCCGGCTGGCTCTGGTCAACGACTACGGGATGAAAGGCATCGTCCGCAGCGGCCCGGTTTACAAGGCCGTGAAGATTCAAGCCGGTAAGTGCGTCGTCGACTTCGACACCTCGGGTCGCAAGCTGGTCTCCTACTACGGCGAACCGCTGAGCGGGTTCGCGATCGCCGGGGCCGACAAGAAGTGGGTCTGGGGCAACGCCAAGATCCTTGACGAAGACAGCGTCGAGGTCTCGCATCCGGACATCAAAGAGCCAGTCGCCGTACGCTACAACTGGGCCGACAATCCGACGGGCACCCTGTACAGCGACATGTACCTGCCAGCCTACCCGTTCCGCACGGATGACTGGCCGGGGCTGACAGTCGGGAAGCTGACGCCGTAGAGATCGGGGGGCCGTTTATCGCGTTACTGTGTCGCCTTTTGCTCTGCACATCACCGTCCTTTTTCGGAGAAAAAGGCGACACATCGGGGCACGTTCAGAACGCGCCCCTTCTCGGAGATCCCCATGCGAACTCAGCTCTCACTTCTTCTGGTCGCCGTTGCCATCTGGGGCGGCCTGTGGCCTTCAGCGAGTCAGGCTGATAACTGGCCCGCCTGGCGTGGTCCTCTGGCAAACGGCGAGTGTCGCGAGACAGCTGTCCCCCTGACGTGGTCGGCTGGCAAGAACGTCAAGTGGAAGGTGCCGCTGCCCGAGCCAGGGAACTCCACCCCCATCATCTGGGGCGATCGCATCTTCTTGACGCAGGCGACCGAGAAGGGGACCCGGCGCTCACTGATCTGCTTGAACAAGAGCGACGGAACGACCCGCTGGACGAAGACGATCAAGTACGACCAACCCGAGCCGACCCACAGCACGAACCCGTTCTGTGCCGCCTCGCCAGTCACCGACGGCGAGCGGGTCGTTGTCTCCCACGGGTCGGCGGGGATCGCCTGCTACGACTTCGACGGCACACAACTTTGGCACCGCGACCTCGGCCCCGCGCATCACATCTGGGGCACAGCTTCCTCTCCGGTAATCGCGGGCGACATGGTGTTCCTGAACTTCGGTCCAGGAGAGCGACAAGCGCTGCTCGCCTTCCACCTGACGGACGGCACAGAGGCGTGGCGAGCCGATGAACCGGGCGGACTACTCGGCGACAAAGGGAACAAGGAATGGATCGGCTCATGGAGTACTCCCGTCATCGCCCGGATCGGCCAGCAGGACCAGTTGCTGCTCAGCTGGCCGGGGGCGATCAAGGCATATGAACCGGCGACGGGGAAGTTGCTCTGGTCGTGTCAGGGGCTGTTCAAGGATGACTCGACGGACAAGCTGGTCTACACGAATCCGCTGGTGAATGATGAGGTAATCGTGGCGATGTGCGGGTTCAGCGGAGCGTGGATGGGGCTGCGATCACCGGCGGACGTGACGACTGCGGGCACCGATGTGACCGCCTCACACCGACTGTGGCGGCATCCGCGCGGACCGCAACGGATCGGCTCCGGCGTCATCGTCGGTGACTATGTCTACGTCGTGAATGAGCCAGGTACCGCTCAGTGCATCGACTGGAAAACCGGAGAGACGCTGTGGACCGAACGCCTGACCGGAGGGACATGGGCCAGTCTCGTGCATGTCGGCGACCGGCTCTACACGACGAGTCTGGACGGGGAGACCGTGGTCTTCGCCGCCAAGCCCAAGTTGGAGGTACTGGCTCGCAACAGCATCCCGGAGCGGACGCTCGCCTCACTGGCCATCTCTGACGGCGAGATCTTCCTCCGAACGCATCAGCATCTGTGGTGTATTCAAGATGCGGGGAAATAGGTATCAACCCAGTGCTGAGGCGATTTTTAAGTCGCGTGCGCTTTAGTCCACGCGGGCAGAAGTGAGGCATTCCGATGTCGCCACGTTTCGCCAGAACGTGGGCGAATTGGCTCGCGGGCCTGCCCTCTAGCGAGGGGCAGCTACTGATCATCTCGGGCCGCGTGAAGTATCGCCCACGCGATCGACGGAGCTCGTTCATTTCGCATGGGCTAGAGCATGTTCAGAATTGGTCTTCAGTCTAAGCCATCAGCGGTCAGCGGTCAGCCAGTAGCCGAAACAAACCTTCTGGCTGACTGCTGAAAGCTGACGGCTGACCGCTCATGAGTTCACTGAAGAGAGGTTGTGAAACGGCTCTCAAGCCCACGCGACTCATCCCCGATTGAAACAGGTGGTGGCCCTCAATCCTTCGTCATGAGGATTCGCGAGCCACCACTTCAAGAGCTCTCGAAACGGAGGCGTCAGATTGCCGCCATTGGGACTCGACAATAGTGCCTTCAACTCGCTGAGTGATTCAAGCTCCAAACCCGCGACCTCGCCCACAGCGGGGATCAGCACCGCGTCAGTCACGGTCACATAGAGAACCGTGTGCTCATACGCCGTCTCGGGACTGGCTGGCAGTTTCACCGCGTATTGCAACTCAACATTGTGGAGGCCCAGTTCCTCTCCCAACTCGCGGATGGCAGCTGTCAGGTAATCTTCTCCACTGTCCAGATGCCCCGACGCCGATGAAGTCAGCCCGTTCGGATATTGGTCCTTCGACGCCGAACGCCGCTGAACCACCAGTTGCCCATCTGTGCGAAACACCCAGACATGCACGGCCCGGTGCAGCAGATTCCGGGCATGCACATCCGCGCGGCGGGCCTGGCCGATGACGCGATCATTGATGTCGCACACGTCGAAGAGTTCATCGGGAGATTGCATGACTGGTCCTCATTCGAAAGGCGTGCAGGTTAAGGCGATCAGCCAGACTTCCGATCGCTTCGGAAGTCTGGTGGTCAGATTCTGTGGACTGCTCGCCTGATGTCCCATTTGTCGTCCCGGCACTCCAGGGATCAGGTTCCGGTGGCGAATGTCGCCAAGGGGGGCCCCACCGGCAACTCATTCGCCACTTCTCCCGGCGTGACGAACTCCAGGACTGTGATCTCCGGGCGGCAGTGCCAGCGAAGGGGGTGACGCCCGGAAAGCCCGCGCGAGACGTGCAGCAATGTCGGTGACTGCCAGAAGGCTCCGCCCGCATAGCGGCAACCGAACCGGCTCGGGGAATAGACCGGCCCGATCACCGGCAGAATCACTTGGCCCCCATGAGTGTGCCCCGAGAGCATCAGGTCCACGCCTTGCTGTCTCGCCCGCTCGATGTTATCGGGAGTGTGGCTCAGCAGGATGCGGAACTCGGGAATCGTCAATGAACTCGCTGCGGGCCGCTGCGGGAACTCCGGTGCCTGCCCCATCCACGGCGTCTCGTCACCCGCCAGACTCAGCTGGCCACCCCGATACGGAATCAAGTGGATTCCGGAAGTCGTATCCTTCCACCCCAGCGCGTTGAGCTGTCGGCGGGCATCGTTCGCATCGAGATACCAATCATGATTGCCCAGAATGTACCAGCACCCCAGTGGGGCCGAGAACCGGCCCAGAGTGGTCGGCAACCATTCCAGACATGACGGGTTGTCCAGCAGATCCCCCGTGAAGAGTACGAGGTCGACGGTCTCGCGAGCTGCGATTTCGGAGACGCGCTCGAAGTATTCGCGAGTGACGGTGCCCTCGAAATGCCAGTCGCTGAGATGCAGAATCCGCAGCCCGGCGAACTCGCGTGGCAGCCCCGGATGCACGAACTGCTTCCGACTCAGATCCAGAGTCGACTGCTCGTTGAACGGAAGTCTCGCCAGCCGCTCGAACTGCCCCGGAGCCACCGGCAGCGAGCCATCCGGTGTTCGAATCATAGAAACACGGCTCTCCGCACTCACCTGGAGGGGACACCGCCGGGTCAACTGAAACCGAGCGATTCCGAACAACCCGCCCGCCACTCCCGCCGCTGAAGCGACCAGAAATGGAACCCACCCCCACGGAATGTTTTTCCATGCTCCCCCGAACAACAATCGCGGCCCAGTGAATCCCAGTCCCACGAAAACGGCCAGTGCGAATCCGGGAATCAGCAGGTCGTGGACATGCCGAATCCGCCTCAATAGTTCGGGGGACATCGGCCTCGCATGGAGCCGGTTGATCACAGTCACCCACACCTCCGCATGGCCGCAAACCAATGTCAGCAGTAACCCTAGATTCAGCCAAGACATCCGAACCGCTCCCCTGCACGAACTCCAGTCGTCGTAAGACGAGCAGCCAGACTTCGCGTCCCCCCAGACTTCCGAAGTCTTCCGAGACTTCGGAAGTCTGGCGATTCAGTTTTCACTGGCCGTTCGCCGTAAGGATAGGGATATTCGATGAACTTCCGAAGACGAAGTGGTGAGTCGACTCCCCGAATGATCGTGGGAACGGCGTCTCGCTGGGGCATAGATCGGACAAATCCTCATCCCCCAATCTGATATTGGGTGAATCCCAATCGCCAAGGTATCCTCCGCCGGTCTTTGGCCCGGTGCTAAGGATCACCTCCTCCTCATCGCCCCCGACCCGCACGGAACGGAAGCCGTGAAGCTTCACAATCGCACACTGATTCGTCTCGTCGCCCGCGTGATGGCGTTTTTCGCACGGGGCCTGTTCTTGACCGTCCGAGTCCGGGTGATCCAGGCTGTGCCCGGTTTCTCTCCGCATATCGAGCCCGACGAGAAGCACCGTTCGCTCTTCTGCGTCTGGCATGATGCAATTCTCGCCTCCGCCTTCTGCGGCAAGACCGTCAATGTGGCCGCCCTCGTCAGTCAGAACTACGACGGCACCGTGATGGCCGATGTCCTCGACGCCATCGGCATTCAGCCCGTACGCGGCTCCAGCAGCCGCGGCGGCGCAGCTGCGATCCGGCAGATGTTCTCGCTCGCCGAGCGAAAACACTTGGTGATTGCGACGGATGGACCCCGCGGCCCTCGTCGAGTGGTGAAAGACGGAATCGTTTACCTCGCCTCTCATTCCGGGCGTCCGATTGTCCCGACGGCCTTCGCGTCGGCGTGGTCCTGGAAACCCCAGGGCCGGTGGACCGACCTGGTCATCCCGCTGCCATTTTCGCGAGGAATCGTGCTGGGCGGAGCCCCAATTCGGATTCCCGAGGGGCTGATTCCCCAACAGCTAGCCCCCTACCGAGACGTGGTCCAGCGGGCGATGGACGAGTTGCAGTCTCGGGCAGATCGACTCGTTCGCGGTGAGGATGTCGATTTGTCCCTGCCATTGATGGAAACGCTCGTCGGGGAAGTGCCAGTGACTGGCGACCGCACCGACGACTCACGGCCAGCTCAGGTGGCCTGAAATACGGAGAATTCCATGCGCCCTGTCGCGATCGTCGTGCCTTGTTACAACGAAGAACAACGCCTCAATCCGTTTGCCTATCGGCGGTTTCTGGTGGACTCGCCGCGCTGTCGACTGATCTTCGTCAATGATGGGAGTCGAGATGGCACCCTGGATGTCCTGCATCGGTTGGAAACAGCATGTGATCCCGGGCTGGTCGAGGTCGTCGATCTGCCCCAAAACGGCGGCAAAGCCGAAGCGGTCAGGCAAGGGATGCTGCACGCTTGGCAGGGCGGGGCGGAGCTGATCGGATTCTGGGACGCGGACCTAGCCACTCCCTTGGATGCTGTGGAGGACTTTGTCCGTGTATTCGACCGTTATCAGCAGATTGAGATTGTGGTCGGGTCGCGGATGGTGCTGCTGGGGCATGCGGTGGAACGTAACGCCAAAAGAAGCTTTCTCGGTCGCTGCTTTGCCTGGGCCGCCTCATTTGCGATTGGAATTCGCCTGAAGGACACGCAGTGCGGGGCCAAGATGTTCCGCCGGACGATGGCATTGCCTGCGGTCTTGGAAAGGCGATTCCTGTCGCGGTGGATATTCGATGTCGAGATTCTCGCCCGATGGCGGCAACTGCAAGAGTGCGGGGCCGCAGAACTCCGTTCATGTCTCTATGAGTGGCCACTGGATGCCTGGACAGAGATTGCAGGATCGCGTCTGAAAGCCACAGACTTTCTCAAAGCGCCCCTTGAGTTGTGGAATATCTACTGGGACTGCCGAGGGACCGCTGAACCGTCAGCGAAAATCGCGATGACGCAACCTGTTACTCCAAAGACAGATTCGATGCGGAAGTCCGCGTAGACCCGTGTGCGAAATAGGTTTCCAGGATTCAGGTGAAAAACAGACCTGCGATCGTTGACACGGGGTGGCGGTGGTTTTACACTGCTCGACCCCATGCGGCCCGGCTGTGTGGGGGAGGGGACTGCGGGTGGGTTTCGGCCTGCTTGGTGTCCTCGACGCGAGGAGCTTCTGGCTCTTGGCGAATGCTCTTTGGAAATCT
>JAYTCW010000294.1:0-2855 GCA_043736295.1 Planctomycetota bacterium | reverse complement strand
GACACTTCTCGCTGAAGCCGACTGAGTCTCCCGAGTGTTCCCCACCGCTGCCCTTGCACACCGCAATTCCATCACGGTGCCAGAGGCAGTTTGTCGTACACAGATTCCACAGATTATCACAGATGCGACGCCAGCGGGGGCGGAGATGGCAGACCGGAGAGATTTCTTCTCTCCCCTCTGAATCTGTGACCATCTGCGAAATCTGTGTACCAATCCTCTGTCTGGGGCGAGAGGTTCAAGGGGACAAGCGATGGGCTTTGACTCGATACGCCATGTGCCACTATGAGTGGCTGTCGGCTGGGGCGAGGAGTGTCTGAACTTAAAACCATTCAGGCACCAGCGAGGCTATTCCCAATTGCCAGGTTGCGGTTCTCTGGCCTCTTGGAACTCGGCTTTTTGTGGCATCAGCGGAACGACTTGTTGAGGGGTGTCCCGGATCAGTCCCGCGTCCATGAGCGTGGCATACGACAAGGTTCCCGCCAGTGCGAACGTCAACACATTGGGGAAGAACTCCTCTCCAAACATCTTGATCGCGGTGCCCGAGGACTTCTTCAATCCGACTTTGATCCCGCTGATCTCGACACTGTAGATCTCGTCCAGCAGCAAGTGCGAGAAGAACCCCAGGGCCACTCCCGCCCCGACCAGACATTTCACCCGCGCGGAATCGCTGGGGTAGGTCAGGTACGCGATCTCCGCAGCGATCAGCATTGCCGGAATACTATGAAACATCCCTCGGTGGACACTGAGATAAGGGATGACCCGCGACAGCCCGTACCGAATCAGCGCGTACAGCACCACCATCCCGAGCATCACCATCTCGCGATCTGCCGTCAGATGCAACCAGTGCAGCACGCGGCCCACGAGCAACAACGGAGCCACGCCCGCCAGTAATCCGAACAGCTCCTGCGCGGGGCGTCCATGATCCAGATCAAGGTCCGGCAGCATGCCCGCCACAGCTGTCATGACAGCGGCCAGCGAGGCTTGAACGGGAGTGAACCCCAAGCCTGCCCAAGCGGCAGCACCATAGGCGACACCGAGACCACTGCTAAAGATGACATGCTCGCGAAACGCGGCCATTCCGTCCTCCCTGACGTTGGACGGGGGTTCTACCCCAGTCGTGTGAGCGGGAGAAGTCCGGTTGGTCGGGCGGGGGAGTGCCAGCGATTGAGCGGCGAAGTTTGCCGATTCCCGAAGATCAATCGCATCGCAGGATGTCGGGAAGCGGGGCCGTCAGTTCGAGTCGTTCGCCGGTCACGGGATGCTCCAGCACCAATCGCTTGGCATGCAACCAATACCCACCGTCACCCGGCAGACCGGGCTGATCGGTTCGAGGTTGTCCCCCGGCGGCGTACAGCGGGTCGCCCTCCAGCGGATGACCGATGCAGGCCAGATGGATTCGAATCTGGTGCGGACGCCCGGTCAACAAGTCGATTTCGAAGACAGTGGTGTTCGGTCGCCGTTGGAGTGTGCGGACGAGGCTGCGGGCGGACTTGCCTGTAGAACTGGCGGCATGCACCTGACCCAGACGGGGGTGCGGTTGCGGGCCAATCGCGACTTGGATGTCATGCGAATCCTGCGTGGCGACTCCGCTGCCCAAAGCCTGGTACTGCTTGCGAATCTGGGGCCAGCGCTGGCTGAGAGTCGAGGCGATCTCGTGATTCAATGCAAACAGTACTAAACCGGAAGTGGCCCGTCCCAGGCGATGAAGTGGACGGGCCGTGGGGAATTCGGACTGCACTCGACTCAAGAGTGTATTGAGGTAGAACCCGGCACCGGGGAGGGTCGGCAATCCACTGGGCTTGTGAACCACCAGCAAGTGCTGGTCTTGATAGATCACTCCAAAGTCCTGGGGAGTTTCTTCCTCCACCCAGCCGGGGCGATTCCAGACCAGCACGGTTCCAGCGAGTAAATCCTCCAAGCCCAGTGCGACTTTCTCGTTCAGGAGAACCTCCCCAGCTGCGACTCGGGCTTGCCATTCGACCTCACTCGAATGCGAGAAGTACCGGACGAGATAGGACAGTGTCGAATGCCCCCATGCCTCGGGACCGAGGACATGGCGATAGCAGTAACCTTGATTGAGTGTCATTTCGAACGTCTTTGATGAAGTGTGCGTGACCCGGAAGACGAAAGCCGATGAGGTTGGCTACGTACCATATCTGGATTTATGCGACCAACACACGGAAGACCTCGAATCAAGTCGCCCCCGCTGTCCTTTGCACTCTGGCGGTCCGATCCTCAGAATGAGGAGGTTGAATCTCACCTGCCTCGGGAGTCTGATATGGACATCAACCTGCCTCGTCGCCAATTTCTGCATACCGGAACCGCTGTGCTGGCGGGCCTCGCTTGGCCGTCACTGACCGCCGCAGCTGACCCGATTGTGCGGAACGGGAAGCCGCATCTGAAGCTCTCGCTGGCGGCGTACTCGTTCCATCGCCATCTGTCCCAGAACTGGCCGTCGCATAAAAAGGACGGGACGATCACGTTGCTCGACTTCATCGATTTCTGTGCGGAGCAGAATCTCGATGGGGCCGAGTTGACCAGCTACTACTTCCCGGCGGAGGTCACGCCGGAATACATTCGTCAGGTCAAGGAGAGGACGTTTCGTTTGGGTCTCGACATCTCGGGCACCGCCATCGGGAACGACTTCTGCAAACCGGCCGGCGAAGCTCTCGACACTGAGAAGGCGATGACCCGGAAGTGGATCGACTACGCCTCGGAACTCGGAGCCCCGGTCATCCGCATCTTCGCAGGCAACGTGCCGAAGGGAGACACAGAAGCGGCCGCCCTCGACCGCTGCGTAGCTGCGATCGACGAAGCGGTCGCCTATGCCGCGAGCAAGAGCGTCGTCCTCGCCC
>JAYTCW010000293.1:0-2644 GCA_043736295.1 Planctomycetota bacterium | reverse complement strand
GCCCAATACTCCCTCACCCTCGCCCTCCCCCCCCGCCCCCACGAGCCATCCCTGCGATGCGAACATGTACGAAATTTCACCGAGAAAATCAACACGCCGGTGAAGCGAGAAGTGTCGGCGTATGCGGCACATTGTTGGTGATTTCTTGACTGGCGAGTGAGGCACACTCACTCCTGCAGCAGCACGGGCATCTTAGAAACGTACCCACCAGGGACGAGAGGGCTGACGGCGCTCCGCTCGACTGAGTATACTGGAGGTGTCATGGACCTACTGCCTCAACTCCCGCTCATCGACACATTCGGACGCTCGCACAACAATCTGCGGATCAGCGTCACGGACCGCTGCAACATTCGCTGCTTCTACTGCATGCCTGCCGAGAACGTGCAGTTTATGGACCGCAAGGAACTGCTCTCTTATGAGGAGATCGAGCGGTTCGTGCGGCTCACCGTGCCGCTGGGGGTCACCAAGCTGCGGCTGACGGGGGGCGAGCCGCTGGTGCGAAAGGATCTGCACCGGCTGGTGGCCGCTCTGGCGAAGATCGAGGGGATTGAGGACATCGGCATCACGACGAATGGGATTCTGCTCGCTGAACAGGCGGCTGACCTGTACGCCGCCGGGCTGCGTCGGCTGAATGTCAGCCTCGATGCTCTCAACGCCGAGAAGTTCAAGCTGATTACCCGCCGCGAGGGGTACGAGAAAGTCCTGGAAGGGATCGAAGCGGCGGTGAAAGTCGGCTTCCAGCAGATCAAGATCAACGCCGTCTCCGTGCGAGGTCTGACCGAGGACGAACTGATACCGTTCGGCCACTTCGCCCGCCAGACCGGCCACGAGGTCCGCTTCATCGAGTATATGCCGCTCGACGCCGACAACGCCTGGGAGCGCGACAAGGTGCTCTTCGCCCAGGAGATCATCGACCTCATGTCCGCCGGCATCCGCCCGCTGCTGCCCATCCCCAACGCCGATCCCCGCGCCCCAGCTGCGGACTATCAGTTTGATGACGGCGTGGGCCGCATCGGGTTCATCGCCTCGATCAGTCGGCCGTTCTGCGAGAACTGCAACCGTTTTCGCATCACCGCCGACGGCAAGCTCCGCAACTGCCTGTTCAGCCTCGAAGAGACCGACCTGCGCAGCCTTCTGCGCGGCGATGCCCCCGATGAGGTCATCCAACAAGCTGTCCGCGACTCGATCCACGCCAAGTGGGAAGGCCACGAAATCAACACCGCTCGGTTCATCCAGCCGACAAGGCCGATGTACTCGATCGGCGGGTAGTCTGACATCGCCAGCCACCTCCTCTCAGTCGCCCGACGCGTCAGCGAGGGACCGAGCGTAGCAAGACGTGCCGCCCAGCCTCTCAGGACGCCGAGAGTCTCCACCCTCGCTAACGCTTCGGGCTACCTTTTGCATGTCGTTCTCATGCCCTGCTTGAGAACGAGACTGTTAAAGACCGTTTTGACATTCAGTCTCAACTCTCATTTGCGACAGTTTTTGTTGTCATAAAGCGGGCCAGCCCCTAAGATGGTTGTTGCTCTGACAGTTCAGCTTCTGGGATTTGTCTCTCCACTATGCGTTTCACCATCGAAAAAGACGATCGAACGTTTCTGGCCGACTTGCGGAAGTCGGGTTCAGCCACGATTCAGACGTTGTGTGATCGGATGGGGGTGACGGCGACAGCTGTGCGTCAGCGGCTGACGCGGTTGCAGGCGATGGGGCTGATCTCGCGGGAGCAGACCAAGGGGGAGCGAGGGCGGCCATCTCACACCTATGTCGTGACTACGGAAGGGCTTCGGGAGTTGGGAGACAACTACCGTGACCTCGCTCTGATGCTCTGGGACGAGATCACTCACATTGATGAAGACCACGTTCGGGCTAAGTTGATCGGTCGGTTACGTGACCGGTTGGTGCAACAGTATGGCCGAGATGTTCGGGCCTCTTCGCTGGCCCAGCGATTTGAGGAATTGCGGGGGCTGTTGACGACCTTGGGATTCGACGTGGAGATCTCCCAGCAGACTGGGGAACTGCTCCCGATTCTGCGAGAGAACAACTGCCCCTATCACGATCTGGCATCGAGAGATGCGTCGATCTGCGATCTGGAGCAGACGGTGTTCTCGGAGGTTCTGGGAGTGCCGGTTAATCGAACTCAGTGCTGCCGCGATGGAGACCAGTGCTGCGAGTTCTCAGCCACTCCGACGTCGAATCTGCAAGTGGCGAGCTAAGAGCGGTTTCTCGCGAAACATAACCGACGGAAGTTGATTCACGAGTGAAGGAACGGGCGGTACAGTGATCGATATGGAATCGAGTCCTTAACCGCCCCTGGAGAGAGACAATGACCTGGATTGAAGGTCGGTTCGAAGAGAATGTGGTCACGACGACACTCGAGCAAGCCATGAACTGGGCCAAGGAGTCCAGCATCTGGCCGATGACGTTCGGATTGGCGTGCTGCGCGATCGAGATGATGGCCACCGGGGCCAGCCGGTTCGACATCGACCGCTTCGGAGCGGGGGCGTTCCGGGCCACACCGCGTCAGGCCGACCTGATGATTGTGGCCGGGACCGTGACCTACAAGATGGCCAGCCGCGTGCGCCGACTGTGGGAGCAAATGCCCGACCCGAAGTACGTGATCGCCATGGGGGCCTGCACCATCGGC
>JAYTCW010000292.1:0-9688 GCA_043736295.1 Planctomycetota bacterium | reverse complement strand
GCGAGGGAGGCTGGATCGATTGCATTCTGAGGGGGGGCGATTGAGCGGCCTGGTAACATCCCTTGTAGTAGGGTGTCCGCCGTGGGGAACTCAATCGGCCAGTCATTTAAAGATGTCTGTTTCCAACCCCGCAGCATAGGCTCGTGGAATGGGCTCTTGAGTTGCCACTTCACACCGAGCTTCATTTTGCTATGGTCGAAGCCGTAGACCGTCTCCTTGTCGACAGCGGGGTCAATGGTACGCAGATTCATCGGGAGGTAGGTGTCCGGGTCGAAGATCACTTCGACCTCAGAGCAGAATTTCGCGATGTTGATTTCGACCGGATTGGCCATGATATGAATCGCCTGGCGACGCGGCTTTCCATTCGCGTCGAGTTTGTCCCCCAGCGGGTTGTGGAATGTGCCGAACCGGAGGGTGAAGAGCTGCTTGGCGTCTTGAGCTGTCAGGAAAAAGAGGAACGGCAGTGGACCGCCTAGGGAGTGAGGTAGCCCGGATCGAATCTGATTTCCTCCCTGCCCTTGGGGTGGGATATCCAACACGTCGTAAGCCCTGTTCGCGACATCCAAAATGAATAGTCGTTTGCCGGTGCAGATCCATTTACTGGACACTCCGGGTTTGACCTTGAACGGCGTACCATTGGCATGTCGGCGTCCCGCTGGCTTGGCGAGGAGTGCCGCATCAGCGGGTTCGAAGTCGATGCGCCAGCGGTCGGGTCTCTCCAAGTAGAAGGTCCCCGTCGATCTTGTCTCGATTCCGAAGACTTCGTCAAACTCGAAGCGGGTGAATGACGACTCCAGTGTCGTGATCTTCTGGTTCTGGGTATCCCACTCGGTGAGAAACTGACTCATCTCGTCCGTGACCGGCGCGGGTTGCGGCATAGCGACAGGGGCTTGAGCGAGTGCATTCAACGCGGGCGGGTTGGCCCCCGGCTTCAGGTTGAACGGGACACCGCCTCCGGGAATGTAGACCCGTGTCTCCGGCTTCCAGCCCAGGTAGGTCAAGAAGTCCTTCAGCGACACAATCCGAATCCCATGCTCCTGGGCTTCCTGAACCAGCAGTTCGTGCTGCTCCTGCACCGCCAGAATCTGCTTCAACTTCGCTGGATCATTCACAGCTGTGGCCGGGTCGCCGAGATCGCCCACGATGAGCCATTTGGTTTGTACTGTGAGTTTCCCGTCGGCAGGTTCCCGCAGGCCCTCGGCGGTGATTTCGAGGTCGATCTCAGCTCCGGCATTGTCCAGTAAGTCTTTCAGGATCTTGCGGTCTTTGGCATCCCTCGCGCCATCGCCGTTGAGGTCGTAGCTCCCGACGATAGCAAAAGACTCGGTCAGGTCCGCCGACCACGCCGGGGAATAGATCAGATCGCCGACCTCGATCGGGCGGGCGCGGTCCTCCTCGATGATGCGGGCGATCGACGAATTCTCGCGGACCTCCACCACCTCGATCTTGGCCTTCACATTTCTCGTATCACAGCCGACCCCCTTCGTTGATTTTCCATAAACGCTGAACGTGACTTGCTTCCGCAGATGGTCCTTCCGACCGATGTCGAGCCATACTGTGCCGTAGGCGGCAGCCACGGTTGTGATCTTCCCATCCGGTTCCGGGAAGCAGTCCATGACCTGCAACTCTTCCAGCTGTTGCCGCTGAAAGTCGACGATCTGGTTCAAGCGAGTGATCCGCTCGTTGTATTCCTTCGTCGCCCGACTCAACTCGTCGCGGATCTCTTCCTTCTCGCCCTGCTCGTCGCGGTAGGACTCCTGCCACTTGGCAATCTCGGCATCCTTCTGGCGGACCAATTCATCGCGTTCCCTGACCAGTTTAGCCAAGTCCGGCGCTGGCTGAAGATCGCCAGGAAGTTGCTGAGAAACAGTATCCCCGACCTCGATCATCTCTTTCTGCAGAGTGGAAACCACTTCAGCCACAGCTGAGTCGGGCTCGACAGAAATCACTTGAATACGTCCGGTGAGCGTGGCATTCCCTGTCGCGACATCTCGCCGAACGACATCGAGAAATTGTCCGATTGCCAAGCCGTCTTTGCCCCCCTGAGTCAGCTCCACGTACTTCGGTCGGTTGGTCCGATCCTTTCTCACTGTCTTGATCAGGCCGGTCTTCACAGGCGTGGGAAGTGCCGCTTTCGTTTGATCCTGTGCAGCATCTCCGACCTTTTTGGCCGCAGCACCGGGAACCGAATCGAGAGCCACTTCCGACTCACTCGGGGTTTGCTGATTCCGCAGGGCAGTCAGCATCTCACGGATCTTTAAGTGACTTTCTGGGGTCGCCCGAACCACGAGTCCCTGCGTGGGTTCGTGTACATTCACAGAGTCAGAGTTCGCTTCGACAAACTGCCTCACCCATTTCAATGAGTTTGCGTTTAAGTCGGCGACCTGATACACGATGTCCTTCGGTCTATTTTCATCGGCCACCTGATCCGGCTCCACCAGTGCCAACAGCACCGGCTGATCTCTCTCCCATGCGAACGGATCAGGCCCACCTTCCTCCTGAACGAGGTTCAGCGGATACTCCATCTCCACGGTGGATGAATCAGACCGAGCGGGGGCGAGTCCGGGGACTCCCCAGAGCGAACCCGCGATTGCCCCGAAGAGCAACCCCGTGGCGACCGTCGTCGAGGCGGCGGTCGTCAAAAAGATCGCGGTGGCTTTGCTGGCAGCGGACATGGCGGCAACCTCCTGTGCGGCGAGTTTGGCAGCTGTGGTGGCTCCCGCCGACAGCGTGGTGCTGGCGGCGGTGCCTCCGAGAAGTGATGTACCGACAGCTGTGGTTCCCAGAGCTGTCGCGAGAGTGGCGGACACCAACGTGGACGCCGGAGCAGCACACGCGAGCGAGGGAGTCAGGACCGTCGCAGCGGCCACGACGGTCGACAGAAACACTCCGCGACGGATCAGCCGTTGCCGCAGCTCCTGCTTGGCTCGCCGCAGTCTGCCCTCAATGGCTTCCACCGACAAGCCCATTTGCTGGGCGATCTCGGTCTGGGACTTGCCTTCCAGATAGAACAGCACGAGCGGGGCGCGGCTGGCCTCGGGAAGTTGTTGCAGCTCCTCATCGAGCAGCTGTTGCTCGTTGAGGCGTACCAGTTCATCGAAGGGATCGAGTTCGGTCGAGGGTGTCATTTCCCCGCCTTTCTCCGCGAGGGTCTGCATGGCCCGTTGAGCGAGTTGTCGGCGTTCGATGGCGATGTTGGCAAAGAGGCGACGGGCGATGTTGCGGGCCGTGCCATGCAGCCACGCGGGGAGGACTTCGCCGCTGCGGATCTTGTGAGCCGATTGAGCGAGGACGAGAAAGGTGGCTTGGTACACGTCATCGGCCACATGCGTGTCGTCAACGGCCCGGATGGCGACGCGGTAGACCAGCGGGCCGTAGCGCTCGACGATCTGAGTGAAGGCAACGGGGTCGCGACGCTGGACAAAGGCCGCCAGTAGTTCGACATCCGAAAGCACAAGTGCGGGTGCCTTGATCGGAGTCGTCTCGGCTTCTCGTGAGGGAGGCAGCGTCGGGAGCGGCACCTTGATCGGGATCGTGGCCACCACCTCGTCGTCTTCGACCTCCACAGACGTACCGCCAGCACGAGAAGACGATCGGTCGGCGATCAAAATCGGAAGAGACATCAGCCACCAGAACGGGAGGCTTGAGCGAATGCGATGACAAGATGTCGCGTGTTGATTCGCCAGAGTGATCCCTTCGCACGCAGCAGTTGAACGCTGCACGCGCCGGGGCCAACGTGTTGCTGGGGTTTACGACACCCCAGAAACAAAAGGCGAATGGGAAACACCGCACGACGATTCATCGAAGGGGATGGTCAACGCAGGCTTCCATAGTAGTCTCTCTACGCCATGAATTCCGGCGCAAGATTTCAAAAGATTGTAGATCAGGCAGAAACAACCCCGATGAGCGGCCTGTCATGGCTCATTCCGATCGATGATCCATCATCACGCCAGATCACGCTCGCAGTCGCCGGGTCAGGGGCCTGACACATGACCCGGCATTCAATCGCCCCAAGGACACTCCGCACTGAAGCCGACAGGCATTCCCAAGTGATTCACCAGCCAGCGGCCCGTGGATCGTATCTGCTGGGGCGGTACACAGATCGCACAGATTATCACAAATCAGCGGCAGATTTCGGCAGTGTCCTCTGGTCGTCGGTGTCTGCCTCCGCCTTTGGGAATCTGTGCCGATCTGTGAAATCTGTGTACAAATCCCTCCCTTCCGACATCCAAATCCGAAATGCGTGAGTCACGACCAGCAAGCGGTCGGCTTGGCATTCGAATGCAAGCTGTCGGCTACGGCGAGATGTGTCGCCCAAGCGTTCATTTCCCCATCAATGTCGCGACACCCAGAAACAGTCCACCGCCAATAAAGGCAAGTCCCAGCAACATGTAGAAGATGCGAGCCACCGACCGTCCCAGAATCATGACCAGCAACGCCGCCCGGCGATTGTTCATGAACCAATCGTAGTCCTGGAATGCACAAAAGAAGGTGAACCCACCGATCAGCAGGCCCACCGCCATCATGCCAATTGCCGAGCCTGTGTCCTCAGCTGCCAGAAGATGCATGGAATTGTCTCTCGTTGATTTTCTCGGAAGAAGGTTGAATGTGGCGACTGCCCCATTGGATATCAAATGTAAGCGTACGGTTGTGGCCATGCAAGTGTGGATGGATGCGGCATGCGGTAGTCTGAGTGGCATCCCATAGATATCGCACTCATGCCCCGTCAAGGCAAAACCGGTCCGGAGGTCGAGGCTTGGCGAGTGACACAGGTGGAAAATACGCGAGTCCTCGGTCACGATCCGCCGCAACACTTTTTGTACTTCTTCCCACTTCCACAGGGGCACGGCTCATTGCGACCGACGCGACGATCGTATTTGATGATCGTCCCGACTTCGATCTCCGGTTCATCGGTATCCAGCGTCTGCAAGTCGATCGGTTCGAACCCTTCGAACTCCCGCTGCAACATGGTCATGACCTGCCTGAATTTGGACTGATAGGCGGGATCGTTTTCTTCTTCATCCCGCTCAAAGGCCCTCTCGAACTCTTCTCGGTCCTTTGCCCAGCTCGCCAGCTCATCGACCGTATCCAAGATGCCAGTCGGCAATAGTTCGCTCAGCTTCTCCTGTAATCCGTCTTCGCCCTCGGCGAGACATTGCTCCACATCCGACAAACTGATCTGGGTGGGGTCGATCAGGTCGTCGCGGTAGGCTGATCGGATCTCTTCCAGAGCCTCGTGGGGCACATACTTTGCGAGTTCGATCACTCGCTCCGTCGCCGTTTGACCGTCTGCATCAGCGATCGCCGCACGGAACATCCTTTGCAGTCGCTCCAGCGCCTCGTCGCGGGTCATGTACCCATCACGAACGAGGTAGAAGTATGACTCCGTCACCGCAATTTGAACAAAGGGGTCGAGTTCGGCATGGGACAGGAGTTCGTCGAGGTTCACGATGTCCCGAGCTGAGTAGAGAGCCAGAATGCGACCGAGGCATTCAAAGCCCGTCTCCCCAAAGAGAAGGTAGGAGCCTTCGTCCGGAAGCAGCAACACACGTCGGATGGAGGGCCATGCCTCCATCGCGCGAAATTCGGTGAGTAGGAAGAGAGCGAAGAAGTGCGAATCACCCTCTGGGCATCGCCCCTCCTCATGCAGATTCACGGCATTTTCAATGGCATCGATCAATCTCGGGATGAAGAGTGGGGGATGCTGCTGGATCGTGCGAATCGCTCGGAAGGGGAGTGATTCCGATTCCAGTTCGAGCATCACCTGATCGATGTCGACTTCACCCAGCGGTGTCACGATGAGTTCTGACATATGGGCGTCCTCCTGACCGATTTCTGAGTTCTGCACGCGTCGCTAATGCTCGCTTGATCGAGATTATTCAACGAGGCTTTTGATGTGTCAACGACTGATTCGCTCGTGACTCGGGCAGGGTTCACCCTGGGATGGCGCTAAGTGTAGACTTCGAGGCCAGACCTGCGCTGGAATCTTACCCCTGCCTTCTTTCTGGTGTCTCATGCCACTCCCCCGTATTCTGGCGATCCATGCTCATCCCGATGATATCGAGATTCAATGCGCGGGGACCTTGGCCCGACTCAAGATGCTCGGCTGCGAAGTCGTGATGGCGACCATGACAGCTGGGGATTGCGGGAGCGCGGTTCATGGGCCGGAGGAGATCGCGGCCATTCGTCAAAAAGAAGCCAAGGCGGCAGCGGACCTGCTGGGAGCGGAGTACCACTGCCTGGAGTTCAAGGACCTGCAAATTTGCCACGACAACGAGAGTCGGCGGCGTGTGACCGAGATGATCCGCAAGGCCCGTCCGGACATCGTGCTGACTGCTCCGCCGGTGGATTATATGTCGGATCACGAGGTGACGAGTCTGCTGGTGCGGGACGCGGCGTTCAATGCCTCATGCCCGAACTATAAGACTCAGCAGTGGGATCCCGCTCCGGCAACCACGAAGATTCCGGCGTTGTACTACGTCGACCCGATCGAGGGGATCGACTGGTACGGCCAGCCGATTCCGCCCGATTTCATCATCGACATCAGCGAAACATTTGAACTGAAGCTGGCGATGCTGGCGTGTCATTCCAGTCAACGCGAGTGGCTCCGGCAGCAGCATGGGCTGGATGAGTACCTCGATGGTTGTCGCCGCTGGTCGGCCAGTCGGGGAGCTGAAATTGGAGTGGCCTTTGGTGAAGCGTTCCGCCAGCACAAGGGGCACCCGTACCCGCATGACAACGTACTGACTCAAGTGTTATGTCGCGAGACGTAATTCGTAGCCGTAGGCCGGGACTGGCCTGCACAAAAGTGGGTTTTGTGGGGGGGGCGGGTTCATCCGAGAAGTGATCAGACAACGGGGAGCATGTACCTTTGTTTGCCTGAGATTGACATTCGGGGGGCTTGGTGAGACTCCCGGTAGTCTGTGATTTCAAACGAGCATATGCTGGGAATGAGACTCCGTGAATGGTTCCTGTCACCTTTGTTCCGCACCCACCTTTGTTCCGCACCTTTTTTTCCGTGACACCTTTGCTTCCGCCCAGTGGTGATTCGTTCAGCTCGGGAGAGCGGCCTTATGGCAACTAGTTTTGCGACCCGTCGCTGGCTCTGCTGGGGTGGAAGTGTCCTGCTGCTGGTCGTCCTGGCCTGTGTCGGATTCGTGGTCTACTGCATCAGGGATGGCCAGCAGAAAGCCGCAGCCATCGCCCGGCTACGGGAGGTCGCCCATTGCAACGTGAGGCACTCACATGTGCTGCCGTTTGTCAGGTTCCTTCCCGCCCGGTTCCAAATTCGATTGCCGCGTAGTTCGACCGTCACGAATGCCATCTTCAAGACGGACGTGCCGCATCCCGGAAGATATCTCCGCGACATTGGCCCGGAACATCTCGGTCTGGTGATGATCCCAAGGACCACACTCGCCAGGGAAGATTTTGAAGTTCTGTCGCAGGCCGTTGCTCTGAATCATCTGACGATCCGAGAGTGCCCGTTCGAGGCCGGTGCCTTGGCTCATCTGGCGAATCTGCCGAAGCTGACCTCGTTAGAGCTGCTGAGTTGTACTTTGGCACCGACGGATGAGATTGACTTTCCGTCGTTTCCGAAACTGTGGCAGGTCGACCTGTCTCGTTCTCGATTTCACGATGGCATCCTGCGCCAGGTGGCGGGGCACCCGAGCCTGGTCCGAATCGGCCTGACATCCACTCCCATCACCGACGACGGATTGCAGCTGCTGCGGAACCTGCCTCGTCTCCGCATGCTGGAGTTGAGGGATACGCGTGTCACGGGGATGGGACTGGCCGGACTGGACTCCCCCTTGACACATTTCAATTTGAAAGAAACCGATGCCCACGACACGACTGCGGAGTTGATTTCGAAGTGGCACTCGCTGCGATCGGTGAACTTGGCGAACACGCACGTGACAGTCATGGGAGTCCGGCAGCTCTGCCAGTTGCCGCAGATCGAGGAACTGGTACTGGATGGCTGTCCCGTGGGAGACATCGGAGGAATTCTGAAATGGGTTCCCACCCTGAAGCACTGGTCAGCCGAGGGGGCCCGGTGACTCAGCCGATCCGCCAAGGACCTTCAGTGATCCGAGAGCGGCCCGGCTCGTGAGAGACACCCTGATAAGCCACCCCGACATACGGGGGGCGGGAAGTCGGGGTGACGATTTTCCCCCGACTGCCTTAAACCCATTCCTTCCGGTCGGCAGCTGGAATCACGACAGACAATTTCTCGACGAGTTCACGAGTCTTCTCATCCATGGTTTTCGGGACCACGATTCGCGCGACGACATATTGATCGCCGGGGGTGCCCGTCTTGCGATTCGGGAAGCCTTTGCCTCGCAGACGCAACTTGGCCCCGGATGAGGTTCCCGCAGGGATGGTGAGAGTCACGAGTCCTTCAGTGAGCGTCGGAACATCGATCCGAGTCCCAAGCAGCGCTTCCGTGACACTCAGCGGGCACTCCAGGATCACATCGTTTCCCTCTCGGCGGAAGAACGGGTGGGGGGCGATCTGCACGGTAATCAATACGTCACCCGCAGGGCCGCCGCCAGAACCGGGAGAACCTTGACTCCCGAGACGAATGGTGTCTCCCTGCTGAACACCGGCGGGAACCTTGACTCCCAGAGTATCAACCGACCCTCCACGATTGATCGTCACATCGTAATTTCCGCCAGTGGCTGCCATTTGAAACGGGATCAAGATCGAGGTTTGCAGATCCTCGCCCTTGGCAGCTGGCGTCCGACGGCGGCCTCCGCTCCCGCCCGTTCGGCCCCCGAACACTCCGCCGAAGATGTCGCCCAGATCGACACCTCCCTGACCGAAGACCGATTCGAGATCGATCGGACCGGCCCCGGATGGACCACCCGGTCCCCCCCCCTGGCGGGCGTACTTGTAGGCTTCCCCGTATTGGTCGTATTGCTTGCGCTTCTCCTCGTCGCCCAAGACTTCATACGCCTCACTGGCCTGCTTGAACTGCTCGGCTGCCGCCTTGTCGCCTGGCTTAGAATCGGGGTGGTTCTCGCGGGCCAGCTTCTTGTACGCCTTGCGAATCTGGTCGTGTGTCGCAGAACGCGGCACACCGAGAGTCTGGTAGTAGTCGGAATTGGGCATAGGGGACTGGCGAGTGAATCGAAGCAGAGGAGTCGGGCAACCGGAACACAGACTCATCGTATGCCCCACAGCCCCGGTTGGTCCACTGCTCCGCATTTTCTACTGAGACGAATAGTGTGTGTGACCGAACGGTGGGCAGAAATTCAATCCACAGGCGGGCGGCCAGTCGAACAGCGACCAACGGTGGCACCCAACGCCGTTAACCGTTTTTCAACCTCTATCCTTAAGTTGCTGGGCGCGTTGTCGTTGGGTGGCGGTGGCGATGTGGGGGGGGCCGGGTGGGGAGTCTTGTTTCTTGCGGGGGTAGTTGCGGCTGTTTTTGTGGGGGCGGGTGTAGTCATCGATGACGGCCTGGCCGAGCAGGTCGCACAGGTTGTGGCCGCGTTCGATGGGATGGCGGTAGTCGCGCAGCATGCGGCGGAAGGCCAGCAGCAGTTGGGCGGCACTCAGGCGGCGAGGTTCGACGCCCCGTTTTTTCGCTTGCACGAGGGCGTACAGCGACATGGCCCACAGACCCAGCAGTGACCAGTGCATCTCGACTTCGGCGTTGTCGGGCGTGGTGCTGCGCAGCTTGCGACGG
>JAYTCW010000291.1:0-17707 GCA_043736295.1 Planctomycetota bacterium | reverse complement strand
GCCGGTTTACGTCTATCACGAGATTGTCCACAACAAGTACGTGGTGGATGCTTTCCGGGCCAAGGGAGCCACTTTCGTCGAGTCGCTCGAAGAGGTTCCGGTCGGCTCGACGCTCCTCTTCTCCGCTCACGGCGTCTCGCCGGAGATTCGCCGCCTCGCCCGCGAGCGAAAGCTCTATGCCATCGACGCCACTTGCCCGCTGGTGACGAAGGTCCACTTGGAGGCGGTGAAGTACGCCAGCGAGGGATATCACATCCTGCTGATTGGTCACGAGGGGCATGACGAGGTGATCGGCACGATGGGGGAAGCCCCTCAGAGCATTACGCTGGTCGAGTCTCCCGCGCATGTGGCCTCACTGGAGTTCCCCACTGGGGCCAAGCTGGCCTACCTGACGCAGACGACACTCTCGGTGGAAGAGGCCGCAGCTGTGATCCAGTCGCTGGAGCAACGCTTCCCGCACATCGAGCATCCTCCCAAGGAAGACATCTGCTATGCCACTACCAACCGCCAGTTCGCGGTGCATCAGATGATTGAACAAGTCGACCTGTTGCTGGTTCTGGGCAGTCAGAACAGTTCGAACAGCCGCCGCCTCGAAGAGATTGGGGTCACCTCTGGCAAGCGGGCGTATCTGATTGATGGAGCCCACGAACTGCAAGACTCATGGTTCGAGGGAATCGAATCGGTCGGGATCACTGCCGGAGCGAGCGCCCCCGAAGTGGTGGTCGAGGAAACGATCGAGACGATCCGCACTCGCTATGGCGCGACCATCGAAGAGTTCAAGACGCGCGAGGAAAATGTCCATTTCCCTCTGCCGCGCGAGTTACGGGTCTTGAGCTTGACGAAGTAAACACAGGAGCAGTGTTGTGAACGGAATCAGTCGATTTGGACGAGCCAGCGAGCAGATCCTGCTGCTCTTGGTCGTACTGGGCTGGGGAACTCTGGGGGGCTCGGCATCCGGTGCGGAGCCGACCGCACCGGATGCGGAACGGGCGTTTGGCTACTTGCAGCAGATCTGCGCGATTGGCCCGCGCATCAGCGGTACTGCGGGGATGGCTCAACAGCAAACGCTGCTCAGCCAGCACTTCGTGGCTTTGGACGCACAAGTCACGTTCCAGGAATGGGACACTCCGCATCCTGTCTCGGGGCAGCCGGTGCGGCTGAAGAACATGATCGTCAGCTGGCACCCGGAAACGACCGAGCGGGTGTTGCTCTGCTGTCACTACGACACGCGCCCGAAGCCAGATGAGGAACTCTTGCCGCGCTACCGGGAAAGTCCCTTCATCGGTGCCAATGACGGCGGCAGCGGAGTTGCGCTACTCATGGAACTGGGGCACTTCATGCCTGACCTCCCCGTGAAACTGGGGGTCGACTTTGTGTTCTTCGATGCCGAGGAACTGATCTACAAGAAGCCGGGCAAGTTCTTTCTGGGCTCGGAGTATTTCTCGACTCAGTATCGAGACAACCCGCCAGCGCATCGGTATCGCTGCGGCGTCTTGCTCGACATGGTGGCGGACAAGGATCTGAAAATCTGGCAAGAAGTCAACAGCTCTCGCTTGGCTGGATTCGTGACCGATAGCGTCTGGGCATCCGCCAAGGCGACAGGTATCAAAGAATTCGTCGCTCGCCGCAAGCATGAGATCAGCGATGACCACATCTCACTGAATAAGATTGCCGCGATTCCCACCTGCGATGTGATCGACTTCGACTATCCGCACTGGCATCGACGCAACGATCTTCCGGCGGCCTGTTCGGGGGAGTCACTGGCCAAGGTGGCAACCGTCATGCTGCACTGGATGCAACACGTCCCCGCGAAACCGACTCGGAAGTGACACTATAAAGCCCAGTGGTTGCCACCACTGGGCTTGGGATCGCTCTCACACATGTCCCCGACAGCACGACTACCACTCATGAGTCGCAATCGCTTTCTGCTACTCGCGGTAGCGGTGCAAGGCGGCGTACTGCTGCTGGCATTACTCGTCGGATATACGCTGGGACTATCGCCCGCCATGTCAGTCCGCTGGGAGATGACTGGTCTGGTCGGGGGACTCTTGGCCGTGCTGCCGATGCTGGCTGTTTATCACTACAGCCCGGGGCTTCGCCAGCTGGCCAGTGATTCGCTCGGCCAGTCACTCGCTCGTTGCCGGTGGTACGATTTGGTCATGCTGGCCGTGCTGGCGGGAGTGGGGGAAGAGTTGCTCTTTCGCGGGATGCTATACGAGGGGCTGTTACCGCTGCATCCCTGGGTCGCTGTGATTGTGTCCAACGTGGCATTTGGGCTACTGCATGCGCTGTCTTGGAATTATTTCGTGACCACCACCACGATTGGATTTGGCATGCACCTGCTGGCCGGAATCTCGGAACCGCGAAACCTGCTGGCTCCGATGGTGGCCCACAGCGTCTACGACTTGATCGCGTTTTTCCTGCTGCGACGCGAATACCGATTCGCCGCTCCGACGACAGTTTCCAAGTCGACTTGATGAAACGGGCAAACGCTGTGCAGTCTGAGACGTCCCAGTGAAGGGAAGTTTGTGAATCAACACCCCTCGCCCAGCAACCGCAAATTGAGCGATTGTCGGAGGAGATAATCTGTGTCAATCTGCGAAATCTGTGGAGAGAACCACTCTTGAATGAGCCACTCACGAGCGAAGAGAAAGTACGCAGATTGGACAGAACGGCACAGATTTCAGAGGCCTGACTGCGGCAGTCAAGCCCGTCAGCTGACCGAGATGGCTTAGCACGAATCGCCGTATCAACAGGCCCGTTTCGGTCGACTGATAGGCGATGATTCCGTGGCTGGCCCGGCTGCGGGTTGCCGAACAGGTCACCTCTTAGAAGCCTGGATTAGCTGGCTTGGGGCCGACTGGCACTCCCTTGGGGGGTGTCTTCCCCGGTCCCACTCCGCTCGCCGGGGAGATCGTCGAGGGACCGACTTGCGACAAGTGAGCTCCCAATCCCTGTCCGGTGGGACCGGCCAGCGCCGCAGTGCAATCCGCATGCAGTAGAAATGATTCGGGAGAAACGTCGCTCAAGGTCGAACTGGGGGTTGGAAGTAACGTGCTGTTTGTGCCAAAGACGGGCAACAGTTCATGCCCCGCGCCCCAGCCTTGAACCCAGTCACTGGAAAAATCCTGAGTCTTAGTCACTCCCCGCGTGATCAGGAATGTCTTCATGCCGCTGGCATAGGCATTCTCGAATCCCCACCACTGGATCGATGAGGCATCCGTCTCCAATGACATGACGCCCCCCCCTTGAAAGACCGTGGCTTGCGAGAACAATTGCACGGGGCCTCCCGCTCCGACCGGCTGCACTTGGTAGACCGACTTGCCTGCAGAGACCGTTGAACTGAGCAGAGAACACTGCGAGCCCGCAGCTCCCGCATCCAGCGTCACGGCCACTCCCGCGCTGGAAAAGAGGATCGAGCCTCGCACCTCGATCACCGATTCCTCAGTCCCCACGCGCACGATCGACTTCGTACCGACGATCAAGCTCTGGTCGACCAGCAGCTGTGGCGGGGCGTGTCCTTGCGAAGGGAGTGTGTCGATGATCGGCCAGGCGGAGTCAATGCCCTCCACGCGGCAGCGCCGAATCGCCGCCAGCCCGCCTGTCATTTGCAGGAATCGATCGGGATAGGTTCGCGTCTTGCTGGCCACCATCCGAAAGGCACCATTGGTGAGTGTCAGTTGGCCGTCCTCGACGGAGAACCACGCCGGCGGATTCGCCGCATTGGGTTCCGTCTTGTAGCCGGGTTGCAGAACCAGGGGAGTTCCTTCGGCTTGCTCGAACACGATCTGGACCCGTTTCTGCCGCACGACGAATGGTTCAATCGTTCGTAATCCGGAACCGAAGGCGACCACGGTCGAGCCATCGGGGCATTCTTCGCTGTTGATGAACCGACCGAGATTCGGCTTCTTCAAGTCGAAACGCAAGGTGTTCCCCGGATCGGGAGAGACCAGACTCGCGGGCAGACTCGCGCGTTGCCCAGCAGCCAGCACATGAGCCACGATCGGTCGTGGCGGTTCCGGGAGAGCCGACCATTTCGGCCCGGCATTTGCCAATTGAGTTTGAATGCCCGCCAAGCCGATTTGAATCTGTTCGCTCGATGTCAGTGATCCGGCGTCTGCAACCGCCTTCAGGTCGGCCCCCTCGGGGACCAGGACGCCCGTCGGAGTCGCTTGCCTCCAGAATGTCCCCCAGGAGACATCGTCTCGCACGTCCACCGGGTCGCTCCCGTCAGGAAAATTCAGTTGAGCCCAATGCGGCCAGCCCACCAGGGTGGACTGCTCCAGAGTCCATTTCACAAAGGGAACTCGCGGGAGTTCGAGGGATTCCGTGTTCTTCGACCAGCCGCGAAACAACACTCCCACCGCATCGGCGGAATGGCCGGGCAGGTAAGCGAGCAACGACTGCTGCAAGCGGAACTCGCACGTGGGCGGCTGTTTGCCCGTGTGCAGGCAGGCGAAGCCCGCTTGTCCCGACATGCCAGCTGTCGCCACCAGAGTGACATGCCGGGCATCACCGATCGCATCCTTGGAGACGATCTGGATTGTGCTGGCATTCCCCGCAATGAGTAGCGACTGTCCGGCGACCAGCGAGGACTGCTCCCCGGTCAAGCTCACGGGGCAACAGGGGCCACTGCCGCTGACCACAGTGTCCTCCAACAGCACGCGGCCATGGCCCTCCGCGACAATGAGTTCAGTCGCCGTCTGGCCAAATTGAGTGAGTGTGCAGCGCCGCAGGACCAGCGTTGCGGAACTCACACGCAGTCCCGCACCGGTCGGCCCCGGCATGCGCAGGAGATGAACGCCCTCAAATGCCAGAACCCCCAGCTTTGCCTGGATCGGAGTGCCCGCGGCAGGCAGGATCAACACGGGTGCGACGCCCTCGGCCCCGCGCAGTGTCCAGCGTCCGGGCTGTTTCTTCTCCAAGGCTGGGATCTCGTGAGGCCCCACATCCGCGAACTCGATGACCGCGTCGTTCGGGAGACTGGCGAGAGCTGCCCCCAAGTCGTGGAATTCTCCCTCGGCGGGGTTGTGGCGGCGGATCGTCCGCGCGGCTGCCGATTGGGCTTTCACGCGAGATTGCCAGACCCAGAGAGGCAACGGACCGGCTCCCGAGGTCGAATGCGGGATGATCCCGCCAAAGGGAGTTCGATCTTGATCCAGGGGAACGGGGTTGTTTCCCGGCGGAGTCGGGTTGACCGGGACCGCAGGCTCAATGGCCGGGTTGGACGAAGTGATCTCGATTGGGGATTGCCCGGGCGGAGTGGGATCCGCTTGAGCAGGTGGAGGCACCTCGGCTACGGGAGGAGGGACTTCCCCAGCCTCGCCCGAGGCATAAGGATTGACTGTGGCGGAATCACCGCCCGCTGAATCCCCAAATTGCTTAATCGCCCAGAAGAGGCCCCCCACCGACGTGACCACGATCAGGATCAGCAAGCCAATCTTGAGCTGATTGGGATCGATCCGAGTTCCCGGAGGCTCGGACAGCAATGGCTGGTCGAGGCGACCGGGCAATACTCGTTCCGTCTTGGTCCGTTGGCCGCCGTCGGTCTCTGACACGGCCGCACGCGGGCTCGACGAGCGCGTGGGAAGTGACTCGCGATTCGCTGGCGGGCGATTCTTGGTCTTCTGTTTTTGCGGTGAGGCGGGGGCCTCGTCCTCCGCGTCGTATTCGTCGTTGGGGTCCACTCTCTCGGAGCGAGTCGTCCGCGTGCCCGCAGGCTTGACCGCTCGGCTGGGCTTGGAGGAGGAGCGGCGACGTACTCCTCCCTCAGCGCTCGGAGAGGTCTCGTCATCTTCATCAGCAGGTGAACGATCTGGTCCAGCATGGGCAGCACCCAGCAGTTGCAACTGGTCCGCCGAGAAGTCACCACGCAACAGGGCCGGTGAACTGAGATCGGTGAGCAGTTGGGCCGGAGTCTGGTAGCGATCATCGGCTTTCTTGGCCATCATCCGCTGGATGACCGCCACAACGCCCGCGGGGACGTTCTCATTCAGTGATCGCGGGTCGGGCACCGGCTGGAGCGCGTGGGCGCGAAGTTTGTTCAACAAGTCTCCATCCGGATACGGAGGCTTGCCCGCCAACAGGTGATACCATGTGCAGCCGAGTGAGTAGATATCGCTGCGGATGTCCGCCGCTTTACTATCACGTCCCTGCTCAGGAGACATGTAGTCCACGGTTCCCACGGTGGTGCCGGCCTTGGTAATCGCCGATTCCCCGTCGTCCTCAATGATGCGAGCGAGTCCCAGATCGGCCAGTTTCACCACGCCGTCCCGCTCGCGAATCATCAGGTTGCTGGGCTTGATATCCCGATGAACGACTTGACGTTCATGGGCGTGTTGCAGGGCGAGCGTCACCTGCTTAATGATTTCCAAGGACCGCTTCACCGGGATGACTCCCCGCTTGCGGAGCAGTTCAAAGGCGTCGAGCCCTTCGACGAATTCCATCGCCAGATAGAGATACCCGTCAATCTCGCCCGACTCATAGACGGCGACGATGTTGGGATGCTCCATCTGGGCTCCGGCCTGGCCCTCGGCTTTAAAGCGACGGACGAGTACGAGATTCGAGGCTTTGTCCTTGGGCAGCACCTTCAGGGCGACGGTACGTTTCAGCTGCTGGTCCACAGCCAGATAGACCGCTCCCATCCCTCCGGAACCGACCTTGCGCTGGATCTGATATTTCCCCAGCGAGGAGATCTGGTCGAAGTCATGTGAGGGCAAAGGCGGTGTTGGATCATTCGCCATGAAGGAGACTCAAAGGAAACCGATCTCGCCCTCCCACAATTTAGCGGGACATTCATACTCTGTGAATATACCTTGAAGAATCGGGTGCGGTCAAAGAGAACGGTCTCTGAGACTTCCCCGGGAGTCAAAAAATACGCCGCCCCGAACATCGGTCGGGGCGGCGAGGCTGTTGTGGTTCCAAGCGAGGAGATGTGATCTACCGGCCGGTCGGACGGCTCATCCCTCCGGACCCCTTGGCACTCGGTGGTCGGCTCATGCCACCAGTCGGCATCCCCATGCCACCCATCATGGAACTGCCCGAGAGGGGATTCACGGAGCGACCACCTTTCGACTTGGATCCCTTCTGGGGTTGAGCGTAGGGGTTGGACATTTCGTCCCCTGGCATGCCGCTGCCCATCATCATCATGTCTCCACCGGCTGTGCCTGTGGATTTCAAGTACTCGAAGAACGTGGCTTGTTCCTTCTGGTAGGCATCCAGGCGTTTTTGCTCGGCGGCCTGGCGAATGGGGTCGAGAACGACCAGTTCCCGAGTGCTTCCCTGAGTGACGAGAACCTCTTCCGGGAGCAGGGCATCCCCCTTGGAACCGCCTGGCAACTTCAAGTCCTTGTGCAGAACCTTGTCGGTGAGTGAAACGTCCGCGTGAGTGTCCACAAAGACATCCGCCGAGGTGAACATATACAACTTGCTCTCTTCATTGGTCGACTTGGCTGGATCGATCACGTTGGTTTTGATGTCACCAGAAATGTGTTGACCGGGTTGGAGGTCGAGATCGGCGGAAACCGTAGTTCCCAGTTTTGGATCCCACTGGTAGACCGACACTTTCGTCTTCCCAATGCGAGGATCGACATCCTTCACAAAGTAATAGACCTCCCGTTCCAGGGTCACGGGGGCGGTGATGTTGCTCCATTCGGTGGTTCGGGTTTCCCCTTCCACCACGGGGGCTTCGCCGTTGGCCTCTGACGCCAAGTGCCCAAAGTTCGGATTGTTCAACACCAGGCGGACTCGATAGCGGTAGGTCTTGCCCGACTCCACCGTGAAGTCCATGTACCGGAACAGCAAAAGTTCCCCATCGGCAGTGACTCGCTGTTCGATGTATTGCTTGAGGGCCTTGCTGGTCTCATCCTTGTCATCGGTTTCGAGCAGCTTCTTCATGACATCGCTCGTATTCGCTCCCGGTCCGCGACTCGCCGCTCCGGGCGCTGGACGACCGGAGCCTCTGGTCCCTCCCATGCCAGCTGGACTGCTGCCGGGCATGGACGACATCATGGCGTTGGTGCTGTTCGAGGATGCTCCGTATGAGGAACCCATGCTATTGCCGTAGGCTGATCCTCCGAAGACCTCCGACTGCATGGCCCGAGAGTCCCCCACAATCCCGGAAAATCCTCCCTGCTTCACGCGGGGTTTGCCTTCGGTTTTCTTCTTGTTGTCTTTCATCAACTCAATCAACTTGATCTGGTACTGAACCTCTTGCTCCACTTGTTCGGGAGAGAGGACGAACTTGTCGATGCGAGGGTGAGAGCCGTGCTTCCGCCAATTCCCATAGATACGAGGTGGCAGCGGCATCGTGATCACATTGTTGGTCACGGTCCCCTGAACGATGTCCGGCTCCGGAGCCATCGACTTTTCCAAGACATCCACGGCGGATTGTGTATCCACCAACTGCCAGTCTGACCAGTTGTCCGACCGACCGATCTGTTCTTGGCGTTCGAGATTGAAGTCGATGACCTCAAAGGACATGGAGGCGATGTCAACGGTTTTGGCGTGAATCGCTTCCTGGAATCTACGGATCTGCTCTTTCAGAGGAAAGACAGCCCGGACGGAGGCGAACACGTAGCCTTGCCCTTCACGTTGGGCCGCTACGCCTCCCCCGCCCATCATCCCACCATACTCCGCATAAGAGGCACCCGCAGCTGGCGCACCATGCCCTCCCGCAGGCGCACCATGCCCCGCAGCGGCGGGAGCGCCTTTCGCGGGAGCACCTTTTGCCATGTTCGCTTTCATGGCCGCCGCAGCTCCGTGACCTGCACCTGGCAGTTCCCCACCCGGGAGGGCGCTCGGGCCACCGAGCCCACCTGGATTCGGTCGACTGGATTCGAACTCGCTGTCGGTTTCTGGAGTGGCGGGGAGATCGCCGGGCATCGCCGACGGATCCTCACCGGGCACTCCCCCTTCCAGGCTGGAGGGGTCCAGAGGAAGTTCGATCAGCACCTTACCCGAAGTGGCCAGGGCATCTTCCAGTGTCAGCAGTGATGGCTCGCGGAGAGGCTCCTTGCCCTGCCAGGGAGACGAGACGAACCGTGTGGACATCTCGTACTGACTGACGGCAATCGGGTTACGCAGATGGTCGTGGACCACCTGCTTCGGAGTTTTCTTCTGCGTCATTTCATACTTGGCCTGCTCGTCAGCGGGCCACGCATGACCCACCAATGCGGCCCGGCTCTTGGACACCTTGTCCGTGATTTCCGAGGGGGTTCCCTTGTAGGCTGACCATTGCGAGCCTCCCAAGAAGATCAGCACCATCAGACCCGCTGAGCCCAGGACCAGTTTTTCGCTGTGGTTGATCAGAAACGCTTTCGCGTCAAAACTTTTGCCAGCCATGAGACACCTCCTCAGTGATTTCTATCCGTGCTCGGTGGATTGTTGTCTTTACGAATGTGGGACGCGGGAGGAAACCACTTGGTTCCCGCTCGCCTAAGGATTCGCAGGATCTTTTGCAGGTGGAGACTCAGCTGCTGCTGCCGGAGCAGGAACCGCAGGCACTGGTTCGCCCACTGGCTCCCCCGGTGTTTCCGCAGACGGGGCAGGAGTCTCAGCAGACTTCTCTGCGGGCTTACCCGCAGGAACTGGATCAGCGGGAGCAGCAAGCTCAGCAGCTGGAACAGCCTCAGTCGGAGAAGCTGGAACTCCCGGCTCCACGGCGGGTGCTTCTGCAGGAACTTCACCCGCTGCGGGTGTTGCCGGATCGGTCGGCATCTCACCCTCCACAGGTGTCTCTCCCGCAGCGGCTTCCGGAGTAGTGGCCCCGCCCGTGGCGGCGGCTTCCAAAGCGGCCTTCACAGCGGGAGGCTGGCGATACATCGTGATGAGGCCCGCGAGATCGAGTTGGACGAGATCCGGATGTTGCAAGGCGTCCACGGGATAGCCAGTGTTGGCCGCTGCTCCCATGCCCCCGGCCATCGAACCCGTGAAGCTGCTCGAACTTGCGGGTTGCGTGAACGCTTCAGAACCCGAACTCGATGGATTCGCGCTGTATCCGCTGGATGACATTCCGCCACGTCCGCGCATCCCCATCGCCGACAGATTACCGCCCCCCCCGCGGGCTGAAGTGAAAGGATCTGGGGCATAGGGGTTCTTGCCAAAGTGGAATCGCACCACCCGTACCGGCCATTCCGAATTCGACAGGGCGACCATGAAGTCGACCAGCTTATTCTGGTTAATGATGACGCTGAGGTAGAAGCCGCGTTCCACGTAGGGATTATCAGTCACCTCTTTGACGTAGCGCAGTGGTCCGGTCGGCTCGGTGACTTCCGCGTCTGCTTCCCCTGTCGGCTGCGACGAAGACATCTGCATCGTCATGCCACTCCCGCGACCAGCTCCCCCCACCTCGGGTTCACCCCCAGGGCCGAACTCCTCGGCGGGGTCAAACTTGACTGCCGAAGTCACCCGGGTCGCCTGACCGCCTTGGCCACCACTGAATCCTCCGACCGGTTGATTCCCTGACCCTTGGTATGCGGAAGACATGGCCCCGCTAGAGTCCATCGCGCCACTACTCCCTTCGGATGCAGCAGCTTCGCCTCCGTCTTCGGCGGGGCCTTCACCGCCGAGCAGCCGGTAAGCCAACACACGGCGAACCACCGCGCTGGTCTCCGAATCGGCATCCTTGTTCATCTGCCGAATGGCATTCAGGATAAATTGTGTCACCCAGACATCTTCCTGAGCGTCCCACATCTGCTTCGAGGTGATCGTCAGATTCCCAATCTTCATCTGTGGAATCAGCTGAAACGGGAAGTCGACTTTGGGGGTCCAGGTGATCCCGCGCTTGTCGGCGACGAAGGGCTCGACACTTTCGTGAAGTTGCCGCAACACATCCGCGTAATCGGTTTGGTAGGTGTAACGGACCTTGTTGTTTTTAATGTCTGACAGGTAGACCTTGGGGATGTCAGCTGCCACGCGTGGGGGCCAGACCATTCTCTCTTGCTGACGCTTCCAGAGGTCGAGCAACTCTTCATTGACGTACTTCTCCAAGACCTCATTCCGTTTCTTGAGTTCGGTCGCGTAGACCTCATTGGCATCGGTTGTTCCCGCTGGGATACCGCTCTTTACAGTGTCCAGGGCGCTCTCGCGGGCCTTGGTCGCCTCTTTCAGGGCACTGTTGGCTGAGAAATACCCCCACAAATTCATGGAGAGCAGTGGAACCAGAAGAATCCAAAAATGGTTCTTCAGGATGGGTTCGAGTTTGTCCATGAGATCACTCCCAATGCTTGGAGAGTTAAGTGTGTGGGTGAATGGGGGCTAGGAAGCCACCAAGGTGTCGAATGGTCAGGGGGCGGTCGGGGCCGACTCCGGCGTGGCGGAATCCTGTCCCTCGACAGGAGTCGACTCCACAGAGCCCTCGGCCGCCGTCGACAGCGAGGCTCTGGTCTCGACGGGAATCGGCTTGTACGCAAACTGAATCACGAATCGCAGGTAATTCAGCCGTTTCGTGTCGGGGTGAGTTCCCGCTCCGCCAAGGGCTCCAGGATTCGTCGCGGGGACTCCGCTGTAACTGCTGTCCGGACTGGATTCCGTCCCCGGATATTCGATCTCTGCTCCGGGAAGTGAGGCACCGGGAAGTGAGCTTTCACCCGGCATCGGCCCGCCGGGTGTTCCACCCGGTCCCGTGAACAGATTGGTCCGAGGTGCGGATCTGTCGATCTTGCCCCCATCGGGATCGAAAAAGAAATTGCCGGGCACGGATTCCACGAGGGTCGCATGCGAGATTCCCAGTCGGCGAACATCTCGCACCGGGAAGCCTTCGATCGGTGGGGTCTGCTGCTGCTGGAGATTCTTCAAGAAGGTATTCAGCACATACAGGTGTCCCTGCTCGCCGGTATCATTGAGGTTATGATGCCAATGCAGGCCACGCACGGTAAACAGGTATCCCGCTCCCGTGGGGGCTGTGGCCTTCTCGTCCTCGGCCACCATTTCCTTGTTCAGCTCGGGCAAGTTCGCGTACCAACCCGCATCCAAGTCCGACATTTTCTTCGAACTGATCTCTTCGATGCACATCTGCTTCCGCAACTGAATGTCAACCGGCTCGGCGGCGTCGGCCTCTTCGTCAAGTGGCAGACAGTCGTTAATCGCGTTGTAGACCTCCAGCCACGCCAAACCCCGACGATTCTTCACCGAGGCGTTCAGCTTGGCATACAGATCCGTATTCGCAGTCTCTTCGTTCCCGTAGCTGGTCTGGTAGCCGGTGACTGTGTCGCCAAACGTCTTTGCTTCGGACTCCGCCTTCGTAAAGTCCTCCGTATGCACCCTCATATACGGGAAGGCATTCCCCATCGTCGCCACAGCTGTCCCCAAGAGCAACGTCGCGGCGGTGGCCACGGCCCATGGCTTCTTGCGGCGGATGACTCGTTCGCGAGTGATCTCGGGCGGCAGCAGGCTGGTCTTCATGGCCGTTTGGCCGACCAGTTGCAGTGCCAGTCCATACGGGACGGCGAAGCTCAAGACGTTGTCGGCGAACAACGGCGAATTGATGACCGCATCGCCCGCCAGTGCCTTGTAGACATCCGGGCGTTCGACATCGTATTGCAGGTTCTGTTGCAGGAACTTCTGCAACCCAGCCAGCTTGAAGCCGTTGCCGAGGCCGACGACCTTGCCAATCTTTGCCTGACGATTGACGCTGGAGAAGAACCCGATCGACCGCTGGATTTCCGACACGAAGTCATTGAACACCGGACGCAATGCCTGGAACACCGCCCGCGGGTCTTCCGACTTGGTCGCGTTGCACTTCAGTAGTTCTGCCTTGGCGAAGCTGAGTTTCATTTCCTTGGTCAGCGCCCGCGTAAAGTGGTTGCCGCCGATGGGCACGTTACGGACCCAGATCTTCTTCCCGTTCGATACCATCAGGGTCGTATTGTCGCATCCCATGTCGAGGATGATGACGAAGTCGTTCTCCCCCTCGGGCACTCCGGGGCGATGTCCCATCTCGTCGTAACAGAGGACATTGTACAACGCCAGCGGGGCGATCTGAATCAGTTCGAGTTCGACCTTGTGCTGCACATAAGGCCGCATCGCCTGCGAGAGTGCATCCCGCTTCATCGCGAACAGCCCGACTTCCGCATCCAAAAGAAAGCCGCCCTCTTCAATCCCGGTGCCCAGTCGCTGGTAGTCCCAGACCACATCTTCCAGGGCAAACGGAATTTGCTGCCGGGCTTCGTACTGCACAATCTGGTGGACCCGCTTGGCTTCCACCGGCGGCAGCTGGATGAACCGCGTCAGCGAGGTCTGCCCCGGCACCGACATGGCGACCTGTTCGCCCTGCAGGTTGTTCCGCGACAGGAACGTCTTCATCGCATCGTGAATGATCTCTTCCGGAACCGCATCCGGCTGAGTCAGAATCTTGGGGTACTGGATGTAATCGAATGCCGCCGCCATCACCTGGCCGGTCGACTCCACGTACTGGAGCTTGACCGCCTTGAGAGCGGATTGCCCGATGTCGATGCCCCACGCCGAGGGATTGGCCATGATCAATGCTCCATAACTGATAGCGATCACGCCATCAGTCAACGACAGCCGGTGTTTCGAATTGCCGGTGTTCTGAGTGGGAAGTCCGCAGACGAACGATCAGGTCGCGAAGACCCGAAATGGGGATGAGGGAAGAGGTGACTGATTTCCCCCAAAGTACACTATCGTAGAGATTTGCGTCAGGTCAACTGAAAACCCCTACGACTTGCCGGAATCGGATGATGCAGGAACACCACACACACCTGACGGATTGTGCCGAACCTCCCGATTGTGGTTCGAGTGCTGAATCTCCCGATCCAATCACGTGGACCCGGTTTGGCTCGCTCCCAGTATTGGATGCTCCGCGTGCAGAAAAAGTTCCCGAGCCTCCTCCCGAATCGCGGGGATTTCTTCCTGCGTGAAGTAGATCCCCGGTTCTCCGCCACCACCGGTCGCGGATCTGTGAAAATCTGTGCGATCCGGGGACCTTGACTGAGAATGAATCACAAAGCGTAAACGAGAATTGTTTTGGTCCGTGTTCTAAACCGATTCATTCTCAACACACCCCAACGATTCCAGGGTCGTGACCCAATTCCCGAAGTGGGGACAACGCTGGCGGATCGCGTGGAGTCCGAGATGCTTGGCAGCCTGCGGGCCGATCGAGGTCTTGAGATTGGCGTACTCCGGGAGGTGCTGAATGATGCGTTTCGAAGGGGCCGTCTGAGGGCCATCGTTGATGAGTTCCGGCGTTTCGAACTGGGCCGCGATCTGCTGGAGTTCGTCGACCTGCTTCTGGCGATTCTCCAGCAGCGAGTTGAGGCATTCGATGTCGGCAAACAGGAGTGCCTCGAACTCATGTAGCTGAAGATGCGGGAGGAACCGCCGGTCGCCGATGTCTTCGGCGAAAGCGGATTCGAGGAACTCGATCCGCTGTCGCGGGTTGATCCGGTGCTGCTCTGAATCGCCGAGTCCCGGGAAATCCTGCATGAGCGAGTACAGGTCGACCATCGTGGTGAAGAACACGTCGGCGGACTTTTCCTGCTTAAGAAAACGCCCGATGTCGTCCTTCATCGGCTGATAACGGATCGCACCCCCGCGATGGACTTGCCCCCGTCGTCGCGAGTGAGCGATCAGCACCGCCCCTTGCAGATAGACTTCGAAGTGAGCTAGATGCGGACGCAGCACCGTATCGGCGAACGTCTGTTCCGTCTGCCCCTCGACGAACATGTACAGCCGCACCATCAGTGCGGCCCTCCGCCAATGACGTTCTTCTCCCAGATCTCACCGAGGCTATACTCCTCCAACCAAGCCTCCAGCTTCTCCGCCCCCGGACGGTGGAACGTCGACTTCCCGTCGTGGTGTTCGGCGACGATGACATCCTCGGGGTCGAAGTGGTCGAGAAACGTGCTGGACTGGGTGCTGATGATGACTTGGACGTGCTCCGAGGCGGCGCGGAAGAGCGACGCAATGAGGCTCAGGGCATAGGGGTGCAGGCCGAGTTCTGGTTCATCGACGATCAGAACCAGTGGTTGATCTTCCGGAGGCTGAAGCAGAAGAGTCACCAGACAAATCGAGCGGAGAGTTCCGTCGGAGAACTGGTGTGGACCGAATGTCAGGTCTGAACCCTTGTGCCGCCAATCGATGATGACCTCACTTCTTGATGTCGGTTCCAGAATGAAATCATCGAAGTACGGGGCAATGAGCTGTATCGTCTCAATGATTCTACGATAAGAGGTCGGATGATTCTGCCGAAGTCCCAACAAGACGGCGGCGAGATTTGCCCCGTCATGCTTCAATGTGCGACTATCGTTGGCATAGCAATACTGCCGAGGACGCGCTGTCGAGGACGTATCGTGAAAGTGAAAGACTCGACACTGGCGTAGAATCTTGCACATTTTGCTGGGGGTCCCCTCACTACTCTTTTCAAGGTTTGACTCTAGATGGCCAACCCCGATGTGAGTATCTCTGGTGCCAGCCATGCTATCGACTCGAATACTCTCATCCGCAAAACAAAGGGTATCACCCGGAGCATGGATCATTTTCAAAGCATAGGTTCTCGTTTCTTCATCCACCTGAAACTTTAATCGTGCTTTCAGTTCGGATGACACCTTCGGTCCGAAGTGCAGAATTGACTGAGCACGCCCTGTCGTAGCGATGTACTCCTGGAGCCTTTCCCGTGTCATCTCATTCATCATCTTGAAGAACGAGATCAAATTACTCTTCCCCGACCCATTCGCCCCGATCAAGACGTTTAACCGCCCGAACTCGATGTCCGCGTTTTGGATCGAGCGGTAGTTTTCGAGATGGACGCGTTTGAGCTGGGGCACGAACGGGGTTTCCTCAATACCGAACCCGCTGCGATCGGGGGACCGCAGCGGGGTGGGGTTTGTTACGGTCCAGTAATGCGAGTCGCGGAGCGACATCGCCTACGGGGGAGTGACGGCAGAATTCTGACGAATTCTGCTACTGCGGTGGGGGGGGCGGAGCTTGTCCAGCGAACTTGCCTACGAAGGCTCCTACTTGTCCCGCAGCGGTCCAGTTGCCGAGGGAGGCGCTCCAGATTTGGGTCGTGGCGCTGACCTGGCCGAGTTGGATCGCTTCGCCGAGTTGGGCGGCGGAGAACGGGCCTTGAGCTTGGCCGTTGACGGCGACGTGCCATTGCTCTTGGCCGGGAACTGGCGGTGGGGCGGCAGAACCACTCGCACCGGACGAAGGTCCGCCGACTTGCCCCATCCGCCCAGCCATCGCCATGCCGATCCCGATCCCCAGTCCCGACGCAGCCCCGCCTCCGCCCGCCGGGTTCTGGGCCGATTCGAGGATCGCCTTCCCCATCTGAAATTGCTGGTAGGCGTTGATGTCGCCCACGACCCCCATGCTCGTGCGGGTGTCGAGGGCCTTCTCGACTTCTTCCGGCAGCGAGACGTTCACGATCACCAGCGAAGGAATGTCGAGACCGTACTCGTCGTCGACCCGCTCGATCGCTGTCTTCCGCAGCTGCTCCGAGAGGTTGCGGTAGTTGGAAGCCAGGTCGAGGGCGCTGATCTTGGCGTTGCCAATCATGTCGGCGAAGGCGCTGGCGATGATCGACCGCAACAGCTCGCCGATCTCGTCGACCTCGAAGTTCTGGTCGGTGCCGATCAGTTCCTTGAGCAGGGCCTTGGGGTCAACAGCCTTGACCGTATAGGTGCCAAACGCCCGCAGCCGGATCGGGCCGAAGTCGGCGTCGCGAAGCATAATCGGGTTCGGCGTGCCCCACTTCAGGTCGGTGACCTGCCGCGTGCTGACGAAGTACACCTCGCTGCGGAAGGGGCTGTTGAAGCCGAACTTCCAACCCTGGATGGTACTCAGAATCGGCAGGTTGTCGGCCTTCAGTTCGTAATGCCCTGGCTCGAACACATCGGCGATCTCACCGCGATGCACGAACACTGCCATCTGGCCGGGCCGCACGATCAGTTGAGCCCCGTTCTTAATTTCGTTCTGGTAGCGAGGAAACCTCCACGCCAGAGTGCGGCGGGAGTCGTCGACCCACTCAATGATATCAACGAGTTCCCCACGCAGTTTGTCGAACAGTCCCATCGCTTGTCTCTCCGTGAAGTGTGTGATGATCAGCCGACCAAGGGGCGTCATTCTACGCCCGGTGAATCCCAGACTTCAAACCCATGATGCCGATCTTCGAAGCTGGCCAAGAACGACAAACGGTGAACCAGGCGATTCGGATCAAAGAGGTTCGAAAAAAAATCGGCTGATGATCCCGAACGAGGAGAAGCACTCGCGAGGTTGATGTGCTGGCCAACTGCCGGTCTCCACAGGGGCGTCGCAAAAGTCGCTTCCACTCCGACAAGGCGAGCGGCCAGTGGAAACATACCGCCAGACTTCCGAAGTCTTCGGAGACTTCGGAAGTCTCTGGGTACGCGATGTTTGGCCGCTCGCCCAATGGGCGCGAGTACACGCCCATGCCCCTCGTCCCTTCCCTCGATAAATAATCGATTTGACCAACCCGAGTTCTCCGAGTAACCTATTGTCAGGGTGCTGCGTACTCTGCCTCGCGTCTTTTGGGGATTTACCCTCGTGGTCGTTGCCCGGAACATTTCGATTCGCCTCAGCTGCCGAATTCTCGGCGGTGGCATTCGAATTATTCCTGCGCCCCGGCGACGTTGAGGACTCCCTTCAGTTTGAGTCACTTCAACCTCAAGTCGCCTGCGGCTTGAGGTTTTTTCGTTTTCTGGTGTGTCGTCTTTCGCTCCGCGAAAGA
>JAYTCW010000290.1:0-11071 GCA_043736295.1 Planctomycetota bacterium | reverse complement strand
CTATTCGCATCAGCCTCAACAAAGCCGGCCAAGCCATTCGAAACTACGCGGATCGAATTGCAGCCAGTATCCAAAGTGCCGGGGACTTAATCCAAGTGTTGACGACCTTGACCAAGTCCATCATCAAGACCGCCAAGCGTAACAAACGGACAAAACCGGGGACTTTCGAATTACTTAACGATCCGGGATTATTAGACTTCTGCTTAAGTTGATGCGTATGGGTGTCGCTGCGCTCAACCACCGGCTAATTTCTATGACCCCTGCCGGGCAACGCCGTGAACGATTCTCGCAAGGTGTTTCTCAAGGTTCTGCCCCCTCTCCCCCACATTCGGTATTGCTTTCGAGGAGGACTCCACTGTGGGGGTGAGGGTGCCGGGGCGGGCGATGTGGCCCCCTCACCCCAACCCTCTCCCCCGCAAACGCACACCCGGAAAGCCACGTCGCTCGCGGGGGAGAGGGGGCGGGAATCGTGCTGACTGCCTTGCGTGTGTGATCCTTGAGAAATCCTCCACGGCGTTGCCTGCCGGGGTCGTCAAGTCGATCCAGAACCTTCCAAAGTTCGCCGCCCTGGCCAAAGCGTTCTGGGTCTTCGATAACTCCAACTCGGACCCGGCATTGCCGCCCGTCATGGTCGCCCGAGGTGTCGACGGCGTCCTGGTCCGGCCACCACTCCCCAGCTTCGAACTGCTCGATCAACAACTCGCGAAGATCCCCGTTCAAGCGGCGTCATAGATCGGAGACGTGTCCCCTGCGGAATTATCCTCTGGATTCAACGGCACTCCCGCTATGATCCCACGATGTCACATCGCACGATCATCGACGGATACAACCTCATGCACGCGGCGGGCCTGGTGCGGGGTAAGCTGATCGGCAAGCAGTTGGAGGGGGCTCGGCTGCGGCTGTTGAAGCGGCTGGCGCATCAGATGTCGAAAGAGGACCGGGCGGCCACTACTGTCGTGTTCGATGCAAAGACAGTGCTTGTGGTTTCCTCACGAGAGGAGCTGATCGAGGGGATTCGCGTCCTCTTCCCCGAGCCGGGCCACGAAGCGGATGAGCTGATCGAGGAGATGATCGCCCAAGACCCCCAGCCGCGCAAGCTGCGAATTGTATCGAGTGACCGAAGGCTGCACCGGGCCGCAAGAGAGCGGATGGCTGCGTCGATCAACAGCGATCGGTTTCTGGATGAGTTGGATGAGCGACGGGCCGCTCCTGCCGAGGGAGCGACATCGACCACAAGTCGCCCGACTGTGCCGATTCCGAAAGAGAGTTCGCGGAGCGGAGCGGACGCGACCCAGCCGACGGGCGATGTTGACTACTGGATGAAGGAGTTCGGCGAGATCGAAGTCCCCGATGATCTTGAGATGACGACGGCTATGGAGCAAAGTCTCTCCGGAGAGCAGCCGATCGAGCCACCTCCCGCGACGACCGCGAAGCCGACCTCGCCGGCGCAGGCCCCCAAGCCCTCGACCGCCAAGCAGAACCTCATCATCCCGCTGGCTCCGCGACCGGGGATCGCCACCCTCCCCTCGCGCGGAAAAAGTCCTCCCAGCAAGGCGACGCCAGATCCCGAACCCCTCCGCAACCAGCCCGGTCCCCAGCGGCCCGACGTCGATCTGGAGTTCTGGAAAGATGCGCTGAAACAGGTGCTGGACGAGGAACGCGGGAAGCCGTAAAAGTGTGTGATCGTGTGAGCGTCGCGTATGTCAGTGCGAAGGCTGACTGGAAGGGCGTGGCTCCTGCCGAGCCGCTGTCGCGTGAGAACGTCAACCCTGGGTCGCGGCTCGGCAGGAGCCTCGCCCTCCCGACTCGCCGCTCGCGAGCTCTTACCGACTGCCGAGACAAGCGACCCGCCATCGATTTCTCGCTACCATGCGAGGGTCACGACCCATTCCGGGTGGGACGCACATTCCGACGAGACTCAGTAGATTTCGCATGTCGACGGGGCGAGCACTTCAGCAGATTCTTCGCAGCTGGCACTCAGCGGGGCTGAGTCATGTCCAGCGGGTCGCAGCGCGGGAAGTGGTGCCTGCGGTGGCTGTGCCTGTCGCCCCCTCTCCCGTGTCCACAGTCCCGCCGCCAGTTCTTATTGAGGACGACCAGACCGAAATGGCTCGCAAGTCCAGTGCCTCGAAGGCCGCCGTTAGTCCTGAACTCCCCGTCATTGCTATCGCGCCCGAGGTCGCCCAGAAGGGGAGCCGCGAGAGCCGGTTGACTGCTCTCGCAGCTCGTGTCTCCCAATGCACGCGCTGTCACGAGCTGGCGACCACGCGGCAGCAAACGGTGTTCGGCGTCGGCAATCCCAAAGCCCGCGTCATGTTCATTGGCGAGGCTCCCGGGGCCGACGAAGACGAGCAGGGCGAGCCGTTCGTCGGTCGCGCAGGCCAGCTCCTGACGAAGATCATCATCGCCTGCGGCTGGACGCGCGAGGAGTTGTATATCTGTAACATCCTGCGATGCCGTCCACCCGAAAATCGCCCTCCCGCTCCCGAAGAGGCCCACAATTGCCGTGAGTACCTCAACGGGCAAATCGCGATTGTCGATCCCGAGTACATCGTCTGCTGGGGCTCGACCGCCGCTCAGAATCTGCTCGCCAGTGAAGAGACGATCGGCAAGCTGCGCGGACGGTTCTACACGCATGGCCGGGCCAAGGTGCTGTGTACGTATCACCCGTCCTACCTGCTGCGAAACCCCGAGGCGAAGAAGCCGGTGTGGGAAGACATGAAAGTTCTCATGGCCGACATGGGACACACGCCGCCGGGGGAAAGATGAGAGAGGAGAGAGTAGAGACGAGAGCCAGAGTGAGCCTCACGTCTCATCCCTCTTTCGATAAACCATCAACGATAAACCATCAACCCTCCTCTCCCCCCCCACGAGCAACCCATGACCTCCGCCTCGGACATCCGCTACCTGATCCTCCAGCGCGGTTCGGCCCGGCTCCAGGTTGTGGAGATCCGGCCCGGCCAACGTGTGACGATTGGCCGCACCCCCGGCAACACGCTGGTCGTCCCCGACCGCAAGTGCAGCCGCGTCCACTGCGAGGTCTTCTGCGGGAACGGCACGTGGTATGTCCGCGACAACCAAAGTCGTAACGGCGTCTTTGTCGAAGGGGCCAAGATCGACGGCGACACCGTCGTCCAGATCGGTCAGACGATCTCGGTCGGCGATTTCACCATCCAGATGACGGCCTTCCATCCGGAACAAACACCCGTCGATGGGCTGGGAAATTCACACGCGACCTCGACGGATGAGCAGGACGGATTTGCCATCATCGAACGCAAATCGATGACGCAATACGACCACGCCGAGGAAGTCCAGCACACACGGGTCGGCCCGCTCGGCGCAGCGGATCTGTTCAAGCTCTCACAAGCGATGCAGGTGGCGGATGACATCGAAGCCCTCGCCGACATCACCCTCGACGGGCTGCTACGCGTGATCCCAGCTGCAATGGCCGCGCTGTTACTGCTCCCCGAGGATGCCGAGGTCTCTGACCCCAAGCTCCTCAAAGTGATGGCGATGCGAATCCCCGAGGACCAGCCGAAGGAGCTGCGGTTCTCGTCGCATTTGTCGGAGCAGGTGTTTCGGTCGCTGGAGGCGATCCTGGCCCACGACGTGTCGCAGAACACGTCGCTGGCCCGGAGCAAGAGCCTCGAAATTCTGGCCGCTGAGAGCGTGGTCTGTGCCCCGATTCGCCTCGAAGGTCGCCCGATCGGCGTGATCCACCTCTACTCGACATCAGTCACTGACCCGCTCGACAGTCGGCATCTGGAGTACACGCTGGCCGTGGCGGACCACATGGCGGGCCTCGTCCGCAAGACCCGCGACCGCCAAAAGCTGGCCCAGAACCTCATCATCTCGGAACAGCGCAGCAAGGAGTACCAAGCCCAACTCGGCATGGAGTCCGAACTGATCGGCAACAGCCTCGGGGTGCAGAAACTCAAGCAGGCGATTGGCCGCGTGGCCCGGTCCGATGCCACGGTGCTGATTCGTGGTGAGAGCGGCGTCGGCAAGGAACTGGTCGCCCGCGCAGTCCACTTTAACAGTCCGCGACGCGACGGCCCGATCATTTGCGTGAACTGCGCGGCGCTCACGGAGTCGTTGCTGGAGAGCGAACTGTTCGGGCATGAGAAGGGGTCGTTCACCGGAGCCACCGGGATGAAGGCCGGCAAGTTCGAACAGGCCCATGGCGGGACGCTGTTCCTCGACGAGGTCGGCGAGATGAGCCTGGAGGTGCAGACGAAGTTTCTGCGCGTCCTCGAAACCCGCGAGTTCGAACGGGTCGGCGGCGGCAAGACGATCCGCGTGGATGTCCGCGTCGTGTGTGCCACGAACCGCGACCTCGAACAAGCCGTCCGCGACAAACTATACCGCAGCGACCTGTTCTACCGGCTGCAAGTGATTGAGCTGTTCGCCCCGCCCTTGCGCGAACATCCCGAGGACATCCCTGATCTCGCCCGACACTTCGTCGAGCGCTTTGTCCGCAGCCAGCGATCCAAGGTGCGCGGGTTCGATCGTTCAGCGATCGACAAGATGTGCAAGCACACCTGGCCCGGCAACGTCCGCGAGCTGCGGAACGTGATCGAGCGGGCCGTGATCCTGTGCGAGCGGGAGTTCATCAACGAGGAGGACATTGTTCTCTCGAAGCTGGAACTCAATCCGCACGCGACGCCGATCGCTGCCAGCGCTTCATCCCCCACGCTCGTTGCCGCCCCCCCCGCCGAGCCAGCGCCCGAACCCGACGCCCCGACCGGCGAGACCGCCTTCGACCCCCGCTACCGCCTGTGGGACAGCCTGATCCAAGCCGCTCGGAGCCTCGACGATGTCGAGCGATTGTATATCGAGGCCGTGTTGCGATCCTGCGGGTGGAACAAGTCACAAGCGGCCCGCATGCTCGGGATCGAGAGAACGACGCTCGACCGAAGGCTCAAGAAGTACGGGTTCGCGCGGCCGGAGGGCGAAGAGGGGGAGGAGACCACCGAGGATGGTGAGGAGTGAGGGCGAGTTGCTGTGAAGCAACAAATCAATTGATTGAAAGCGACCCCATGGATAGAATCGAGGAATGAAAATCTTCCTGAGTCACGCCCCCAAAGATGGCACTCTGACGTACCAGTTGGCAAAACTGCTCGTGCAGGGGGGGTTTACGGTCTGGCTTTCGGAAGATCAGATCAACCCCGGCGATAATTGGGCCAAAGTGACCGGCGATGCGTTGGAGGAGGCGGAGTTGATGGTTCTGCTCCTGACTCCGTCAGCGATGAAATCCGAGTCACTTCGACAAAATCTCGAATTCGCACTCGGATCGAGGAAATTTGAGGGGCGGTTCTTCTCGGTCTTAGTCGGTCCCACTTGGGCCGTCGGCAATGACGCTCCCTGGATTCTGTTCAAATTGCCACACCGCATCGTCGAATCCGCAAAGGGTTTCAACGATGTCGTTAAGGACATTCAGAATCTTGTTCAGGAATCCCCCCTGAGTCATGCCCATGCGTGAGGTTTTTCTGTCCCACGCGAGCCAGGATCGAGTCCACGCGCAAAAGCTCAGAGACATCCTGGTGGAGCAAGGGATTCCAGTCTGGCTCAGCCCCAAGCACATTCGCGGTGCTCAACAGTGACAAGAAGAAATTGGAAAAGCCTTGGCACGCTGCGATTGGTTTATGGTTCTCCTGACGCCGAATTCCGTCAAATCGATGTGGGTCAAGCGTGAATTGAGCTACGCGCTGATCGAGAAGCGTTACGAAGAACGAATCCTTCCGCTCTTGCTCAAGAAGTGCCGCTACCAAGACTTGTCATGGGTGTTGCCGCAATTCCAACGGATCGATTTCACGAACGACTACGAACGCGGCATGAAAGAGTTGGTTGGGATTTTGAAGAAAACTCCGAGAACGTCGGGGAAAAAGCCCGGAAAGCGGGGGTGAGATCGCCGTATAGGCTGTCACGAAATCGACGGGTGGCCCAGACACTGCTTTGAGTGTCTGGATTGCAGAGCAACAAGAGGTGACAGAGGACAGTTCACCCTGGTGATCCCTCTTGTTCCTTCGTCACCCAGACGACCAAAGCGGCGTCTGGGCCACCCCGCTGGAAGAGGTTCTGACACCGAGAGTCTCATCCGCAAGCCTCCTGTGCCAAGGCACACCGGTAGGCTCCCAAGCGAGCCACCCGATGCCAGCCCCGCGGAAGACGGTGAGGAGTAGCTCAATCCGAAACCACTTTCGGTTCATCGCAAGATCGCGCTGGAGGGAAGTTCCATCTTGGGGTATGCTGACATCGCAGAGTGAGACGTTCATTCTGCTCCCCACAGCACAAAGGTCACGGCAATGATCACCGGCATTCGTGTGCCAGAAGGAAAGATTCTGAGGGACGTGAGCGTCCCAATCAGAGAGCGTTTCACTGTCATCGTCGGTCCGAATTCGAGTGGAAAATCGACATTACTGTCTGCGATTCTTGCGGGAACGTCTCACACGAAGGGGCTCAACGAATTCCAAATCGAGTTTGATTATGTCAACGAAGCCATGTTTTGGAACTCGACAGAAGTCGTGAGACTGGGGCGAAAACATGATCGAATTACAGTGGAATCGGAGGTTAGTCAAATCAACGGTAGAACAGATGCTTGGTCAGCTGTGGTGAAACATCTGGACACGAGGCTGCTGAAGTTGAACTCGGAAGCTGCGTCGCGAATCTCCTATGTGGATACCAAGGCACCACGGCTCGGCGACGATGGAACGGGGTTGGCATCGGTCATTGGATGGTATCTGAAGACAGGACGAATCGATGTCATTGAGGATGTGACTGACTCCTTGCGTCAACTCGTTCCACTGGTTCGCCGCATTTGGATCGACAACGCCAAGTTCGAACGCACTGAGACCGAGATCGTTTCTGTCGGTGGGACGGAATATCCCATCACTCGATCCAAGTCTTTCTGGGGTGATCTATTGATGTTTGATACCGTTGGGAAGGCTGGTATCCCAGCGACCGAGATGAGCGAAGGAACCATTTTGGCAACGGCCTTGCTCACACTCCTGCACGGGGAGAACCCGCCGAACCTACTCTTGATGGATGACATCGACAAAGATCTGCACCCTCGGGCGATTGCATCACTGGTTGAAATCCTGAAGGGCATCATGGAGCAACGGCCCGAGTTGCAGATCATTGCCACGACCCATTCGCCGTACCTGCTCGACCAGATTCCGGTCGAATCGGTCATCTGCATGCACGTGGCTGACGATGGATACGCCAGGGCCAAGCCGCTGACCGATCACCCTGAGTATCCCCGGTGGAAGGGTGTGATGACCGCCGGTGAGTTTTGGGGCACGATGGGGGATGAGTGGGTCACCCGCGATGAGAAAGCGGTCGCACAGTGAGTCTGGTCATCGCTGTCGCCTGCGAAGCAGACGCTGACTTTCGAGCAGCATGCACGCTGGTTGACCGGATGCTGCTGGAGAACGTGCCGTGGGCCGAACAGGACCACCTGGTTCATTTGCGACAATTTGTCGCAGAGAATCCTCTTTACGAATGGACCCGAATCCAGAATGTTCCCGCTTCCATATTGAGCAAAAAACTGCGAGTCACGCCGGGTAAGTTTCGTGGAGAACCGGGAGCCCCTGACGCCTTATTGGCTCGTAAAACGATTGTGTTATTAAACTCGCTGAATCCTCTGCCCCAAGTTTTGGTCGTCATGCGTGATATCGACTTGGAGCCGGGTCGACAGACTGGCTGGAATCAGGCTCGTGATGAATATCACGGCAAACCCCCGCTGATTCTCGGGATCGCGATCATCAAACGCGAGAACTGGATTCTGGCGGGGTTCCGCTCACGCAATGAGGACGAAGAGCTGAGACTTCAAGCGGAGCGGCAGACGCTGGGTTACGATCCGAGCCTCCATCCCGATCAACCGAATTCGCATGAGAGGGGTTCAAAGCACTGCCCGAAACGTGTGCTCGCCAATTTGGTGGGGTCAGCGGGAGTCGAACGAGAGTTGGAGTGTCTTCGCGATACTCCGCTGGAGGAACTTGAGACTCGGGGCGAAAGCATCGGGTTGAAACAGTTTCTGATCGAGATTCGGATGATCATGTGCCCAATGCTCGGAGCCAATCACCAAGCATAGCCTGATCAAAAGGCTTGCACCTTCCGCTCCCCGTGGGGGAGTCGGAGAAAACTCTTCAACAACTCAATCCCCGATCCCGTCAGAAAACTCTCCGGGTGGAACTGCACGCCATGCACCGGGTAGCGGGCGTGGCGCATGGCCATGATCTCGCAGGGGTGGTCGGCGCCGCAGGTCCAGCAGCAGGCGACGAGTTCATGTCGGTCAGGTTTCACCTAATCGCTCAAACACAGCCTGACCGACTTCGACTCAGAACATGGTCCAAAACAACATCCCGATTTGAATACAAGGTCGCAACGGCAACACAGGGATCCATTGGATGCCCCTGTGCTGCCGTTGCGCACTTCTGTTCAAAATCCAATCAGGAAGTGGCTTTCGATCAACTCTTAAAGCGTTTCCACGATCTCATTTCGCTCGTTCAGAATCGCCACCAAAGGCTTCATCGCCCGCGCTTCCGCCGGGGTGCAATCCGCGAACGCCATGACGATCACGCGGTCCCCCGGCAATGCCAGGCGAGCCATCGCGCCATTCATCTGGATCTGACCGTCGCCACGTTTCCCCACCAACACGTACGTCTCACCCCGCTGGCCGGTGTTGCAGTTCGCCACCAGAACCTGCTCAAACGGCAGCAGGCCCGTCGCTTCCATCAGATCCTCGGGAATCGTGATGCTCCCATGGTACAGGAGTTCCGCAGCTGTCACGGTCGCCAGATGGAGTTTCGACTTGAGAATACGGACTTGCATCGAGATCCACACACCTGCGGCCAGCCGGGAGGCGAACTGCCCCCTCGGGACCGCAGTGTATGACGCTGGCCAGAACGCTTCAACGGCTCAGCACGAGCCTCGCCCCTGTGCTGTCAACGCCATTGGCAACCGTGGGGTTTCAAGCGTCTCGGTTTGATGCTCCAGGAAATGGCATGTCGCCACAAAGCGAACGGGATTTGATACATCTCTTTGTCCCGTGAGTGACACTCAAGGATAGCCCGCCGCTTTAAGCCGTGGGACCAAATCGCCTTTCACGAAAACAGCCCCGGCAGGGCCGACAGAAACCCGCCTGGTGGCACTTCGTCACACCAGAAATCGCCAACGCCTGTCGTCCCTGACGGGACTTGTTGGCTGGTCTGGATTGCACTCCCACCGTTGAAACGGTGGGCTATTGTCGAGTGTCCCTGACGGGACAAAGAGAGGCGATTTGGCAAGTCACTGCACTGGCCTCGGCCTCCCCCCCTGCTTCGAAGGCTGGCCGCTCGCCTTACACCCCCAGCAGCTCGCGGGCTTGGGCGATGCCAGCGGCTTCTTTGCCGTACTCGCTGGCGGTGACGCGAGCCAAGGCCACGACGTGTCGCCAGCGGGCGGCGGCGTGCGTGTTGTGAAAATCGCTGCTGGTCGTGTGGAAGTATTTCTCGGCGTGCAGAGCTCCGTCCTGGCTGATGGCGTAGGTCTTAAGTAGGTCGAACACGCTCCGCTCGGGCAGGTTCAACGCGCCGTACCGACCGACCACGGCGCAGGCCCGACTCTGGTCCTGGCCCTCGACTGCACTCTTGAGGGCTGCGAGCAACTCGACTTCCGTGGTGGCCTTCACTGGCTCCAGATCCTCGGCCCACGGACGCGGCTTCCAGTTCGCGAAGTCGCCCCCGCGCTCGGTGCGGTCCTTGGCCACTTCGTACGCAGCCAGCACGACAGCTGTGTTGCGATGCAGGGCATTCCCGGCTTGGGCAATCCCGCGCCACGCATGGGCCGTATCGCTGGCATGCACGCCGATCGAGTCGCCGTGAACGCTGCCTTCCGGTTTCCCGGCCTGGATCTGATTGCCGGTCCGACCCTTGTCCCGCAGCAGCAGTTGATTCGAGGTGAGAGACACCGCCTCGAAGATGCGCAGGGGGTTGATTCCCTCCGCGAGCGCTGCACTGGCTGCGTCTGCCGCTTGATCCGGTGTCGACGTGAACAACGTCTCGACGAAGGCATTCACCCACGCATCATCGACGGCCTTCGTCCCCCACGGACGGTCCTGCAGCTTGAACTGGTCGATCACCTGCGGGAGCTTGGCCCGAAGTCCAGCAGCGTATTTGGCAGCCCCCTCTTCGGCCTTCACGCAATACCGCAACGACTGCCGCAGCATCGTCAGCGCGTGCTCCTCACCGACCAGATCGAGCATGTCCCACACGCGGTGGACCAACACGACGCGATGCACATCGGTCGATTCCTGCGCCGTGGTGAGCAGATCATTCCAGCCCTCAGCTGCGGACTTCTGCACGCAGGAGGCGAGGATCAATTCGGCCTTCGCACGGTCGCGTTGGTGGACCGCTTCACGCAGGGCCTCGGCAGACGCCGGGATCGATCCATCGGCAGCCAGAGGCGAGAGGGCATGGTGGTCGTCGGCACCGATTTCCTGAATCCGCTGACTGTTGCGGTACAACACCTTCAACACCGGCATGGCGGCCTGCTCCGTCGGCAAGTCCTTCGCCATGACCAAGGCCGGGCGCAGAGCCATCAGCGTGTGGAACCCGATGTAATCCTCTCCGCCAAAGGCCCGCGCATTGGCCAAGGCCGCAGCTGCCACCAGATCACGCAGCGTCGTGCCCGACTTGAGCGCGGCCACAGCTGCCGGGAGTACCTTGTCGAGAGCGGTCGATTGAAGCATGTCGACGAGCGGTTCGAGCCGCCCGAACGACAACTCGGTCTCGCCGTCGAGGGCACAGGCCGCTCGAATTCCGAGATCCCCGGCGAGTCCGGCCCCAATGCTGGCTGCGATCATCCCGCGACCGACACGCGAAAGAAACTGCCGACGGTTTGCAGACTGCATGGGACTCTCCTGATTCAATAGTCTACCGAACCCTGCACATCAACGTTGGCTAATGATATCGAGTGTCAACGCAATTAGCACTACAGCGCATCTTATCGTCTACCCCGGCGCACAACGGGGGAGTTGGTCAACATCATCGCCGAGGTCTGTGAGGGCTTGGCGGCGGGTTTTGTGTGCGAG
>JAYTCW010000289.1:0-5763 GCA_043736295.1 Planctomycetota bacterium | reverse complement strand
TGAGAGACCGAGCACTCAAACTCGCTCCGTCGATTCGCCCACCATTCCAGGGTCGTCTGTTGATGCCCCGCGACAATCAAGTCGCGACTGGGACAAGCGACCAGATAGCTGATGAACGATGTTTCCAGATAGACCGATTCCATGCTGTTCCTTAACGTAGTTCACGGGGGGCATTGTCGAGTGAGTTGACGTAGGGTGGGACCAGCCGCTCTGGGCGCAGGCCCACTATCGCCCGCGAGTCAACGTCGCACATGGTGGGCCTATGCCTCAAAGCAGGCTTGTCCCACCCTACATTTACTACCGCATCTCATTCACTTGCACAGTCAACACCGGGACACCCTCCAGTTTCGGCAGCGGCGGCAACTCCGTCCCACTGGGGATGCTCATCTGTGCGCAGCGGATCTGGCAGGCGGGGCACAGGTCTTCCACGACCCATTTGAAGCTCGGGACCGTTTTGGTCACCGTCTTCTTCATCAGCTTCTTCTTCGTGTAGACCGTTCCGCAATCGCCGGGTGTCCAGTGAATCCAGCGGAACGGTTTCGGCTGCGAGCAGGGAGCCTGGGGGTCGCCATTGTTCCCGCAGACCATCTCGCAGTGCTCATGAGCGGGGCAACTGGGACCGGGGGCGCAGAAGTCTTCGGATTTGACTCCCCAGCAGGCCGTCGTGATTTTCTTGTCTTCACAGATGAGGCGGCAGACCTTCTGGCAGCCATCGCAACTGGAGCAGAGGCGGCACCGCAGTCGCCCCTCACCGGCGAAGAGACGGGCGGCGGAACCAGCGATGGTGGTGGCGATGAAACTGGTCAACAGTGAACGGCGGGTGATGTGGGGCATGATTGCGGGACTTGGAAGGAGTTTGTGTGAGAGCGGCAGGCGTCAGCCTGTCGAGGGGTGGAGTGGCGGGACGTGCGGGTTCGCTGGTGGGGCCTCGGCAGGCTCACGCCGTGCCGCTCTCGCGGACTTCCCCTCACCAGTTGAAATCCATCCGCATGGCGAGAAGATCAGACTGGGTTGCACCGAATCGGGTGTCACGACTGGTGATCGGGTGGATGTAGTCGAACATCACTCGAATTCGCTCGGTCCAGTACCAGTTACAGCCGACCGTCATGTCGTTGTAGGTTCCCCGATTGAGCGTATCGAGGTTCAGGTACGACCAGCGGGCCTTGGCTTCCCATGCTCCGAGGCTCACTTCCCCAGGAGTAGCGAAGAAGTTGTTGAAGGGAGCGTTCCGTCCGAACTGGGCACCGTGCTGGCCAAATCGCTCGTAAATGCGATTCTCTCCAGTGAGGAAATAGCTGAGGTGGGCATAGGCTCCGTGGATGGTCTCGGTGTTGCCATTGCTCATGTGGACGCTAGTGAGGTAGGCCTCGCTCTGAAGTGTGACCGGTCCCATAACGCTGGCGAACTCCAGATTGCCGACGGTGTAGTTGTCGGACAGCAGGACTCCGGAGTCGATCAATCGTGGCCCCAGGTTCACCTGCGGGCGAGCGCGAAACTGAACCCTGCCGTCCTGGTCTTGCGTGTGCAGAACGCCGATTCCGGTGTGGATGACATAGCGTCCATTGGAGGGCTCATCGTAGAACGGAACCCAGTTCAGTCGACCGCTGATTTTCACACCCTGATTGCTGTCCTGTCGATCCTTCTGCGTATCGCTGATGCCGTCGAAGAACACTCCCGTCGCCCACGAGAGGCTTTGATCGTCGGTGCAGTTGTAAAACGCGAGACCGACTTCGCGGTCAGCTGTGAAGACTCCCTGGGTCGGGATCGAGCGTTCCATGAAGATGTTGTTGGTGTCATTCGTGACCTGTTCCAAGCCGAATGGAACGAAGAAGTTGCCGATTCTCGCTCGGCCCAGCCAGGGGATCTCGTTCATCGAGATATAGGCATCTTTCACATCCGGTGAGATGCCCGTTCCCGCTGGCAAGCCCGCCCCAGGAACGGTGTTTGAACCCGGCTCCAGCGTCATTTGTAAGCGGAAGTCGAACACTCCATACCCGGTGCCATCCGCCACCAGCCGCAAACGTCGGTAGGCAAAATAGTCGTCGGCACCGACAATCGCGGCATCGGCTTGAGCCCAGTTGATGTAATCCAGCTGGACGTGGCCACCGAGTTTGACGGTCCACTTGTCGGTCGACAGATCGACCCAGTCGATCGCCTTGGCCGCTTCGTCGGCTTTCTTCTGTTTTTCGTCTTCGGCCTTTTTGGTCTCGCTGGCGGCGCGTTTCTTTTCGGCCTTTTCCAGCTGGTCCAAGCGGGCACGCAGGGCTGTAGTCTCGGAGTCGGGTTCTTCAGCGACAGTGGGATCGTCCCGGACGATGACCGGTTCCATGTCATCCGTGAACAGCGTCCGTATCTCATCCTCGGCCTGAGCCATCGGAGCTGAGGCCACTGCGAGAATCGCCCCCAGAGCGAATGCAAACCATTTGGACGGGAGTGGCATATCCCCAGCCTCCGTGCGTGGGTGAACCTGACAACAGAGCGAAGACGCGATCCATCGCGTCTCAGGTTGCCTCCGGTGGTCCGGTTAGCACGAATGACTCACACACTACCAATCGGCCATACAGCAGCTACACGCGACACGAATCGTTGAAACCCGGAGAGATTGCCTGACCGTTAAGGTTTACCAAGCGGTGGCCGACGAGGAGGGGGAGGATTGCCTCGGGAGGGCGAGGCTCCTGCCGAGCCGCTCGCGCGAGAAAACGTCGTCCCTGGCTCGCAGCTCAGCAGGAGCTTCGCCCTCCCGACCTAGCGGGCGACAACCCCAGGACTGAGCGTTAACGGGGCACTAGAAGTCGATCGCCAATCGCGTGCCAACTCCATGAGCCGTTCCATTGAGGCCGCGAGCTGGACCAGTGGTCGGAGCCACCCCATCCGACCAGACGTAGTTCGTCTGGATCTTCATGTTCGGATTCAGGAACCAGTTCAGGCCGAGCGTCACGTCTTGTAACTGGCCGCCATTGATGCCCGTGTCATTGAGATCCGTGCGGGTATAGCGAGCCCCGACTTGCCAGGCCCCGATGCCATTTGACCAATGGAAGTTTTCGTGGGGCTTGACGCGACCGAAGACGCCTTGCTTACGTTCATACTCGCGATGCTCACCTGTGAGGAAGTAGAGTCCTTCCACATACCAAGTGTTCACGTAACCCGTGCCGACGTTGACACCCGTGAGCGGCCCGAACGTGGGGACCGTGTTCTGTGTCCACGAGTTCATGAGTTCCGACTGGAAGGAAAACGATCCGTAGTTCCCCGCCAATTCCAGCCCCAGCATGTCCTGCTGTGTGGTGAAGAAGTTTCCGGTATCGACGAAGTTGGGATTCAGCCCACTGGGAGCCCCGTTCCGCAGGGACGGTCGGGACCGATAGCGGAGAGACTCGCGGGTCGGATCGAAGTTGTTGTTCGGCTCGCGGATGCTGCCCGAGACACCCAGGTGAACCAAAGTCTCGCCTTCGCATTCGTAAATCGGCGTGTAGGTCACGCGGCTGGTCCAGTTGTACTCGCCGTCACCCATCCCGTTGCTGAAGATGTTCGTGTTGTTCTTGAAGAATCCCGTGGCCCAGGTGCCGTGCTCCTCGTCCCACGTATCCCAAGCCTGGATTCCCGGCGTAAATCCATTATTGAATGCCCCCGTGAAGAGATCCTGAATTGGAGATCGCTCCATGAATTCCAAATAGCGGCTGCTGGTGAGGTGTTCCATGCCGATCGGGTCTTTGAAGTTACCGACCTTCAGATTGCCGATGTAGGGAACCTCTTTGAAGTTGACCCACAAGTCGGTGACTGCGGGAACCACCGCGAAGTTGTTTTCCAGGACCGGTGACCCCGTCACCACGTTGAATTGATTGACGAAGTCGTACTCAGCTGCGAAGTCGATGATCTCGTACATCGTGCCGTCCACCCGCAAACGACCCCGTCGGAAGTTCGTCGCGTCCTGGTCCGTGATCCCCCCCGTATTGTTGAAAGAGGGATCGTTATTCCAGAAGACGGAGTCAATTTGGGTTCGCCCACCGACGTGGATCTTGAACGCCTTGTTGTTGCTGCCGAATTCGATCCCGTTGTTCCACTTGGCCGTCATCCCGAGTGGGTCGACGGGCTTCTTCGCTTCCGGAACCGGCTGAGCTTTGAGGAGTTCAATCTCCTGCTCCAGCGCTTTCAGCCGCGCATCCAAGGTGTCAGTCACCGGGGTCGGCTGAGCCGTCGGTGCATCCTGAAAGAGTGTGGATTCCTGGGCGTACAGAGTGGCTGCGTTTGAAACCAGACCGCAGGCCAACAGCGACAGAGTCGCGAGCGCAAATCGCTTCATGAGAGGGCGTCCTTGCCGAATCAATGACATCTCACCGCAGGTCTTCATCCATTGAAGAGGGTGATCGTGTTGATTTCGACTGCACACGCGCCATGAATTATTAAGAACAGAGACATCCCCAGTTCTGGCGGTGATGAGCGGGTAAACAGACTGAAATGCGGCTGAGGAGAACTGATTCTGTTGAGAGTGTTCGTCCGATCCTGTGGAGCGTGTCGTGACAACATCGACAATCCTTTTCAATCGAGAGCGCTCAGCGAGATTCCCCTCAAGTCAGACGAACTGCGACATCTCACGACCAGTGAACGGCCACGCACAGTTTCACAAGGGATCGCCCTTCCCTGACTGACCACTGACCACTGACCACTGACCACTAATACCCGATGCACCTGGAAACTGGGCGTTGCCCGCAGTTCCCATCTTCCTGATCTTTCACTTCCCAGTCTGGTCGGTATCATCCATGTAGCTGTCCGCATTCGCGGGCAATTCTTCATTCATTCCGCAGCGGAGGGGTTATCGTGGTTTTTGAATGGCGTTCCTGGGTGAAAGTGGTGGCGTCGGTCTCGTGCCTGATGCTCGTGGTGTGCAGTTCCGGGTGCGACGCACTCAACTCCGTGAACAAGGAGAAGGTGACGGAACAGACTGTGCCGGCTCCGGTGCCCCCGGCACCAATCGCACCGCCCCCCGTGACTCCGCCTCCCATCGTGAAGACACCGCAAGAAATCACGGAGGGCATCCTCGCGCTGCCCAATGCGGAGAAACGAGACGAACACCTCCAGCAACTTTCTGAATTGAAAGAGGGACTCGATGCGATTACCACGCTCGATCTGTCTCGCAGCGGCGTGAGCGATGAGGGCCTGAAGCATCTGACCGCATTTCCGCAGCTGACGGAGTTGAACTTGGCTGAGACGCGGGTCTCCAATGCCGGACTGGTCTCGGTAGCCGAGGTGAAAACACTGCGTTCGCTGACCCTCGGCAATCTGCGCGGTGTCGACGATTCGGGCGTGAAGCACCTGAGTTCGTTAAAGGAACTGGAGTCGTTGACCATTTCCGCCTGTCCGGTGACCGACCAAGTGTTCACCACACTGGCCGAACTGGACGGGCTACAGGTTCTCAATCTGTCGATTTGCCCCGACATCTATGGCAAAGGGTTTCAACTCCTGACCACGAAGGGGCACTTCAAGAACCTTCGCGAACTCCAGGTCAGCGGGTCGAAGTTCGGCAACTACGGAATGGACCAGCTGAACAAACTCCCCCAGCTGGAAATTCTGCGAGCCAGCCGCTGCGAGATGGCCGGTGCGACGATCATGGGGCTGACCGGGTGCGACCGACTGAAGGTGCTGGACCTGTCGGGGAATTCATTCCTCGATGACAATCTGAAAGTCGTCAGTCGATTGAAGAATCTGGAAGAGCTGCGGCTGGCCCAGATCAATGGTCTGACGGACGAGTCCCTGAATTCGCTGAAGATT
>JAYTCW010000288.1:0-5217 GCA_043736295.1 Planctomycetota bacterium | reverse complement strand
CCGTTCCTCGTCGAGGGGGATCTCGCCCAGCCTGCTTGGACGATTCCGGCCCTGACCCTGAACGAGGGGATTCCGCTCGCGCGACTGGAGCAACGCGAGTCGCTGCTCCGGGAAATCTCTCGACAGCAGACCGGGCTGATGGGAGCCACAGCATCTCGATTGGAGTTTGACCAATCGAAGGCCATCGGGCTGTTGTCCTCGGGCGCGGTGCGGGCGGCGTTCGACTTGTCGGCGGAGACGGACGCCACACGAGATCGCTACGGGCGGACGATGCACGGGCAGTGTGTGCTGCTGGCCAGGCGGCTCATCGAGCGGGATGTCCCGGTGGTCTCGATTAACTGGCACAACGACGGACAGACGTTCTGGGATACGCACGGGAACAACTTCCCGCGTCTCAAGGACACACTGATTCCGCAGGCGGATCTTGCCCTCTCGGCCTTGTTGACTGACCTGACGGAACGGGGACTGCTCGATGACACGTTGGTTGCCTGGGTGGGCGAATTCGGACGCGGCCCACTGATTAACAAGAGCGCCGGGCGCGAACACCACCCCTTCTGCTATAGCGGTCTGCTGATGGGCGGGGGAGTGCGCGGTGGCCAAACCTTCGGGGCCAGTGACTCACGCGGGGCCTACCCGTCCGACTCACCCGTTTCGCCGCAGGACTACAACGCCACTCTCATGCACGCCCTAGGGGTCGCTCCGGATCTGACGCTACCCGATCGCACAGGCCGCCCGCACACACTTTATGGGGGAGTGCCGATGACAAAGGTGTTTGGATAACGGCCAGCAACGCAAAACCCTCGTCAACCATCACCGCTTCCGGACGGAGTTGATTTTGGCGGGCTTCGCGAATCGGACGATCTGAGGCCCTTTCCTCAGCTTGCAGTCGATTCACCAGCCCGTCCCAAGTGCCACCGGACTCGGCGAGCAATTTTTCCCGCGAACCGCGAAGCTCATCCAAGATGGGATTTTTCGTCATCATCACCTCCCAGAAAGTCAGCCGGTGTGCAGATCAACAATTGGCAGTAGCCCTCATCCCGTAACTCCTGATTACCGGTTCATCCGACGATTCTTTGGGGGATGGGCATTAGCAAGATATTAACCTTGTCGCATGAACTGGGTGTCGTACAGGGTCAGCAGATTCTCCTTCAGGTGTTCGTCGTTGCGGTAGCCGTAGGCTCGTCGTTGCAGGGCTCAGATCTTGTAGTTGATCCCTTCCAGGAGGCCGGTCGAGAGCGGGTGGTCGTACCAGTTGAGCAAACCTCGGCGGTGCTGGCGGAGGGTCTTGGCCATGGCCTGCATTTGGCGAATGCCGGAGGCGTTGGCCCGGCGGCACTAGGCTTCGAGGAACTTCTCGGCGGCGGGCTGGGAGCGCTGGTTCCAGAACTGCCGCAAGTCTTCTTTGAGGTAGTACGCGACCGACAGCGACTCGTTGAGCTTCAAGGATTCATTGAGCTGGGCCTGCTCATCGACCTTCTCGTTCTGCTTCGGATTCTCCGGGTTCATCATCAGCAGGGACCGCATGCCCTTCCAGGAATATCGATGCAGTTTGTCCGTTAAATTATGGTCTCTCTCTCGCCTGATGTTGCTCAGTATATTATTCATCAGCTTCACCACATGCCGTATTACTATTATATCGGGATCGAACACGAGCGCCGTCACCGCCACAGCTGCCCCGGTCGCGAGGTCCGGCATCGACTGCACCGTCTGGCCGACCGATTCATTGAGTGTCGAAGACTGACTCCCCGTATTCGTCCACGTCCAACCGGGAATGACCATTAACATGGACGAGTACGCCCCCGCCGAGAATGCAGTCGACCCCGCCGTATTCGGGTCGCGGACGCCGCTGTTCGTGATGTCGCTACTACTGGTTCCATTCAGCGTGACCCACGCTGAGACCACCTGCCCCGGCATCTTCACGAAGGTTGCCCGATGAGGTGTTGACCTTGATGAGAACGCCTGTGTGCCGTCCACACTGGCGGCCCAGAGCGACCGCCAGTGCCACCCAAATCACCCCTCATTCGGCAGTGGAGCCTCCGTCGACAGTGCCACCCCGCTGGCGCGTTGCAAATGACTCTGAAACTTAGTGGGCAACGACAACAGTCAGACCTCCTACTGGCCAAGGACGGTCCACTGATCTTGGAGGAACCTGCGGTGGAGAGTGGAGAGCCAACTCCAAAACTTCGAATGCGAACTGCCTGCCCACACTCTCTCTCGTTCGGCTTATAGTGGTTCTTTCAGAAGTCAATCCCTGTTTCGAGAAACCGAGAGGGAACCGCCGCTGGAACAAATCATCAAACGCGGACGTTCCTGCGACACAGTGTAGTCGCGTCCTCAACCGCCGCCGGTTCGTGTCTTGATCATATCCATGATGGTCGGCCACATGTACCAGACGCCGAAGATCACAGCTGCAATGGCTCCGAGGTACAGGATCAGTCCGAGGATGCCGAGGGTGCCGTCGCGGAAGCGGGTGAGCAGGTTCCACCATTTCTGGCGGTCGTACTGTTTCTCGATTTTCTTGTACTCGTCGGCGAGTGAGCGTGACTTGCTGGCACTCTGCTGGCGGACCAACATCTTGCGTGTGTCGTCGTCAAAAGCGGGAACCTGCGTCAAAGGTAGGAACGGCCCCTTGGCACTCGATGCCACTTGAGTCCGCTCGTTGAAGCGATCACTGCGCACGCTTTGCAAGACTTGAGGCGTCGTCATCTTGCTGATGTTCGGCTTGCCGGTCGCATCGACGTGCTTGACGTACCAGCTCCCCTCGCTGCCGGTCATGGTCTTGCCGGCATCCATCGGTGTGGCTTGCGTCGAGGCCAAACCCTTGGCTCCCGGGGCTGCGGTCGAGGCCATCGTGTTCCGCATGTTGGTGACTGTGGGAGACGATGTCCCGCGACGGGCCACTTGTCGATTCGGATCATTAATAAACGAGAGCGATTCGCCCGCCAAGCCCAGCGTCTCCAAATCCTTGACGAGTTCCCGCATATGTTGGTAGCGGTGCTTGGGGTCTTTGGCCATCGCCTTGTCACAGATCAGGCTGAGCCGCTCGGGGACTTGCGAGTTCACCCGATGTGCTGGCTGAAAGATGCCCTTTTCCTTATTGGTAATCAGCTCGATGATCGAGTCCCCGGCGAACGGCACCTTGCCCGTCAGGAAATGGTAGAGCGTCACACCGAGAGCATACACATCGCAGCGGTTGTCCACATGCTTGGCGTTGCGGGCTTGTTCGGGAGGCATGTAATGCGGGGTCCCCAGGCCAGTTCCGCTCTGGGTCATCGACATGTCTTCGTCGGTCGACTTGGCCAGTCCCAGGTCGGCGACCTTAATAATCCCCTTCTTGGTGACCAGTAGATTGTCGGGCTTAATGTCGCGGTGGACCATGTTCAGATCGTGGGCGTGCTGCAACGCCTCGGCCACGACAATCGTGACGAGCACCGCGTCGGGCACTGGCAGTTTCCCCAGATCTTCGACCCAGTCCTGCATGCTTTGGCCATCCATGAGTTCCATGGCCACGAAGTTCAGCCCCTTCTCCTCATAGACTCCATAGCACTGCACGACGTTGGGATGGTTGATTTTGGCCATCGCGCGGGCTTCGCGCACAAACCGCTCCATGAAGCCCGGCTTCTTGGCCAGCTCCTTCATCATGACCTTGAGCGCGCAGGGCCGATCTAGGCTGATCTGCTGGGCGAGGTAGACCGTGCCCATGCCCCCCTGGCCGAGCTTTTTGACGACCTTGAAGTCGCCGAGGATTTGCTCCTTGCTCTCTTTCCCGTCGCCCTCTGGCTTCGTGGAAGTCGACTTCGGCTCGGGTGTTCCGGGCTGCCCCATGACCTGGGTCCTTTCCATGCCCCCGGAAGCGGATGCCCCCAAGGCGACGGTTTCGGAGAAATTGGTAGAGACTACGGTTTTGCTGCCTGGGTCGGACTTTGTCATTTCTCAATTCCCATGAGACCGATCAGTCTGTATTCATGCGAGATTGATTATGTACAGAGGCGCACTCGTTTGCCAACCGTATGTTGTCCGAATCTTGCGTCAATGAGGAGATCGCCGCAAGCGGAGATTTCCGATTTTCGGACTCGCTGTGAACTCAGCGGGGCATGGCATGGTGCAGACGTTGCCCGCTGAGATGTGACTCCCCGACATCAGGCAAGACCGGCATGCTGGAGAGAATTGGCACATTCCGTAAGACTAGAGTCTCCGTCAATCGACACATTAAGTCGGCCTGAAACCCGCAAAGGCCGTTTGACTGAGCCTGGGTTTCCTGAACCCCTCCCCGAATCCCAGACTGAGGTCTCGTGACATGCAGCCTCTGATCAGTCAACGCCTCCGCCGCCTCGTGGGGACAGAGTTCGTCCGGCTGTGCGGGTTGCTCATGTTGTGCCTCATCCTGAGTGTGATGACCCTTCGCGAGCAGCACGACGCCGATGCGAGTGCGGGCCGCCGATTAGCAGAGAGGACTAGGGAACTGCAACCGGAGCGGGTGCTGGTCGTGATCCCGGTCAGTTCGGCAGCACTCGCGCCCGGACTGGCCATCGTCGGCATGTCCCCCACCTCGGAGGGTGGATTTGAGGCCTTCGCAGAAGCCGTCGAATCGACCCTGAAAGAGCAGCACGTCACCGTGCATACCGCCCGTGGCGATGCCCGTGAGGTCCGCAAAATCTTGGTCTCACTGAATTCCACCGGCCAGCCACTCGGAGCCATTCTCACCACTCACGAGGCCGCCCAGTGGCTGCTCTTTGAAGACCTATCGATCGACTTTCCCGCTCTCGGCCAGCCCCGAGTCATGTCACCCCTGCCGTATCGCTGGCCTGACTTTCTCAAGGCCCGCAATCTCTTCAACATCGCCGACCAGATCGCCGTCATCGCCGTCGTCGCGATCGGCATGACACTGGTCATCATCACCGGCGGAATCGATCTTTCGGTGGGGAGTTTAATCGCTCTTTCCTCCGTGACATGTTGCTTGTTAATCCAAAACTACGGCGGCGGAGTCGCGGCCCGCAGCGGCATGATGGTCGCCTGCTCCCTCGCCGGAATCTCAGCTGCCGCAGCCGTGGGAGTGTTCAATGGGCTACTCATCACCCAGCTGCGCATGCCGCCATTTATTGTGACGCTATCGACGATGCTGGCGGTGAGTGGGGTCGCGTTCATGCTCACCGGGGGCGAGTCGGCGTATCAAATCCCGCCCTCGTTTACGTGGCTCGGGCGCGGCACGGTCGGGGG
>JAYTCW010000287.1:0-2598 GCA_043736295.1 Planctomycetota bacterium | reverse complement strand
AGAGGCTATCTGAAAAGTAACTCTAATCAGGGATATGACTTGCGTCACCCAGAAGGCATTGAGCTACTCACGACATCTGAGAATCACAGTGCATGAAGGATATGGCAGTTTGGGGGACTTGGTTGCAAGTCGTTGCCTGTAAAGCGTTTGGTATTCGGATAGCCTCTAACAGGGCGAGATATCCGTCCACGGTGAACGGTGGATTCTTGAGACTCCGCCGATGCGATTGAACCGCCTTGCAGACCGCTTCCACGTCCAAATCCAACAAGTGACGGATGAAGGCGTCGGGATGCTGGGCCTCGACGCCGTAGTCTGCCAGACATCGGGCGGGGAAGTCCCGCAGGTTTTTGGTCACGATGACATCGGCTCGCCCGCGAATCGCAGCTGCCAAGACGTGCCGGTCGTTGGGGTCGGGTAGCGTCAGTGACGGGATCAGATCTTCGAAATCCGTCACCAACACATCGCGAACGTTGGCGTTCATCAAGTTGCGAACGCGGAACAGCTTGTCCCACGTCAAGTCGAGGCGATCCTTGAGGACGCCGTTCATCCATTCATCGTGAATCCGATCCGTCCATCGGGCACGGAACAGATCCGTCAACGCCAGATACATCAGCAAACTGCGTAACTCCGCCGGGTACAACACGCACGCATCGAACAGGGCCGTGAAGTGCGTCACGCTCAATATCCCAAGCCGAGTTCCTGATCCAACGCGGACAGTTCTTCCAAGGCTTTGAGCCGATCGGCGTCCGTCTGCTGCTTGTAACGCAGCACGTCACGGGACAGAACTCGACGGTGCGTTCCCACCTTGCGAGCGGGGATGATCCCAGCTTCGATCAGTCCCACCAAGAACGGGCGGGAGACGTTCAGCAAATCGGCGGCCTGTTGCGTCGTCAGTTCGGCATGAATCGGAATCAGAGTAACGGCGTTCCCATTGGCCATTTCGTTCAGGATGTTGGCCAGTAGTCGGATGGCCGACGCGGGGATCGAAATGGTTTGGTTGTCGACCTGGACGCGAACCCGCTGCCGTGGATTCTTCATGAGACGGTTCATCGCCGGACCGGACTCTTTCGCCAGCTTCGTTTCCGCTGCTGTGGGTACGACTGGTTGCGGGCGTTCCAAGACTGCGTTGGACATGGTGGCCTCACTTTCGCTTCTGTGTTCCCGTCGTTGTTCCCGTCGTTCCGTCGCTGCCTTCGTCGTTCCGTACGACTCATTCTAGGTTCCAAATCGAAACAAGGGCAATACTCGAAACAATCGAAACAGGGTGAAAGCTGGCAAAAGGAGGAAAAAGGTCCAAAAAGGTGGCAAAAGCTCCCTCTGCTGCGCTGCTGGCCATGAGTTTATGGGGAGCGAATGTTGCTCCCCACGGAAAGACTCTTGGAGGAATGCCATGCCAGATTTGATCTATGGAGAAGAAGTGGACCGGCGGCTGAACTGGTCGCTGGGTCGTGCCGAACGGCTCGCCCGCAAACAGAAGCTCCCGCATTACGTGCTGCCGGATGGCTCGATTCGGTTCTCATGGGAGGATGTGGAACAGCTCATCAGGCCAGTTGCCATCGCCAACGAAAGTGAGGCACACGATGTCCCGTGATGCCCGACCTTTGCCAACATCGGAGAACTTCTCCACAGTCGCGCTGATCGACGTGGATCAGGTGGCCACGCTGCTGGGCGTCTCCGCCCGCACTGTCCGCCGTATGGCCGACTCCGGAGCGATGCCGCGACCGCGACACCTCAACACCCTCATCCGCTGGTCGCGTATCGAGATCGAGACATGGGTAACGGCTGGTTGTCCGTCCTGCCGTCCTTCGAAAGGCGGTGCGAGATGATTCCCACCGTTGGCCGTGAGCGCGGCGAGAAGCGAGCGGAGCGGGGCGTTCGACGGGCTGCCTACTTGCATGAGCCGCAAATCCGGTGGGACACACTGCGATTCCTGGCCGCGCTGCTGGCGAGTCCGGACGGCTGTGCGACGCTCGACGATGCCACGGATGACCAGAAGCGAAAACATGCCGACGGCGGGAAGTGGCGGGCGAGCATCCCGAAGCGGCTGCGGGCCGATGGGCTGATCGTCGGCGAACGTGTGGTCAAGTCGGCTCGACCGGCTCGGCATGCGGGATTTCTGACCGAGTGGCGACTGATCGACCGACCGGGGGCGGAAGCGATGCGGGCGGTTCTCGCTGCTCAGCTGCAAACAGAAGCGGGCGAATCGGCTGACACCGACTCGCCCGCTGTGACCTCAACCATCAACCCACAACCCACAGGAACGAAAGATCATGGGACGACTGTCTGACATTTTGAACGGAAGTAGCGGCGGATTCAATGACGTTTGGAACTCGACGCAAGCAGCGGGCGACTTCGGACCGGTGCCACGGGGCGAGTACGAATGCCACGTCACCCGTGGCGAACTTGAATCGTCACGAACGAAGGGAACGCCGGGATACAAAGTCGAGTTCTCCATCCTCGACGGCGAGTTCAGGGGCCGCAAGCTGTGGCTCGATTGCTGGCTGACGCCCAATGGCACTTACTTTAGCTCAGTAACCCGACGCGTCAGCGAGGGAAACGCAGGGAAATGTCGCTTTCGCTCCCCCTCGCTGACGCGTC
>JAYTCW010000286.1:0-2613 GCA_043736295.1 Planctomycetota bacterium | reverse complement strand
TCATGGTAGCGGCTCAGCAGGAGCTTCGCCCTCCCGAGGGAGGCGAACCCCCAAATCTCGCGTTGGCAGGGCACTCGCAGCGTTCAGGATGCCTCGCGGAACTTCAGCGAGGGCTTCTCAATCGTGACGAGTGTATTCGGCGGTACGCTCTTGGTCAGTGAGACGCTGGCCCCGATGACTGAGTTCGCTCCAACGATCGTGTCGCCCCCGAGCACGGTGGCATTGGCATAGATCACCACCCCATCCTCAATCGTCGGATGACGCTTCGTCCCGCGGACGAGGTTGCCATCGGCGTCCTTCTGGAAGCTGAGGGCTCCAAGGGTCACGCCTTGGTAGACCTTCACGCGGGTGCGGATCTCGGTGGTCTCGCCGATCACGACGCCGGTCCCGTGGTCGATGAAGAAGTACGGACCAATCGTGGCTCCGGGGTGGATATCGATCCCGGTGCGGCTGTGAGCCCACTCGGCAATGATGCGGGCCAGGAGCGGCACTTTCTGCAAGTAGAGCTGATGGGCCAGCCGGTGGATCGTCACAGCCTCGAAGCCGGGGTAGCAGAAGATGACCTCGTCGATGCCGGAAGCTGCTGGGTCGCCATCGTAGGCAGCTTGTGCATCGGTTGAGAGCAATAGCCGCATCTTGGTCAGTGATTCGAGGAACTCGATCGCATTTTGCTGGCCGATCGCCTCGAAGTCGGGCGTACGGTCCTTGTCGCAGCAGACACCGGCGGCGTCATGAGCATACCGAAAGGCCCGCGCGAACTGCTCCGTGAGACGATCGTGCAACCCATCGATCAGGTCGCCGATGAAGTAGGTCACATTCCCCATGTGCAGATTCTGCCGACGCCGATAGCCGGGGAACAGCACCTCTTTCAGATCCTGCACGATCTCGATCATCACGTCCGCGCTGGGGAGCGGACAGTGCCCCAAATGGTTGATCGTCGGAATCTCGTGGTAGCTCTCCACGATCCGGTCAGTGAGTTCGGACAGCTGTTCTTTGCGGCGGAAGTCGGTCGCCATTTCAGATTCCGTGAGCGTGGGGGCGTTGAGTACCGGGGTGGTGCGAGGAGAGCGGTGGTTGGATGTGTCCGCACCATCCCGTACAACCCTCATCGTCTGAAGAGGGGGCCTTGTCGGAGCAAAGTTACCCTGGGGCGACCGACCGCTTCATCCTCGACGGTGCAGTCCCCCCAGACTTCCGAACAAGAATTGTATTGCGACGGAGTTGGACATGACGAGGGGCAGAGTGTTTGTTTCCCCGCACTGATCGCCCGCGCAAGAAAAAACGGGGGCCTGACCTTCCTGGTCGGGCACCCCGGTGGATGACTCTGGGAGACCCAAAGTACGCGGCGGTGGCGTGCCGAGCTGAGTGGTCTCAGCCCGTCAGATGACTAGAAGTCGTCGTCGACGACGACTTCCAATTCATCCAGCGCATCGGCATCGTCCGAATCCGCGAAGGAGGCATCGACCGGTCCATGGTCATAGCAATCGGAATCATGCCACAAGGGGACGCCCGCAGCGTACCGAGCAGCCAGAACACGCACTTTTTCCTCAGAACCGGGCTTGGCTCCAGTGGGCGACAAAGGGTCGATCCCGAGCGCGGCGAAGTCTTCGAGTTCAAACTCGCCCTCCGCCTCGTCCAGACTCAACTCAGTGCCGATTGCCAGATCCAAATCCGGGTCAACGTCGAAATGAAAATCCATAGGTTCGTTCCCTCTCTGTTTGAGAACACATCGTCCGCTCAACAACCAACCGTGGCGGAATTCAACCCCCGGGCATGTGCCATTCTGGCTGCCCAACACTACCGTCTACATCCTGGACGGCTTCGTGACTTCTGAGGTTCATGCTTCAGAACACAATTTGTGTGATCCCAAGTAACAACACGACTGACGGTACAACCAAGTGATGGGAGTGGCCATGGGAAATCGCGAGGTGGGGAATCAGGTGGGGTCTCTTCCGAGCAGCACTGATTTTTCGGGCGAATGAACTCCCTGTCAACAAGAAAGTTTCGCCGGATACGAAGATTGTGAGAACTCATGAGAGAAACCGGCGGAACCGACGAAATCTGGGGCATCTGCGAGGCATCACGCCGACAAATTCAACCCAAACACCGCGAACGGATCAGTAGCGACTGAGCCATTCGCGATGAGTGGGCACCGCACGGGCAAGCCTCCGGCTGGGGAAAAAGGGAACAATTGGCCAATGCCTGAGAGTACTCATTTCTGTTTTCTGCTCACATTTCTGCTGTTCTGAGGATAGCCCCAGTTTGCCGAGTCACTGAGTTCAACCTCGACGCACAGTCTTTAAGGAGGAGCCAGCGATCTCCGCAAATCAATCAACAGACCGGTCAGCGAGGCCGCACGTCTCTCGACACCCGCTGGGAGTTCGATCCTCGAAAAGGACACGAGTCCTCCCCTGTGGAACTGACCGATCACCCGCTGCCAAATCGTGCTGTAGCCCGGTCTTCGCCCCGCCCTACTTCGACTGTCCTAGAATCGCCTTCGTTCTAGGTTTTTTTGGGGTAGGGCGTTACGGCTTTTCCAGTGGTAGAACCGGGCGTGTTGGTTTCGCAGCATGCGTTGTTGGATCCGGGCGAGTACGCAGGGCGGCGAGTCGT
>JAYTCW010000285.1:0-3949 GCA_043736295.1 Planctomycetota bacterium | reverse complement strand
GGCGACCGTTGCTCGTGCTGGCTTTGCTGGGCCCACTTTTGTTTTTGGCGGCGATGTCCTGGATGGTGGGGTCAGCTGTCCCGAATATTGTGCAGGCGGCGCAGGAGAACCTGACCTCGCGGGCTCTGGCGGGGGATGTCATCAGCGCCCGCATCCTTGCTGAAAGTGTTAGGCAGGAGATCCTGACCCGGATTGAGGAACTGGAGTTCGAAGCCACCACGCCGCATGTCCGCCAGATCATCCTCGACTCACCCCCACTGACGGCGGCGCAATTGCAGTCGCTGTGTCGCATGGATGCCTCCGACAGCGAAGCGTCTCAAAATTACCGAGAGCTGAATCTCGCTCGCGAGGAAGCCGGTCGGCGTCACCCCGATCGCAGCTGGTTCCTCACCGATGTGGAGGGGCGACAGGTCTTCCGCCATCCGGTCCTCGGTGACTCGGGCACATCGACGGTCGGCGATTACTTCCACCGGCGGGACTACTTTCATGGGCGAGGGGCCGATCTGACAGAGTCCCCACCCAAAGGGGCCATCCTCCCTCGCACAAAATCGGGAGTCTCCGCTTCCTACCGCAGCCAAGCCACCGGGCAGTACGCGATTGCGATTGCTGTCCCCGTGTGGGATGAGTCTCACACCCGTGTCATCGGTGTCCTCGGGCGGTCGCTGCATCTGACCGACTTGCTCAATCGCTGGGAGAGGCAGTTGCAAGGGGAGTCGCGTCCCGACCAGCGTTTCCTGTCATTGGCGGAATCGGTGCCGAATCCGGAGACGGGCCGCGAGGGATTGGCTCTGCTCGATCATCACTGGATGACCCCCGCGAATATGGCGACTCGGCAGAAGCAGGTGTTTCTGTCTCCCGAGATCGCGAACGAGATTCGAAACACGGACCGCAGTGCCCACTATACTGACCCAGTCGCTGAACTTGACCCGCAGTTTTCGGGCGACTGGCTGGCCGCATGGGCTCCCGTTGAGGGGACGGAAAGTCACTGGACAGCGATTGTGCAGGAGCGCCGGGATGTGGCCTTGCAACCGGTCGGCGACTTGCAAAACGTTCTCGTTCGCTCGGGGTACATCGCGCTCGCCGTGTTCAGCGTGATGCTGGGCGTGTTTTGGATGCTACTCAGGCGGGCGTCAAATTGAGTGGTGATGAGAGAGGAGTTCTGCTCGGCCAAGGCGGCTCCACCCAGTAACGCGAGCGGCCAGACTTCGCGCACTAAAAGACTTCCGAAGTCTTCGGAGACTTCGGAAGTCTGACGGGGAGGTTTCCACTGGCCGCTTGCCTAACGATCCGTGGAGTCAGTCGAGTCTCAGCCCAGTGCGGTGTGAGACGGGGATTCCGTCGATGAGTTCCGGGCTGGTCGCGATCCACTTGGTGCCTTCCGCGTCGGACTCTGGCCCCGTCCGACCGCCGTGCCACCAGGTCATGCATCGACTGCTGCCGAATCTCTCAAACCACCCAGCTGCGAGTCGACCCATCGTCCAGCGGGCGTTGATGTCCTGGAGTGGGCGAGTGCGAGGAATCTTCCATTCGGGGTGGATGAACCGCATGGCGTCGATGCCGACGGGGCCGAAGTAACCGCGCTGGGCGAGATCGGTCACCATGGGGCGAGTGGCCTCAGCGGCTTGATGAGCCCAATCAGGGATCGGCGGCTGTCCCGTGGGATAAGCTTCCAGCCTGTCAGGGGTGCGTGAAGAGATGACAGGCTGGAAGCCTATCCCACGGGGGGCGAAGGCTCGCGTCCCGGCATATTGCCCGCAGGCGTCGACGAGTAGCTCCGTGATGGCGACCAACTGAGGCGGGCCAGAGCGGGGAAGCTGCCACTGGATGCCAATCTCGGTCTCGCGTTGCAGCCACAACTCCCAGCTGACGACTCCGTCGCGAGCGAGTCGCTGCTTGACCCACCAAACATCGGCATCCGAGATGACCGGGCCGCGACCGAGAATCCGCTCGCGAGCGGCGTGACTCCAGTTGGCCTTGATGACCCACGCGGTCGTCGCGGGGAGACGCTCGACGCAGGCCAGCACCTCGCCGAGCCGTCGGCAGAGGGTGGCGAAGTCCCAGTCGTCGTCTGGCGGCTCTTCGAGGGGGACCGAGTACTCGCGGCTATTGGCCAAACGCACCACTTCGAGTGGCGGAGCGTTTACCACCAGCCGGTGCTGCTGGCCGAACTCGACGGCGGTGGGCGACCAACCCCAGGGGACCATCTCCATGCCCGCCGGAACGTGGCGAGCCTCCGAAACAAAAATATCCGCTGGCAGTCCCCACTGATCGAGTGAAGCGAGGAACTCATCCGGCAAACGACCTGGACACCAGATGCGGTCCCCCGCGTCTGCGATTGCCAGCCACGACGACGCCAGCTCTAACACTAGCCGTTCCAGCCGCACAGGCCGCTGGACCTCGCCGCGCAGCTGTTCTTCGAAGTCGAAGTTGCCGTAGAAGAAGCGGTTCATGAGGTAGAACGGAATTTATTCCGTTTCCGAGCCGAGAACGGAATAAATTCCGTTCTACCCGCGAGTCAGGAAGCTCAAGTGCAGCTCGGCGTGCCGCAGATGGATCTGGGTGAATTGCTCATCGGTGACTGTTCCGAAGACAGAGTGGTACGGGACCGCGGTCTTCGCCTGCCAGCGGGCGATCGCGTCGCGGAGAGCGGCCAAGCCCGCTTCGGTCATGGTCGCATGAGGCACCAGAGCCTCAGCGCTCTTCCCGGTCAGGGCCAGTCCAGCGGGCAATCCATTGCGGAGGAACCGGCCCAACATCAGCTTGGCTCCCCAGCGGACATAGAACGGGATCGGTAAAATGACCCCATCAAGTGGCAAGGTGAACGCCCGGGCGAGATGCTCGAAGATCTGCCCCGGCGACCAGTTGCCAAGCGTCTGAATGGGACCGGAAGCGAGGCCCTCGGCATCGGCGAGCATCTCATCCAGCGAGCCAAATCGCACTGCCCGTCGACCAGTGACCTGCTTGGTGTTCTTCATGAGGGGCTGTCTGCGGTTGGAGATCGAACGGCAAAGACCTCCGAAGTCTCGGAAGACTTCGGAGGTCTCGCGTCTGAACGTAGAACGGAATTTATTCCGTTCAACTCCTAGGCTTCTAGTGAGCGTGACCTTCGGGGCCGTGGGCATGCCCTCCGGTCAGCGAGTTCTTCAGCGTCTTGTCGCCGAACTTCAGGGACAGATCACCGGTCAGGCCTTCGATGTCCATTACCGCGCCGGGGAGCTTGTCCGCAGAAAGCTCGAACCGCGAACACTTACCGTCCTTTTCGCCGTCGAGCGGAGCGGCGACGAGATCGAGCGTCACGTCCTTCGCGTCGACCTTGGTCATGATCTGCACCGTGCCGTTCTCGACGGGCTTGGCGGCCTTCATCGATTCATCGAGCAGCCAGACGATCAGCTTGCGATCTTTGTCGATCGCGACTTCGGCATGGAACTCTTCCTCGCCGAGTTCCACGATGTGACCACCATTGGGTCCGTGTTCCGGATGAGCCGCTTCTGGAGTGGTATTGATGACATTGTCGCCGTCATTGAACGGGCGGCCAGCTGGCTCGCTGGGAGCACACCCCGCCAGACCGAGAGACGCGGCAACACCTAGGGCGAGAACCAATCGCGAAAAAACCATCATGACATCCTTCATTGTGATCCACGGGGAATCTCCGTCGGGACGACCGACCACCGACCCCGGAGCGTAGAGAGATTGTATCCGTGACACCGCGCGGCGGCGAGAGGTTGCCATTGCATCTGCAAACTCCAGTGGTTGCAATCACTGGGGTTTGAACACTCGTGATTACCCAAACCGATGCTTGGCAATGAGTTCGGCGATCTGCACCGCGTTGGTCGCAGCCCCCTTGCGCAAGTTGTCACTCACACACCAGAAGGCCAGGCCGTTCGGATGCGACAGGTCTTTGCGGATGCGACCGACGTAGACCAAGTCCGACCCGTCGCAGGTCGACGGA
>JAYTCW010000284.1:0-43824 GCA_043736295.1 Planctomycetota bacterium | reverse complement strand
CCCCCAATGGTGGTGTTGGTGCTATGCAGATTGTGCTGTTTCCCCATCCGGCGTTGCGGTTTCCGTCGGTCGATGTGCAGCGGATCGATGATGCCTTGCGAGCGACCGTCCGGCGGATGTTCGACCTGATGTATGATCTCAAGGGGGTGGGACTAGCTGCGAATCAGGTGGGCCTGCCGTTCCGGTTCTTTATCGTGAACCCCTCGGGGGATCCGGAGAAGAAGGACGAGGAGCAGGTCTTCATCAACCCGAACATCTCGTCGCGACGCGGCTCGGATGTCCATGAGGAGGGCTGCCTGAGCCTGCCGAAGATCTACAGCGATGTCGAACGCCCCGCTGAGATCACCATCGATGCCTTCGACCTGAATGGTCAGGGGCAGAAACGCAAGATCAAGGGCTTTCTCGCTCGCGTTATCCAGCACGAGTACGACCACATCGAAGGGTTCATGTTCACTGACCGCATCGACGAAGATCAGCACGACCGGATCTACAACGACATCCTTGATGTCGCTGCCCAGTTCCGTAAGCAGCAGGCCGAGGGGCTGTTCCCCGGCGACGAGGCCCTCTTGGCCGGTTGCCAAGAAATGGCCAAGGCTGGTCGGGTGCCTGCTGAGTTTGCCACGGCGTAGAGGAGATCTGTGTCTTCGAATCACCGGATGAGTTGGTCATGCGCCCCGAATTGCGATCAATCATTGTGGACTACCAGACTCGCGTGGCAGAAGCCGTGTGCCTCTTGGAAGAGCAACTGAAACTGCAGGAGAATGGTTGGTTGTCGTGGAGGTCAAGCGGGGTCGAGGGCAGTGGCTGGCTCGACGAAGCTCGCAGGATTTCTTACAGATACCACGGCATCGGCTGTTGTGTGATGTTCGATCAAGTCGTTGTGGATTTCGACTCTGGACCCGATGGACGGATCGATGGCTTTGACGCTTGGCGACTCTCGTTCTTCGCTCGAACGGTGCGGAAACATGCCGCGTTCTCTGGTTGCGAGTTACTACGTCAAGAACTGGCGGATCTTCATGCACTGGGCGAGCTGATCAGTTTTCCGAATCAACTCGGTTCACACTTGTTCTTCTTCCCTGACCATGTATCACCCACTGTTGACGATCCACAATGCTGATCTGATCTATAAAAATCTGCGAAATCTGTGTCCCAATCCTCTCTGCAACTCGTTGATGATCTCCCCGCACGGACGTGGGCGTCCGTTCTACAAACTGCTGATGGAGCAATCCCCCCATGCTGACCTTCCTCCAAACCGCCCAGGACGCCGCTCGCATCGGCGGGCGGATCCTCCAGCAGTGGCAATCCAAATTCACAGCTCGCGAGAAGAGTCCCGCGAACATGGTCACCGAAGCGGACCTCGCCTCACAGGAGGCGATCTTCGACTTCATCCACACCCGCTTCCCCGACCATAAGTTCCTCGGCGAAGAGGGGCTCGACCACCAAACCGGCACCAGCGAGTATCGCTGGGTCATCGACCCGCTCGACGGCACCGGCAACTACGTCCACGGCTTCCCGTACTACTGCGTTTCGATCGGGCTGGAGTGTCGCGGCGAACTGATCGTGGGCGTGATCTACGACCCGACTCGTGACGAGATGTTCTCGGCCATGAAGGGCTCGGGAGCGTTCCTCAACGGGCAGCGGCTGCGCTGTTCCGAGGTCAACAAGCTGTCCGAGGCGATGTGCATTGCCAGCCTGCCGGTGAAGACCACCTCCGAAAGCCCGGCCATCGCCCGGTTCCTGAAGGTGATCACGCAGGCCCAATCGGTCCAACGCACCGGCTCCGCAGCTCTCAATCTCTGCTACGTCACCTGCGGTCGCATCGACGCCTTCTGGTCCACCAACCTCATGCCGTGGGACATGGCCGCTGGGGTCTTGCTGGTGACCGAAGCAGGCGGACGAATCACCACCACCGGCGGTGGCCCCTTCGCCTTGGAGACTCCCGACCTGCTCGCCACCAACGGCACCGCGCTGCACGCACAGCTGTCCAAGTTGCTCACGGAATCATAAAGCACTGGGAGTCACCGCCCTGAGCCCAGCACGCCAGTGAGGGCCGTGTTTGATCAGAGCGGGACGAGCTACGAATCCCTGGCTGCCGCTGGTCCGGGACACCAAACACTGCGGCGATATACTTCAAGCGGGGCGAAATGAGTCGTAGCTGCCCCTCGCCAGAGGGCGGGTACGCGAGCCAATTCGCCCACGTTCTGGCGAAACGTGGCGACGTCAGAATGTCTCACTTTTGCCCGTGCGAAGTATAGTGAAGACTGAGGCGGGGCAGTTGATGGGGTCAGAGGCAGAAACGGAGATGCAGGTCTTCTGGACTGTCCCGTTGAAGAAAACAACGAGTCATGCCCCCTCCCCTCGATTTACTTCCTTTCCCAGTATCCAAGGAATCCGTATTGTTTGTGCCGACCGAGATGTGAAGCCGATTGAGTTCTACTTGGACTCGCGATCATTCACGGCATGGCAGCCAATGGATGGCTTTGGCGAGCAGGTCAGATTGAAACTGGTCAAGACACCGAATAGGAAAGTTGCCGCCCCATAAGGGGCAGTCTGATCGCTGAAAGCGAACCGCCATACTACGTCACTTGGTCCAGGACATCATCATCGACAAAAATTGGCAACTGGGGATCGTAGTGGACGGCGAGGGCGATGGCGTCGCTGGGGCGGCTGTCGAGTTCGATGACGTCGTCATCTTTGCGGATGCGAATCTGGGCGTAGTAGGTATGTTCGACGAGATTAGGAATGACGACATCCTGGGCCTCGCCACCGAGTTCTTCGATGGCATGTCGCAGCAGGTCGTGGGTGAGGGGGCGAGGAGGGACGTTGCCCTGGATCCGACGATCGATGCTCATGGCCTCGAACAGGCCGATCAGGATGGGGAAGGAGCGCGAACCCCCGACCTCTCGCAAAAACACGACCTGTTGATCGTTGATCTCGCTGATAATGATACGGGCCAGATCCATGCGAACGAGCACAGCAAGTTCCTGAGTGAGCGGTGAGCCAACGAACCAGTGGCCGGTCGGGCTAGCCCCGACGGCTCACGGGGCTCATCTAGTTTCCACCGGGACGACGACCACGGCTGCTGCCCCGATCGTCACCACCACGCGGGCCGGATTTCGAGTCGCCGCGATCCTGACGCGGGGGCCGACTGATCAGCAACGAGATGGCATGTTCCCACGTCGGGGCATCGACCGTCTGAGGCTGGGAGCGAGACGAGTCGGGCTCGTCATCCTCGGAGTCCTCCTCCTCCCGATGGCGGCTGGGTGCGGGAGGCTTGCTCGACTCGGGACGACGCGGGGCCTCTCGCGGTCCACGATCAGAACGCGGGGCATCGTCCCGGTTGGCTGGCCGGTCATCGCGGTCTCGGCTCGCGGGGCGATCATCACGATCTCGGCGCGGAGGCCGATCGTCGCGGCTCCCTTGTTCCGAGCGCTGCGAATCGGAACGAGCTGGTCGAGGTGCGTCCGCATCACGGTCGCGACTGCGATCAGGCGAATCGCGACGTGCGGGACGGTCATCCCGTTCACTGCGGTCGGAGCGTGGCGTAGCTGCCCGTGCGGGCTTGGTGTCGGCCTCGTCGCGTCCGTGTTCGGTAGAGTCGCGACGAGCGGGGCGGTCATCGCGAGGACCACGGTCGTCGCGGGCCGGTCGGTCATCGCGACCGCCGCGGTCTGAGCGCGGGGCTTTGACCTCTTCGTCACGGCCCCGTCCAGCGGGCTCACGATGTGGCTCATCCCGACGCGGTGAATCTCGCCGAGCGTCATCTCTTCCGACGGGTTCCCTGCGGGCAGGGCGGTCAGCTGGTCTGTCAGCATCATCGCGAGGGCCACGCTCCGCACGAGCGGGCCGGGCTGGGCTTTCGTCGCGGTCGCGGCGGGGACGCTGTTCGGGACGGCTCGTCGCCTCTTTCTCAACTCGTGCGGGACGGTCGCTGCGATCGTCAGCACTACGGTTCGGGCGTCCGCGATCCGCTGCTGGGCGGTCGGTGGCTGGACGGCGTTCGGGGCTGCGGCGGGGTGCGGCCAAACCGGACCCGAATCCATCCTCGTCATCGGCGAGTGGTTCGTCATCGAACTCGGCTTCTGGAGCGACGGGAGTGACCTCATCGGTCGGGCGATGACCCGCTGCTCCCCGACCGCGTCCTCCACGCCTGCTACGTGGACGTTTCGCACGATCGGAGTCGCTGGAACCTCCTTCCCCGGCGTCCGCTTCGACGGTGTCTTCATCACCCGGTGCGAGATCTTCGAGTACCTTGCGGGGGGGGGGAAGACGATCTCGACCGCGGTCTTCATCACGGCCACGGCTGGTACTGGGGGAGCGAGGAGCTTCCTTCGAGGCCAGACGATCAAACAGGTCGTCGGCAAACCCCCCCTCGTTGCCTTCAAAGATGGACGAAGGTTTCACGGGCCGCTCTTCCCGAGTCGGGCGTTCTTCGCGGGCTGGTCGATCACTGCGTTCGCCACGTCCACGTGGCCGATCCTCGCGGCTGGCTGCGGGTTTCGTGGCTGGGACAGAGTCCTCTCGCGGACCGCGATCCCGAGCAGCAGGGGCCTCTTCACGGCGCGGGCGATCCCGACCGGGTCGGTCATCGCGGGGGCGATCTTCCCGGGGCCGTTCCGATCTCGGGCGATCTTCAGCTGCGGAGCGAGCGGGAGATGGCTTCGACTCACTGCGAGCCGGAGCAGAGTCGCGGCGTGCTTCTACAGGAGCGGCGTCACGACGGGGAGCCTCATCTCGGTCGGGGCGTCCACGATCGCTGCGGGTCTCCTGATCTCGAGTCGGGCGTTCCGTTCTGGTTCGCTCAGCGGGTCGATCACTGCTGGGTCGATCAGCAGGTCGGCCACGATCGGGACGGTCGCTGCGGGGACGAGGTCCGCGATCCCCTTCGTCCGAGGTCTCCCAGTCCCAGCCTTCCAGAGCGTCCCAGAAGTCGTCCTTCTGATGAGCGGCTTGCGGCTTCGGGGCCTTGGGATCTACGGACTTCTCGGACTCTTCCAGATCCGCATCATCCAAATCCGTGTCGTCGAAACCGGCGTCCTTCACCACGGGTTGCGGGGCACGCCGAACCGGTTGCGGACGAACGTCCTCGACAATGTCATCGTCATCATCCGGGACGTGGCTGTTGGCTGGGGAGCGCTTCTCGGGTTCCGCCCCTTCTTCTTCGTCCTCGTCGTCAAATGCGTCGAGCAGGCCCACGCCGAACCCTTCGTCGTCATCGTCACGAGGAACCTGCAGCCGCGGCACCGGCTTACGTGGTGGGGACGGGGGAGCTGTCGCTCGAGTTTCTCGAACGGGGGTTTCGTCCGCAGGCTCTGATTCCTCGACCGCCTGGGAAGCCAGCTCGACAGCAGGCTCCATACGAGGGGGCTCCGGCGTGGCAGCTGGGGCCAACGACCCGAAGTCCAGACCATCCAGATCGTCCGGGTCATTGACCGGACCACCGGGCGCAAAGTGAACTCCGAAAAGCTCTTGTGCCAGAGACTTGGAAGACGGCTCGCTGCCGGGACGTGGAGAATTCGGCTGGTTCATAACCCCTAAAGCTAACTTTTGGATCGCGAAAATGCAAGGATCGGGCCAGTAATTCGATCGGAAGGGCGGGGCGGGAGATCTCGATTTCGGTCACGACTCTGGAATGGACTGTGATCTCTGCGGGGGGCAATCGCTCGTCGAACATCGCGAGACATTCGCCCTCGCTGACGCGTCGGGTTGCTGGACTTGATCGAGAGTGCGGCTCAGCCCCGCACCTCCCCTGTCCACGGCCCAGTACCAACATGAGACGAATGTGCCCAGTGGCAGGTCGTGATTTCAACCCACTCGCCTTACCTCGTGACGGTCTCAATCAAATCCAAATCGAGGACCACCCGGGTCTGGATGTATTTGTCGGGGGTCTTCTTAAACAAGTCGCGGTTCTCCGCAGAACTGAACAGGTAAAGCTGATCGTCGTAGAACGCCGCAAACCGGGTCAGTCCGCGAACAGCTGGGACTCGGGAGGCGTCCCAGATCAGGACGGGGTCGCACCCCATGAACTGGGGGACATAGTTCTCGGGCTTGGCTTGGAACGCTTTGATTTCGGCGGCACTGGTCAGCAGAAACCATTGTCCCTCGAAGTGGACAGCGAATTCTTCGGTCCCCTTGATCCACTTCTTGTCGTTCAACAGTGAGACTGGGCTGTAGCCGTCAAGCAGGAGTTTATCCTTGGAGAACTTCGGTGGAGTTTTGGTCACCGACGTGCTGCCTTCCGTCGATGTTTCCGGCAGTGGCTTCGTCTGGCGAGCCTGCAACTGCTGATTCCACTCCACCGACTTCTTCAGCATCTGGTGGTAGTCGGCCAAAGAGCGCGGGCCGACAGATGTCACCAACCGGCGTGTCCCAGTGGGATCTAGGACGAAGTCGCAGGGCCAGCGGTTGACATTAAACCGCTTCTGGAGATCGCTGTGCTGGTCGACATTGACCGAGACCGCGACAAGGTGGCCCTGGATGTACTCCTCAATGGGGGCGGTATGCAGCACCTTCTGCTCCATCTGCACGCATGGAGCGCAGCTGTCAGAGTAGAAGTGGACCAGCAGCGGGCGCTGGAGCTTTTGCGCTTCCAGTCGGGCGGCATTGAAGTCGGTCTTCCAGGCCGATGGGGCGGCGAGAAGGGGGCCTGCGAGGAGGCACCATCCGAGAAGACTGAATACGACAGTACGCAGGGGCATAAGTGCATCCCCAGTGCTTCGCGGCTTGGATCGGGCTTGCAGGGCTGAAAGTGCAGCGGACAGGACTGTCTGCGAATCGCATGCAAAGCATCAAGGTTCCGCCCGATCCTTCGAGACGGTCCTCTCGTCCTATCGGCGCGGAAGGGGGCGTGGTATGCGTAGCCCCAGTCGGAGTGAGGGTTTCGGCGCAGAGTCTGTCCACGCACGACGGTTGTGTCTGATCCGCACCGGCCTCCGAAGAGGGCGACTTTGGCGGATTCCCGTCTTGGGACTGATAGCAGTGATTCAACGAAAAAGCCCCGCCTGACGAATCAGACGGGGCCAACCGTGTTCTTGGGGTGATTAGGAATCGAGTCGACAAACCAAGAAAAAACCCCCGGCCTTGAACACGGTACAACCGGGAAAGAATCTGAAATCAGTTAGAGCATCTTGTGTGCCAAAAAATCCACAACGGGAAACGGGCGATTCGCCGGAGCAATAATCGACGAATGGGCCGTTCAATTCCGTGAAACAGGTGGCGACTTTCGCAGCAGTGGGGCGTTTCGGGGTATCGTGAAATGTACCAGTCAACAAATTGGTCGTTGGTGTCTCGGTTGAAGTGTCTCATCGCGGGATGTTGTAACTCTATTATTGGAAATCGGTTGCGACTGTATTTGCGATTTTTCACATTTTGCGTTGGAACTTGGCACTTCGCATGCTAATAATGCTCTCAAGCCTGAGCGAGGGTTGGCCCGCACTTGCTCGACGGCTCAGCGATAAGCGTCCTCGGATTGTTTCTGGGGACGCTTTCGTTGTTTCTGGACCGGCCGTTTTGAAATGACCGAGTAGCGTTTTGGGGCGGTGTGGCAACCTGAATCAGGCAGAGACGCCGCAGCGGTGCAAGTCGCCTCGGCATCTGGTAGAAACTGCCGGTGCCCAATACTCCTGACCGAGGTCTCCGATGCTCTATATCAACGTCCAGCTACACGTGAAGGATTCCGCCGACATCCACAAAGTCGGCGAACTTCTCCAAGCCCACGGTCGCCTGTCGCGAGCGGAACCCGGTTGTGTTCGGTTTGACGTGTACCGCTCCAAGTCTGTCCCAGCTGTGTATCTGCTGTGTGAGTACTGGGACACGGAAGCGTCGTTGGATCAGCACCGCTTGGCCGAGGGATATCTGACGATCTACAAGCCGCAGGTGATCCCGCTGGTGGATCGGACTCCGCACATGTGTGATTTGCTGGAGTAGGGGAAGTTGTCAGTCGTCAGTCGTCAGTCGTCAGTCGTCAGTCGTCAGTTGACTGGGGCCGTTCTTTTCCGACTCAATCTCTGACTGAAAACTGAAAACTGAAAACTAACAACTGACCACTGACCACTCCCCCCAGCTTTGTCGAAATCGGGAACTCCCGTTCCCAGCGACTTTGCCCGGCTCGTTCCGCGCGTTAATCTATGGTGCTTCCTCGGGTATGGCTTGGGGAACCCAGTTCAGTCTGTGTTCGATTTGAGTGACGGAGTCCCGGCATGGTCCCGGCTGATATTCGCAAGGTGATTCTGCAAATCCTCGGCCGGATCGCGCCCGATGAGGATCTGTCCCATCTCGAAGACAGCAAGCCATTCCGCGAGCAGATGGAACTGGACAGCATGGACTTCCTCGACATCGTCATGGAACTCCGCAAGCTGTACCGCGTCCAGATTCCCGAGGCCGACTACCCGAATCTGATCTCGATGGACAGCACCGTGACCTACCTGACGCCGATGCTCAAGGATGTGTCCGCCTAACCCGTAGCGAGCGGGGGACGTAAGTCCCCCGTGCTGAGTGACCGTTGAGCTTGGCTCGCCACGTGGATTCCGGTAATACGCCCTCACCACACGGGGGACTTACGTCCCCCGCTCGCTGTCTTTCTGTCTGACGACTAAAAACTGACCACTGAAAACTCCCCCTGTGCATTACCACACCCTCATCATCGGGGCCGGCATGTCCGGGCTGGCAGCCGGGATTCGGCTGGCGTATTACCAGAAACCGGTGTGCATCCTCGAACGGCACACGACGATCGGTGGGCTGAACTCGTTCTATCGGCTGCGGGCCAGGAACCACGATGTTGGGCTGCATGCGGTCACGAACTTTGCCCCGCCGGGGACGCGAACCGGGCCGCTGGCCAAGCTGCTCAAGCAGTTGCGGCTCCGCTGGGACGATTTCGCCTTGAGGCCGCAGTGCGGGTCGGCGGTGGCCTTTCCGGGGAAGAAGCTGCGGTTTACGAATGATTTTTCGGTGCTGGTCGAGGAGATCGCGACCGCCTTCCCGCAGCAGATCGACGGGTTTCGCAAGCTGGTCGCGACGATCGAGGGCTTCGATGAGCTGAATCTGAATCAGCAGGTGTTGTCGGCCCGGCAGGTCGTCAGCGAGCATCTCTCCGACCCGCTGCTGGTCGACATGCTCTTCTGCCCGCTGATGTTCTACGGCTCAGCCACCCCGCGCGACATGGACTTCAACCAGTTCGTGGTGATGTTCAAGAGTATCTTTAAGGAGGGGTTTGGCCGTCCCTTCGACGGAGTCCGCCAGATCCTCAAATCGCTGACTCGCCACTACAAGGCCCTCGGCGGCGAACTCAAACTCCGCCACGGCGTGCAGGCGATCCAGACCGATAACGGACGGGCCATCGGCGTCATCCTCGACGATGGCCGCGAAATCACAGCTGACAACATCCTCTCGACGGTCGGATCGGTGGAGACATTTCGGCTGTGCGGAGATTCACTCCACGGCCAAACCGTCCCCGGCGACCACGGGCCTATCGAAAAGTTCCAGCACGGGGCGATCTCGTTCAACGAATCGATCTCGGTCCTCGATTGCCAGCCGCGCGACCTGGGCCACACCGAAACGATCATCTTCTACAACGACTCCGAGCGGTTCACGTACGACGTGCCGACCGACCCGTGCGACCTCCGCAGCGGGATCATCTGCTCGCCGAATAACTTTCAGTATGAGGACGACCGTCAGCTCGAAGACGGCATCGTCCGCATCACCGCCCTGGCCAACCCCGACTACTGGATGGGGCTTTCGCCCGATGTATACGCCGCCGCCAAGGCCGAGTGGGGCACAAAAATCATCGACTCCGCCGTCCGGTTCATGCCCGAATTCCGCAGCCATGTCGTCGACACCGACATCTTCACCCCCAAGACAATCCACCGTTTCACCGGCCACCTGAAAGGGGCCGTCTACGGAGCCCCGCGGAAGATTCTGACCGGCGACATGCCTCTGAAGAATCTTTACCTGGCCGGGACCGACCAGGGCTTCCTGGGCATCATCGGCTCGATGCTCAGCGGGATTACGATTGCCAATAACCAACTACTACGGGAGTAGGGAGTAGGGAGTAGGGCTGAACGATGTCGGTTGAGGTTTCCCCCACCCATCCCGAAGGGATTCCAGCCCATAGCCGGTGGTCAGCGCAGCGCCACCACCGGAAGACCACCACGAGACGAGCCCTATCCCGGAGGGATTGAAGCCACCCTCGATCCGGAGTCCGTTCTCTTTGCGAGGCTCAAGGCAATTCCGGTCAACCTGCGGGTCGACGAATGGCTGCAATCCCTACGGGATAGAAATGAGCTTGTATCGCCCTGTCCGGTGGTGGCGCTGCGCTGACCACCGGCTATGGGCTGGAATCCCTGCGGGATAAGGCCACTGGTTGGAAATCATCTCCCCGAGCGAACTCGATCCGGGAGGGCGAAGCTCCTGCTGAGCCGCGAGCCAGAGTACACGTCGAATCGCGACAGCGGCTCGGCAGGAGCCTCGCCCTGCCGACGGAACGAACCGTCCAGGGGGATGTGATTTCCAACCAGTGACCTCAGCGGCGAATCGATGTCTTCAATCTCCTCTGTCGATCAACCATAAACCATCAACCATAAACCCCTCCCCCCATCCGACCTTGCCGGTTATACCGATCGCACCCGTTCTGCCAATTCTGCCGAGCAATCCGTCCGCACCACAGTTCCGCGTTAGGACCGTTCGATAAGGATTCTCAGGGATGTTCGGCGCATCCGCTACGCCCCGCACGACCCGACTGTCACGAGTGCAGTCGGGAACCACGCACCAGCCAAGCAGATACGGAGTCTCCCATGGATCGGGATACGGTTGAGGATGTCGTCCACGCGTCATTGGGGCGCCATCTGCGTGTCACCTGCGTGCTGGGGCTGCTGTTCCTCGGAGTCGGCTTCGTACTCGGGCACTATGTCGCGGCACAGCATGCCCGCGAGCTGTCTGACCGCTGGACCCATCGGGCAGACGAGTTATCTCAGCAGATCGCCCATACCCAGGAGACCATGAAAGCTGATCTGGACCAGGTCCGCAAACTCGCTCAGTCGACTCACAGCGATGAACTCACGCAGTCCGCTCGCCGTGAAGAACTGCTGAACGAGACCCGGCGTCTCTCCCGAGCCACGGAAGACCTCCGGCAGTCGCTGATCGCTCGCTGCATCGCCGAGAATCAACGGGAAAAAGCCCGCATCCTCCAGGAACTCCAGCCCTACCTGGATCGCAAAATGACGATCAAGGCGGCAGAGGTCTCCGAAGCCCTCAATCGTCTCGTCGATACTCAAGTCGCCCAGCTGAAGACTCTGGCCGAAGTTGAAGCCTTGCCGACCCAGGCGGCGAGCGAGCCCTTCGCCATGCAGTCGGACATCTCCCCTGTTTCGGGTGAGGCTGCCCTGCCCTATTGCCCCGCTCCCGACTATACCAGCCCACTGCAACCGGTCCCAGAAGGGACGACCCCGGCTGATCAGGAACCCGTCGCCTTAATGCCGATGCCGACGACCCCGATTGTCCGCATGCCGGCCCAGGCCGAACCGACCCACATTCCCACCGCCTTGCCCAGCGGCCACCCCCAATTCTTCACCGCTCCCCGCAAGCCCCGCCTGTTCATCCCCGCCCGCAAGCCGCTCGAGATGTCGACAGCCACCGAACCAGTCGTGCGGTGAAAAAAGGTTGGTGGTTGATGGTTGATCGACGGAACCAGAAAGCCCACCGGTTGCAACCGGTGGGCTTTGCCATCAAGTGGTCGCATCATCTCAGTCACCCGACGCGTGAGCGAGGGCTCAGTCTGGCGACGAACTCAGAGAGTTCGAACCTCGTTGACGCTTCGGGTGACTGGACTTAAAAGCATGAACGCCAGCACTCACCGCACGTAAATAAACTCCTTCGTATTCAGCAGCACATGGCACAAATCGGCCCACACCAGAGGAGCCGCCTCGTGGCCGCCGTGGTCGCTCGCTGAGGCCACGACAAACGCCATGGCCGCCTCACGCTCCTCAGCTGTCGGAAGGCGAGAGAACGCCTCTTGATAGAGCCGGTCGACCCGCTCGCGAGTGGACAGCTGCGGTGTTTCGCGGCAGAGTCGGTCTCCCCACCGTCGAGTCTGCTCGACAATCATCGGTGAGTTGAGCAGCGCCAATGCCTGGGCCGGGACGTTCGAAACGCTGCGCCGCCCCACCGAAGTGTGCGGATTCGGCAGGTCGAACACGGTCAGGAACGACTCCAAGAAGTTGCGACGGATTGACAGATAAATGCTCCGCCGCCCTGCCCCATCGACCGGCCCCGAACCGGGCTTACCACGTCCATCTTGAAAGTCATTAAGAGCGATCGGCACGCTCGGCCCATACATGCGGTCATCCGCTCGCCCTGAGAGACCAAACAGTGCATCGCGAATGATCTCCCCTTCCAGCCGCTTGATGTTCATGCGGTGCACCAGCAGGTTGTGGGGATCGGGGGGGGAGGGTTGATGGTTGATGGTTGATGGTTGATCGACAGAGGAAGAGGGTTTCAAGCCAGCTGCCTGGCTCTTCTCTCTCGTCTCTCCTCTCTCGTCCTCCTCCGATCCCATGCGGTAAGCAGCTGACAGCAGAATCACCCGGTGAATCTGCTTCTGCGACCACCCCTCCCGCACCAGTTCCGTCGCCAGCCAGTCGAGCAGTTCGGGGTGAGTCGGCAGTTGACCCATGTGGCCGAAATCGTCCGTGGTGGCGACGATGCCGCGTCCGAAGTAGTGGTGCCAGATGCGGTTCACGATCACGCGCGGCACGAGCGGGGTTTGCTGCGGGTCGGTCATCTGCCGGGCCAGATCGAGTCGCCCGCTGCCCAGTTCCTTGCCGCCCGGGCCGTGTCCGTGGAATACCTCAATGAACCGTCGCGGGACCGCCTCTCCGGGCTTGCTTGAGTTGCCACGAATGAGGAGTGTCTCGTCAGTCCCCGATCCCTCCAACATCGCCGGTGCGGTTGCTGAGGTCGGGACGATTTGAGACACGAGTTGGCGTCGCTGTTCAATGAATGGACTTGCCAAGGTGGCGAGTTGCTGACGGACCTCCGGTGTGTCGAGACCGAACAGCGCCGGGTGTTGCCGCATCCAGTCGAGGGCCTCGCCGGGTAGGGGCTGCGCCGGATCGAGATTCAAGAGAGTCGCCTTTCGCTCCGCGAAAGGCCGGTCTTTCGCGGAGCGAAAGACGACACTCGGCGAAGTCAGAGGGCCGGGCAGCTTCTCGACCTGAAACGCCGCTTCCACCGCGAAATCGGTCCCCGCCTCCGCCACGATTTCGAGATGGGCGTGATGCCCCTTGTAACGCGTGACATCATGCTCAATCCAGTGCCACGCGGGAGCGGCTCCTTGCTTCCGGACGAGTGATCCATGCAGCGGGCCCTGGACCAGTGCATGCGAATCGACAACCACATATGTCGCACAGCCCCCCTTCACCCAGGCGGCAATCCGCCCGGTGGTGATCTTGAAACTGGCGGTCCGCAGCGTGCGTCCCGCGCGTCCCATGCCGCCCAGCGCCCCGCTGTCGCGCATCGTGCCGTCGCGGTCCTTGAGTTGGGCAAAGTCCGGGTCGATCTGGACCGCGCGAGAATCAGAGGCCATGCTCGCGATTGGAGCTTCGGGGTTGTCGGAGAGCCAGACTCGCGGGCTCCCATCGGGCTTCGGGAACGAGTAGTACACCCCGTCTTGGTCGAGCAACGGCAGCAGCGTCGCCCCGGTGAGATCAACGGCTGGCGGTGCAGCTGGAACCTCCAGGTAGGCTGACTTCCCCGTTGCGAACTTCGCCCACTGATGGAACGGGTCGGTCGCATCCTCAGCGGCGAGGATGGCGTGTTTGACCCACGGCATCAGTTGCCCCGCGTTCAGCCCCCGCAGTGTGGCTACCTGCTGAATGCGAGCCGCGAACTCGGGAGTGTCGACTTGCGAGGCGGCCCCATTTTGGAACACGAGGTGATCGATTCCGATATTCCCCCAGCCGCCGCGCTCCTGGTCCACAATTTCCAGCCGCGCCATCTTCCCGCGAAACGGACGCAGATCCCATGTCTGCTTCCGCATCTGGTTGGAGCTGTGACCGGTGGCGGTGAGTGATGCCTTCCCCTCGATCAACAGATTTATGCACGTCTTTCCGACATGTGGTCCGCCGCCGATCAGGAACGCCAACGTGTCATGTTCGATCTTGAACTCGCGCGAGGTCATCGTTCCGACATGATCGTCCCCGCGCAGGCCGTCGCGAAACTGATGCGAGTTGACGAAGAACTTCCCGTGGGCCTGGACGTTCCCCTGATATTCGCCAATCGTCTCTTGCGTCTGCGGCGTCTTGCCGAAGGCATCGCCGGTCAGTTCCCAGCCGTCGTAGGTGCCCGATTCGAAGTCCTCGTACACCATGGTATTGGCAGCTGCGGTCTTGGATTCGATCGGAGAGGCGAGTACCTCCCGCACTGCGAGCAAGTAGTGGTTCAACTGGCTCAGTGTCGGTTTTGCGGCCTCTTGGTACACCGCCGAGATCGGCCCCTCGGCCCGCGTCGACAGTTCGCGCAGCTGAGACTGCACCCGCTCATTCTGCTCCAGGGTCTCAAACGGTCTTTGGGCATAACTCGTACTCTTCAAATACCCCGCCAGCGCGTAGTAATCCTTCTGCGAGATCGGGTCGAACTTGTGGTCGTGGCAGCGGGCACAGGAGATCGTCAGGCCCAGGAAGGTCTTGCCGTAGACCTCGAGCATGTTGTCGAGGCGGTCGGTCTCGTCCTTGCGGATGTCGACCGGAGAGTGGACCCACTCGCCGAGATACCAGAACCCGGTGGCGAGGAGGGGGGAGGAACGTTGAGGGTTGAGGGTTGAGGGTTGAGGGTCAGAGGGGGGGGGCTGGGCTCGGTCGCTCAACGCTAAACCCTCAACTCTCAACGATCCCACCAAGTCCCCGGCCATGTGCTCTGTCACAAACTGGTCATACGGCAGATCGTCGTTGAGCGCCCGAATGACGTAGTCGCGGTAGTGCCAGGGGTTGGGGATGTCGGCGTCGAATTCGTGCCCGCGCGACTCGGCGTACCGCGCCAGGTCGAGCCAGTGCCGCCCCCACCGCTCCCCAAATCGCGGCGACGCGAGTAGCTCATCGACCACTCTCTCAAACGCATCCGGCGACTCATCCGCCACAAACGCGGCCACAGCTTCCGGTGCGGGGGGCAACCCGATCGTGTCGAAGTAGACCCGCCGAATCCAGGTCCGCCGGTCGGTCTCGGGTGCGGGGGCGAGACCGGCCTCTTCGAGCTTGGCGAGCAGGAACCGGTCGATCGGCGTGCGCGCCCAGTCCGTGTTCTTCACAACCGGAGGAGACACTCGCTTCAGCGGCTGAAACGACCAGCGTTCGGCTCGCGTGGCGAATGTCTCCGCCCACGAGGCAGCGGCCCCCTCGCCTGACCCAGGCCCCGACGCGGGCCACGGAGCCCCCATCTCGACCCACTTCACGAAGACCGCCACTGTTTCCGGCGGCAGTTTACCATCCGGCGGCATCTGATACCCATCCGGGTCATACCGCAGAGCTTTAATGAGCTCGCTCTCAGCAGGATTTCCGGGAACCATTGCCGGCCCGGTATCGCCCCCCTTGAGGACAGCCTCTCGCGAATCGAGCCGCAGCTCCCCCTTCTGCTTCACCGCCCCGTGACACTTGTGGCAGTGCTCGACGAAGAGCGGACGAACCTGCTTCTCGAAGAACTCAATCTGCTCGGGAGCGAACGCCTTCTCCTCGGCCCGCACTGGAAGCGTGCAGCAGATCGCGGCCAACAGGGCGGCAGCCAATGCCAAAGCTCGATGAGTCATAAGTCACACATCCCGGTCGGCCCCCACCCGCGAATCCGGGGGAAGCCACCGATCAGGATACTTCAATCCGTCCGCCCGGAGCAATCGGGAGGGACTCAAAGCGGACCAGATTGAAACGTCAGTCCAACGAAGTGTTTCATCTTCAGTGTCCCATCAAGGCTTGGATTTCGGGTTAAGCCATGCCTGCCGGGAGGGCGAAGCTCCTGCTGAGCCGCAAGCCAGAGGAAACGTCAACTCACAGTCACGGCTCGGCAGGAGCCTCGCCCTCCCGAGGGAGGTGAACCCGAATACCAAGACGCGACTGGGCTCTAGTTGGGGAAGTATCAAAGAAAACCGGCCCCTGAGTTCAGGGGCCGGTGAGGTCATGTTATTGGGAAGCACGAGTCGTGTTACTTCAAGTCCAAGTCGATTGGCAGCGTCTGCTTGCCTTCCTTGACGACAATGTCGACTCCACTGGAGCCGGGTTGGCGGTACTTTTCGGGGATCTTCGAACTCACGGACTTCACGACCTTGGTGGAGCCATCCTTGTTGAAGAAGCTGGCTGGATCCTGTTTCGTTGTCGGTTCGGCTGGCAGGTTAGGAATCACCGCCACGCGGTACGTTGCAACAGGGATGCTATTCGATCCATTGAATTTCATTTTGTACTCCCCACTTCCGGAGACCGTGGCAGATGCGACATGGCCTTCTTTGGACATGAAGGTGATCGATGCACTCTCGGTCAAGGGGGCATCTCCCAGATTTACGACTCCACTGACTTGTCCGACCGGGCCATCGTAATTCCCACCACCCCCACTACAGGCACAGAGGAACAGCAACGCCAAGCATGAAAACTCACGAAATGAACGCATCGAAAAGCACACCTTTCTCAAACAAACCGGCTCTCTCTCACGAGAGAGCCGGAGGCCCCAAACTTTGCAGATTTTTGACGGGCAGAAACTTAGAACTCGCCGACGGCATTGCCATCATCGCGAGTACACAGGAACTTCAGGTTCCGCATATTCATGTTGTTGCTCAGGAATTGCACGTGACCATCGGCAAACAGTCCGTGGGTTCCACCCGTATGGGCGGAAATCAACGGGTTGTTGGGCCCGTGATTATCATGAACTCCTGGCAGATTGTAGTTCTTCGTCCCGGGCTGATAGCGGACGGTGGTGAGGTTGAATTTGCGGTCCACCGGACCGTTCCAACCAGTTGTCCTGCCGTTTCCCGATGTCCCCATCAACCACCCATGCGGATACGATCCACGAATATCGTAACGGGCACCCGCTGCATCGGTCGCAAAGTCCGAGGTTTCCCCCAGAATCATCGTGTTCGATGTTCCATCCGTATTCTGATGCATGCCGATCGCCTCACCCGAAACCAGCAGACCGCCTGCTGAGTAAAAGCCGTTTTGGGAATTCGTGGCACAGCAATTCCCGCCGCCGATTTGGCGAAGTTCCAAGAACCCGTCCGTGTCCGCAGCTGGGGCCGCTGCGGATGTGCGGTCCTCGTCCACAGCACCGGAGATTCCGACGTAGCAAGCGCCAGTTTGACGAGCCCCGCCGTTGCCATCTTGAATCAAAGCATCCATCGGACTGGAGGGGCAGAGGATCGTGGGGATCGCACTGGTGTTGATCTGGACCCCATTGGCATTTCCAGCTGATCCGCCACCGGCACCCGTCCAACCGGTGCTATTCCCACTGAATGTCAACTTGTTGAACAGCGGAGCCTGGTCCATGTAGGGCAGCAGGCCAGCGTAGAACGAAGGGCCAAATCCATTCTGCCACTGATTCCCGATGGGGAACTTGTTGTACACATCATGATAGTTGTGCAGAGCCAAGCCCAATTGCTTGAGGTTGTTCTTGCACTGCGAGCGGCGGGCCGCCTCGCGGGCTTGCTGCACGGCGGGCAGCAAGAGGGCAATCAGGACGGCGATGATCGCAATCACCACCAGCAACTCAATCAGCGTAAATCCACGACGACGTAACATGACAGAAGTCCTCCACAACGTGAACAGGTGCAAAAACTTTGCCCGAGCGGGCAACACGAAGCGAACATGATCGAATCGATCAATCCTTATGCTAATCTCGTCAGACAAGAGAGTCAAGATGTTGCGTAGATAATATTGAGATCGTCGTCAACAACGATTTGAATTCTTTGGCGAAACCGAGAAATCCAGTGTCGATCTCCGTGAGGCGACTCAAGACCCACGAAAAGTCAGCGTAGTGTGCCGACCGATCGGGAGGCCGAGTGGCCTTCAATTAATATCACCTCCTGGCCCGACGAAACCTTCTCCCAAGTCTGCGTGGTCCCGTCTGGCCAGCGGACTGACACCAGGCACGTTCCACCGCTGGGCAGTCCCGCAAATTCATGCCGGCGCTGATTGGTGACCAGGAATCCACTCCCCCCGGTTTCCAGACTGAATACCGTCTGGCCCTGGCACTCGACCGTGACGGTGGACCCCGTGGCCTCGCGGCAACCTCGAGTCCCGATCAAGCGTATGACCAGTGAGCTTCGCTCTGGTGACGCTTCCATTTTGTTCGTCAGCAGAGCGAACGGAGCATGCAGGTGTGAAATCCCCACATCGGTTCGCCCATCTCGGTTCCAGTCCAGCACCGCCAGCCCGCGTCCCAAATAGCGGCCTTCAAAGAATGGCCCCAGTCCTGAAGCCGAAACTTCCTCGAAGCGTTTGCCACTCTGATTCCGAAATACCTGCGGAGGCATCCGATCCATGGTGCCGTCACTGGTGACCTGGTCCACATGGCCGTTCGTGGCGATGATGTCTGGCCAGCCATCGCAGTTCAGATCCGCAAACTGGCAGCCGAAACCCAACATCTTGAAACTCGCATCACGCAAATTATACGGTCGGGTCAGGTCGTTGAAATAACCGTCCGCCCGTCGCGAATAAAACGTGTTCGAGTCGTTGTAGAAGTTGGTCACAAACAGCTCCAGTTCACCGTCCCTGTTCGCGTCCGCAGCTGCGACTCCCATGCTCGCTTGAGCGTTGCCGTCCACATCAAACGCCACTCCGCGAACGACCCCCTCTTCTTGAAAGAGCGGCGTTCCGTCGGCTGTGTTTCCTCGGTTCACAAACAGATAGTTTTCGGTGGTGTCGTTCGCGATAAACAGCCCCAGACGGTGATCGTTTCCGTATGGCCAGACAATCACTCCCAGTCCACGGCCATTGGGATCCACGATCCCGCTCGGCTGGGTGGCGTCTCGAAATGTCCCGTCGCCTTGATTGAGGAAGAGTCGATCAGGGCACGAGAGCAAGATGTCTGGGGTGCAGGACATCTCCCGTCCGTTCGCATCGCGGCAGATCTTCTGAGCGGTCGGAGTAACGGGGGAGTAGTTCAGGACGTACAGATCGGGAGCTCCATCCCCATTGAAGTCCGCAAACACACTACTGGTCGTCCAGTCTTCGGCGTCTCCTGCGGTGCCCGACTCGTCTGTCACATCCTCGAAGGTGCCGTCTCCGGCATTGAGATACAGGCGGTTGTGTCCCTTGTTCCCGATATAAAGGTCGGGGAAGCCATCCTGATTCAGGTCTCCCACGGCCACGCCATGCGAGAAACCGACCTCTGCAATTCCGGCTTTCATCGAGATCTCGACGAAGCGTCCCCGGCCCGTGTTTCGATACAGCTGATCCGTCCGGGTTGGCTGAGGATGGGGATCTCTCCAGTCATTGGCCTGGGCCAAGTGAAGGTCCGGCCAACCATCCTGATCGAAATCAAGCACTCCCAGGCCCCCTCCCACGGTACTAAAAATATGGTTCATGCGAGTCTCCTCCGTGGTCCCCTCTACGTAAGTGAAATCGATCCCGACCTCGTGGGCACTCTCCCGGAGACTCCACACGCCCTCGCTCTCACTTCCGGTTGGTGAGACCTCGGGGAACGTGGACGCATCGGGCCAGCGTGGCAAGGGGAAATCGTCACGTTTGAGGACCAGAGCCGGAATCTGTTCCGCCGCGTTTTGAGTCGCCGACTGCACGGCCAGCGGCTGCCACTTCGCAAATGACTGGGTCGGGAATTCCTGGGGAATGTCGACCCACCTCAAGGTGTAGCACCAGCCGGTCGCCTCCCAGTATCGCCCCAGTGACGCAAAGTTATTGATGGTCTTCTTCAGCAATGATTCGACCAGATCGGTCCGCAACAGATTCAGGTTGGTCTCCTGCTCCGCCAGGACTTTGCCGCGCTCCGCAAACTTCTTCGCGATCTCGGGCTGCCCCAGCTGTTCGAGGCAGGCAGAGATCTGGACATTGGCCGCGAGATGATTGGGCGAGAGCAGCAGGGCCTCGAAGAAACAGCGGGCAGCCCCGGCCATCTCGCCATTGCGGCGGGCTTGTAGTCCCAAGGAGAACCAGACCTCGGGGTGTTGCTGTGCGGACTCCGGAACCTGCCGCCTCCAGATGTCGAAGGCCGCTGGGTTTCCCTGGTCGCTGAGGAGGCGACCGAGTCGGCCTTGGGCCTCACCCAGTTCTGGTCGCGCGGCAATCACGCTTCGCAACAGCATTTCGGCTTCCGGCAGCCGATTCTCCTGGATACGTTTGCGGGCGATGGCCAACTGGATCAACGGTTCCGGAGGCTCAAACGCCAGACCGGCGTTTTCCAGGCGTTCGTCTTGGCGGAAGAAACGGTCGGTGGCCGACATGCCGAGAAGTTCATCCCCTCGGCACCGGCCCAGCAGAATCTGTACGAAGAAGTGCGGCCCCGCCTCCCACACCCGACCGGATGACTGCAAAATATGACCCAGATGATTGTTCGCCTCCAGATCAACAGGATTCAACTTTAAGGCTGATTCATAGTGTTGTTCGGCCTGTGAAATCTGCGCCTGGGCTTCTCGCCTGCGCCCCTGTCCGTACTCCGATAGAAACTGCCACCGCCCCCCATCGCGCGGCAGCTGCTGATAATGACGAATCGCCAGTTCGTGGCGAGATTGTTGACTCGCTGCCTCCGCCGCTAGCGCAACTCCCAGCGGGTCGCCGGGAAAACGTCGCACATGCTCTTCCGCAGCTGCCAAGGCCGAGGCATGCCGCTCGTCCAGCAAGGTCACAATGGAACGAGTGGAGGACTCTTGAGCTGTCGGCAGCCACGCCGGGCGTACGCAATAGGCCACGCCGGTCAAAAGAACCAGAACCCACAGCCGAGTGATCCACTGCTCGCAGTGACCGGGTTGGACGAACTTGACCATCGTGTCGCCTCGATCGTGTGTGTCGTCTCAGGCGAGCGGCCCGTGGAAGCAGACCGTAGCCTGGACCCCCAGGTCCGGGCGGAACGGACCTGGGGGTCCGTTCGACTGGTCAACGATCACTCACCGTTCGCCTACGAGAAATCACCAAGCTACTCGGCCTTGGCGGGGAGGGAGATTGTGGCGGGCGGGCACTGCCCCTTTCGCCCCTCAGTCCAGACTCCCCAGACCAGCAGCACCGTCCCGAGTCCCAGTAGCAGCAGGGACGCGGGAATGAGAACCGATCGGGCTTCGAGGTGATTCGGAAATTGAACCAGATTGGCGTGCGCGTACGCCTGCTCCGACGCGAGCAGTAACAAGGCACCGGTCAGCATTCGCATCGGACGTTCTCCCGAACCACTAGTCAGGTTCGATCACGAGGGGGCAAAGTCGGGGGTGAGTCTACGCTGTCTTGTCTCAGCCGTCACGGCTTCGAGACCAGCGAATCATTACGGGCTCGGCTGGACTGATCATCGCTCGTCCGAGAAGATCGGCTGGGAGTGCGGGTATTGGGCTTTCTCGGAATCATGGCAAGTCTCCAACGAATTCTTCCACAACGGTTTGATTTCGGGGAACTCACTCCTGCGCGGGATCGTCTGAGGTAGACCATTCTACTCCGCCGGCTTCCCATGGGGACTAGCAAATGAACCGAGCCCTTGCCTTTGCCTTCCTAATCGGAGTCAGTGTGTTTGCTATTGGCGAGATCAGCCAGGCCGCCGAAGGCCCCAAAGTGGTTGCCGAAGGGAAGTGGTCGAAGCCGGTCGTCGACAAAGACGGGTACGCCGTGCGCGGGCGGCTGGTGCTGTGTGAGAAAGTCGTCCCTGACGATCGTCGGCATGTCTCAGTGTATATCGAGCTTCAGGACGTCTGTGACTTTGTCAGCAGCAGTGGAATGCAGCTGTATTGTGATCTAGGGCGCAACGACTTTCGCCCCGAGTACAAGGGGGGCCTGCGGTGCGAACTGCGGGACCAGGACCAGAAGATCATCGAACCCAGAGGGTATCCGTTTGGCGGAGCGGTCCCACTGTCGGAGTGGGTCAGGCTTCCCACAGATGCCACGATCCGCTTGCGGTCGACACCGTTTGGGATTAGCGGTGCCAAAGCGATGGCCATCTCGCCGGAGCTCGGTCAGATGTGGGAGATCGCTGACGGCGATTCGAGTGAGTACTTTCTGTCGGGGACATTCACGATCGATCCCGCTGCCGAGCTTGTTCCGACCGGTGAGGGGCATGTTTGGCGAGGGACGATCGAGTTGCCAGCCATGAAAATTGTGAACGATCGGAAGTAGCGTGCGGCCCAGACGACGGACAGATGGAACAAGTGCGACGACTTCTGCTACGACGTCTGACGGACCAGTGGATAGATATCGACATCAACGCCTCGGCACATGGCGGCGTGGACCGGGGGGCGGGTCGGGCGGGCAAACCCGTTGAGGGGGAAGAGCGAGTCCGACCACTGCGGGAGTTCGACCTCGCTGATCTGGTACGGTTCGTGGACCACGGTACCGGTGTAGAGCTGGACCCGTGCATCGCCTCCCCTCGGGAGGGCGAGGCTCCTGCCGAGCCGCTCACGCGAGTCAACGTCGCCTGTGGCTTGCGGCTCAGCAGGAGCTTCGCCCTCCCTGGGGGCAGGCGGCACCCCCCCTTGTGAGTGATGACCAGACACGAGAGGCGAGCAGGCGAAGAGGATGTACCGCTCAACGAGGAAGAACTCGAAGCTGCCGGGCTCGGCGGGACGCGGCGGGGTGGTCGGGCGGAAGCGGAACTGGCAGTTTAGGTCAGCGCTGGCCCCGATTCGGTGCGATGTGAATCCAGTCCACCCTGTGGCGTCGTCGCGGGTGCTGGTCATCACAGCTTGCTGGTAGTTCAGGTGGAAGAACTTTCTCGCAGCCCACACGGCCAGCGACTGATTCGCATCCAGCGAATAGAACCACACTCCGCAGTTCCCTCGATCATCATGGACGTAGGTCCGCAGATTCAGCTCCAGAAAGTTCGAGATCCCCGGCACCGCTGGCAACCACCGGGGATGGATGTTCCGCATCCAGAACGGGACCACCCCCAGCCACGCTTGGCCGTCGAACGTGTCGACATGCAGTCCAGGCGGCAGCGTCGCTTGAATCTGCTCCGCCGGGAAATCCCAGTGCAGGAACAACAGCTCTCGCCACGACTGGTACATCACCGGCGATCCCGGAGGACGCAGTCGCATGCGAAGTCGATCATCGAGTGTCGGAGCGGGCATGTGAGGAGGGTTGAGGGTTGAGGGTTGAGGGTTGATCGACAGAAAACAATCCCGCCCCGTTTAGCCGCGACGCGAAGGCTTCGCAGCGGAGCGTGCTTACCACTAACCGCCCTCAAACAACTCAAACACTTGCTCTGCTTGGCGGATTCGCTGACGACGCGGATGATTGAGATCCAGCCCATGGACCAATGCTCGTCCGATCGGTGTTAGAGGCTCGACATGGAACTTGGACCAAACAAAATGCTTATCCCATTTGTCCTGGCGAGGGTGAAACATTCGGACGGTCAACTGGGTGCCTGGGTCGGTAAGTTCCATGCGATCCGACTTTTTCAAGTTGCAACCGGGACAGGCCCAGGCCAGGTTTTCCCACTCCGTCAGACCCCCGTGTACTTCCGGCTGGATATGTTCGACATGAAATGTGGCCCCTTGCAGAGACTGGTGCATGCGGCAGTATTCACAACGATCACCGGCTCGCTGCCTGACTGCGGCGGCAAAGGCCAGCCCGCTCACGAGGGGCGCTCACCGAGGAGTTGCCCCGCGCGGGCTCGCAGCAGAGAAACTGACTCGCTCCATTCGACGAGTTCCTCCAACTGCTGCTTTTCTGACTCAGTCAGCAGTCCATTAGTGTTGGCATCCATCAGGCTCTGTAATTGCCGATCCGCGAGGGAGGGCAAGCGTAGATGAGCCACCTCTTCCATCAGTTCGATCGGGGCATCAATCATGATTGACATCCTATCTTCCTTCCGTTGCCATTTTCACATGTCGCCCAAGAGAGTGTATTCTATCGGCAGATGCTCTCCGGTCACAACTTCTCGATTGATTCACCGCTCAGATTTGTCAACGGAATCCCGCCACGTTTCGCCGCGACGCGAAGTCTTCGAAGCTGAGCATCCTCTCGCTAGCGCCGCCCAGCGGCCCCCACGACCGGCTGGCACCACGCCCGCTGGAACTCGCCAAGCTCGCTGGGATTCGGATGCAAGGCACTGGAGGTCACTCGGGCGCGTACGTAGACCTCGTCTCCGGTCATCTCGTAGTGCGCTTGTGTCCCCTCGACAGTCGTCAGGACCGCACCGATGTCGGGGCTGTAACGGCGAGTCGTGTGGACCTCAGTCCCGGCCTCATCCAGAACCGGCTGCCCCTCGGGATCGTAACCCCTGCGGGTGCCGATGAACTCGATGGTGTAAGTCTCGCCCGGCACGGAGTCGACTTCGATGGACAATCCCTTCTCGCTTGACTCGACCCGCGACAACTTCACGCCACTGCTGGAGTAGAACTGCCCGGCTTCGAGTGACTCGATCAGCGAACCCGCCGTGAGTTCCTTCGCCAGTACCATCACCCAGCCGCGTCCTGGCTCGGAAGCTCGACTGGGGATGTGGTGATATTCGTGTCCGTCATCGACCGCCAAGCCGTACATCACCGGCAGCTTCAATTCCGCCAGTCGCTTCGTCAACACGATGTCCCAGATCGGCTCGCATCCGGCATGCTGGTGGTCACCCGTGTTGTGGACACCGGGGTGCCCGTTGTAGATCTCAAAGAACCGCTCGCCGATAATCCGCATCAGATCCTCAGCTGTGACTGCGTACCCGAAGTTCGGGTGATTGAGGTGGATGATCATCGGCTGGCCAGTGCGTTCGCGCTGGGCGATGGCGGCATCGACGTTGTTCTGGATGACCTCGGCGACGCTCTCTCCGCCGCGCGGGGTGAGCAACTCTTTCACATTGCTGACATTGAAGTGCAGAGGGATCTTGATGCTCAACCGATCGCTGACCTCTTCCCCTTGAATCAGCAGGTACTCGCCGGGTTGATTGAATCGCTCCGCGACTTCGTCAAATCGCCGCAGTCGCACCTGGTGCTTCTCTTCGACCGTTCGCTCTTCGACCCACTCCGGGAATTGCTGCTTGAGTTTGTCAAACGCCGCCTGCTTACCCTTGGTCTTCTTGATCTCGACCCAGCGCTCGCTGTCGGCCAATACGTTGTGATCCGTGAAGACCAGAAACTGATAACCGGCATTCTGATACCACGCAGCGATCGACTCCAGATAGTCGTCCCCGTCACTCCAGTGCGAGTGCGTGTGCATATTTCCGCGATACCAGCGCAGCTGATCCGAAGCGGCCAGCGTGTGGGCCTGCACCGGAGCAATATCGGAACGGAGACCGATCGCGACCAGCGCGATCGGCAAGGCAACCAGCAGTAACAAGATCGAGGGACGAGGCATCTCAAACTCCGCAAGGAGGTCTGTCGCAGAAATGGACAGCGGAGCCTACCGAGTTGGAGAACCGGTTTCGAGTCGGGCGACGGGTGGGGCTGACGCTCTCTTGAGTCGGGCGGTCACCGTGAATTCTGATTGGTGAACTCGGTCAGCCATACGGCGCGAAAGGCTGGATGAGGTTTGATCCACAGATTCCGCAGATTTTCCCAGCGCGGCGAAGCCGCAACCGAAGGAGAATCCTTAAGCGTTCCCCCATCCCGAAGGGATGCCAGCCATTAGCCGGTGGTTGAGCGCAGCGACACCACCGGAACAGAGACCTTCGCGGTTTTCGCATCCCGGAGGGATGCCAGAAGGCGTCGCTCTTGGGAGGAATCTGCTTCGCGGGCAGGCGGCTTTCTGCCATCCCTCCGGGATGGGGGACCGCGAGGCGATTGGCGTCCGGTGGTGTCGCTGCGCTCAACCACCGGCTAATTTCTCAGACCCCTGCCGGGGTCGATCGGTGTTCGAGGCCACTTCCAGAAATGTGCGCCGCGTGCCCACATTCTTGGGGTGAGTAGTACAGATGAAAGCGGAAGTGATGGGGAAGAAGCCTCATCGACCTCTTCACAATCTGTGCCAATCTGCGAAATCGGTGGACAATATCTTTGAGATCCTGCTCCTATGGCCGAGCCAAGTACCGCCACAACGCGCCGAGGAAGATCGCCCACTCGACTCCAGCCAGATAATAAGTCGTCGGCTGGATACCGGAATACATCAGCAAGCTGCTAGTCCGCATCAGCACCAGACAGCCGTGTAAGACGACGCACAGCATCAGCACGGTCTGCTCCGCATCGTTACGCAGAAGTGGCCATAGGAAAAACAGCCCGAGGCCCAACTGCAAACCGCCGTACACGACCAGATATTCGGACTGTCCAGAACCCGGTTGCAGGGTGAGCCCGACTGAGTTCGAGGTCTGACCCGGCTTGGCCACACACCACGCGGCGAGGAGTAAATAGGCCGCCCCGACAAGGGCGAGGAAAATACGAGTCATCAGCAGTTCTCTCAGCGAGGCAGGTTGGGAGGGCTCCCTTTCGGAAAGTCACCACACCAGATCGTAGAGAGCCGCAGCGGGATTCCAAACGGCTGGCTGGAAATCACACAACTGAGCCGAGGGAAAGCGGCCTACTTGGCATCCTTCATGACCGACCAGCACAAGTACCCGAGGATTCCCGAACAAAGGATGAACAGGATGTCCATCGTCTTCGTCAGAGCCCCCGAAAACGGCAACCCTGTCGCCAGATCAGCGATCGACATCAACGCGACGATCCCTGCGGCCACCATCGAGCCAATCACCATTTTCTTGGACAAGTCGGACATGAGGCCGCGCCTTTTCAGTCAGATCAGATCGATCGATCACTCGGGGGAAGTATGCCATACTCCGCCCCTCAAACCGGTTCCAGGCTGCGAGGATAGCGAATCCCCAGCGAACCTCACCAGACTCAATCGCTACGATCGGCAAAAATCGTGGCGTCTGCTCGATGTTTGCGGCCGCGTCCTTCTGCTCCCTCTCCCCACTGGCGTCGTGACTTTCGGAGAGAACATGACTGTGGGGAGAGGGCCGGGGTGAGGGGAACCGAAGAAGCCCTCGGGAGGCCCCCTCACCCCACCCTCTCCCCAACGACAACGCTGGTTTGCATGGCAGAGTCGCTCATGGGGGAGGGGGAGCAGAACCAGACCTCTACCCGATTTTCTGGCAGACAGGTCGCAAGAATTGCATCGTCTGAATCGCGTCAGGCACCGACAGAAAACAGCTCAACCAGATTCCGGTCGGGGTCAAACACATACAGCTGGGTCGGCCCGTCGGGGCGAGCCTTGGGACCGGCGACAATCTCGACCCCCTGTTCTCCGAGGATGCGGACCGCTTCGGCGGCGCTGGCGACCTCAAAGGCGACATGCCGAGTGCGGCTGATCGAGCACTGTTGCGGGATGAAGACCGTGGCTGGGCCGGAGTCCGCGCTTTCGAGGATCAAATGAATTTGCGTACTCCCCGCCTGGAACCAGAGGCCCGCGAACTTGAACCCCGGTCGCGGAACCTCAGTCATACCGAGCAGGTCGGCGTAGAACGCCCGAGACTTTACGAGGTCACGAACCACGAACGTGACATGATCGATCTGGCGGACTTGCAGTGCAGGCACGACGAACTCTTTCGGGGTATGGGCGAGAAGGGAGGAGTCGAATCTCACCGCAGAGGATTGGCGACCAGTTGTGGTGTGACAGTCGGATTCCGGAGATCAGGCCACAGCGGCCTCTTGGAACTCTGGTGATGCGAGCCACCGTATGACCGAACCGAGGAGCACCGGGAGATGGGCCACCCCGAACAGCCATCAGCAGCCGATGTGCCCGATTTGATTGTGATCTGGAGAGTGAGAATTCGCCACAGAGTCGGGGAAGAGAATCGCGGAACTGGCTCGGGACACAGTGCCCTTCAGATTCGGCAACTGGTAAACTGGGAAGTCATTCCTCGCCACGCCTCTCAGGACATGCCCGCCTCATGGCGACTCACTCGCTCCGCAACCCGCATAGCATTCTCGCGGCACTCCAGCGGCGTCCCGCAGATGTGCTCGAACTCCGCATCAATCTCAAGGGAGCCAGTGACTCCTGGCTGGCGGTGGCGGCTCTGGCACGAGAGCACCAGAAGCCGGTGCACCTCCCAATCGTTGATCCCGATCGCGTCGTTCGCCACTCCTCGGACGGTGGACGGGCCACCGGCAATGAAGCGACCGTTCGCGAAATCTCCACGGTCAGTGCCAAATCGCTCTTCACCCGTACCGACAAGCCCGGACTGTGGCTGGCACTCGACCATCTCCAAGATCCACACAATGTCGGTGCGATTCTGCGGACAGCTGCATTCTTCGGCGTCCGGGGGATTGTCATGACCCGCGATCAGTCGGCTCCGCTGACCTCGATTGTGTATGACATCTCTTCGGGGGGTGTCGAGGTCGTGCCGATCGCGATCGTCCCGAACATGGTCCAAGTGTTCGAGATCGCCAAAGAGGCGGGCCTGTGGATCCTGGGCACCTCAGAGCATGAGGCCCGGTCGGTCGCCGAAGTGGACCGCAATCGCGACTGGCTGCTGGTCCTGGGGAATGAGGAAAAAGGGCTGCGCCGGCTGGTGTCGGAGCGGTGCGATGAACTGTGTCGCGTCCCTCCGCTGGGTGAGGTGACCTCCTTGAATGTCTCGGTCGCCAGCGGCGTCCTGATGGCGGCCCTGACGAGCTCCCGGCCGTGACTTCGATCAGGCGAGCGGCCAGATTTCGCGTCCCTAAAGACTTCCGAAGTCTTCCGAGACTTCGGAAGTCTAACGGATGCGCTTCCACGGGCCGTTCGCCGTACGAGAACGTCGGCGAAGTGCCAATCATGCCTGTTCCTCTGGGCGACGCCTTCGTTGCATCACTGTTTGAGCGGGTGTGCATCCAGCGCTCGCGCTGCGACTCTGAGTGGGAGAACTGCTGCAATCGTTGACTGAGGTCGAGTCGGCACTGTCGTCAAGGTTTATCAGTCAAGAAGAGTTTTTCTGATCGCTCCATTTTCTCAGGATGGCTTCCCCACAGTCCGGGAACCGACTAAGGTATCTGGATGGGTTGATGTGTCCCGCCTCGATTCCCCTACCAGTCCCACCTTCAAATTGGCCCGTCCGCATGAGTGTCCTGCTCCTCTGGCCCGACCGCCGATTGGTCGAGAAGTTCCTTCTGGCGACCCTGTCCGTGGGAATGATGAGTGTCAGTGCGCTGGCTCAGGCTCCCCAAATCACCAACATCTCGCCCGGGGCTATCGAACCGGGCAAGGTCACTACGGTGACGGTGCAGGGCGGCGGTCTCGACGGTGTGACCGGGTTTTGGACCACGATTCCCTGTACTTCAGCCCTCACACCCGGCGAAATGAACGGCAAAGAAGCGGGCAAAGTCGCCTTCGATCTGACCGTGCAGCCGACGGCCCCGATCGGGATTCACGCGGTGCGGGTTTTCTCCCCGCGCGGGGTCAGTAACCTCAAGCTGTTCTGTGTGGATGACTTGCCGACTTTTGCTGAAGCGGCCGGGAATGGAACGCTGAAGACGCCGCAAGAGATTGCGATTCCGTGTGCCATTGATGGGGTGGTCGATAACCTCACCCGCGACTTTTTCAAGTTCAAGGCCGACAAGGACCAGCGGATCACGCTCGAAGTCCTGGCCCGGCGACTCGGATCGCCGCTCGATGCCAGTCTCTATATCTATACGGAAAATGGCCGCGAGATCCTCTACAGCGACGATGCCGAGGGGCTCAGCTCCGACCCGCAGATCGCGTTCAAGGCCCCCGAGGCCGGGAACTACATCGTCGAGGTCCGCGACATTCGCTACGCCGGGAGCGGCAATCATCGCTACCGCCTGCGAATTGGCGACTTCCCAGCTGTGCAAATGGCTTTGCCAGTCGGGATCGCGCGCGGTCAGAAGACCAGCGTTCAATTCGCGGGGATCGGCATCGAAGACCTTGCTCCCGCACTGCTTGAATCGGCTGCGGACGCTGCACCCGGCTGGGCACTGGTGAATTCAAAGCGCACTGGGGGAGTCTCCTCGGCCTTCGCCTATTCCGAGGTCACGACCACGGGAGAGGTGCTGGACACCGAACCGAACGACACCATCGAACAGGGCCAGCCGCTCGTCCTGGGACAGCAGATCAGTGGTCGCCTCGACAAACCGAAGGACACTGATCTCTACCGGATCGATGCCAAGGCGGGCCAGCGGTTCCTGTTCACGGGGCTGACCCGCTCGCTGGCGGCTCCGACTGACACGGTTCTCCGTATTCTGGATGCCAAGGGGGCACAAGTCGCCATGGTCGACGACGATGGCAAGGCCGAGGGGCGGTTGAACCACACCTTCCCCGCTGACGGCGTCTTCTTCCTGGAGGTCGGCGAACTGAACAAGCGGGGCGGCAACCAGTACGGCTACCGGATCGCGGTACAGGAATACCAGCCGGGCTTTAAGCTCGCCGCCAGCGCTGACACGCTCAACGTGCCCGCCGGAGGAACGGCTGCTCTGGCGGTCACAGTGGTGCGGCTCGATTATGCTGGAGTGATTGACCTGCAACTGACTGGTTTGCCAGCAGGACTGACCTCGAACCCCACTCGCATCGGGCCGGGGATCGCGACAGCTGTGATGACGGTGACAGCGGCCAAGGACGCTCCAGCGGGTGCCTTGTCGCAGGTGCAATTGGTTGGCAAAGCGAAGATCGGCGACCGTGATTTCGAGGCGGTCGGGGATGTCGAAGAGGCCCTGCGTGGCCAGTGGAGTGCGACGCGCCTTGTGCCGCCGACGGTGACGCACTTCATGGCACTGGGCGTGGCCCCGGCTGGCAAGCTAACCTTGCGGACTGAGCCAGCGGAGATCGTCTTCGGTAAGGAACTCAAAGCCACAGTCAAGGTGATCGCCGAACGCGGCGAGGGGATCGACGATCCGATTGTTCTGACCACCGAGCCAGCCGCCAACGCCTTGCCCGGCGGAATCACCTTGGCTCTGAAGCCGATCGAGAAGGGGCAAAACGAAGTCATTCTGGAATTGACCGCCAACGACCAGGCTCCCCTCGGGCCGTTCACGCTGGTGCTGCTCGGCAACCATCCGAAAGCGAATTTCGTCGCTGCGGCCTACACCCCCGGAATCGCCTACCGGCTCGACGCCCCGTTCACCGTGACCGCGGCAGCTGGGGCCAAGCTCGCCAAGGGAGCCCAACTCCCCGTCAAGGTGACCGTGATCCGCAACCCGGCCTATGCCGGTGAAATCAAGCTGACCCTCGATAAGGCGACCGCCGGACTGACGGCCGCTGAGGTCGTCATCCCGGCAGACAAGTCGGAGGCGGACCTGATCCTCAGTGCTGCCGCCGACGCCGCCGTCGGTCCCGCAGCTGAACTGAAAGTGAATGCGGTCTCCCCGGCGAATGCGAAGCTGACAGCGTCAGCTCCGATCGCGGGCGTGATCGTGGAGTGATCTCTGCGTAGCCACGTTCGCCAGAACGTGGGCTTCCGGAACCCGCATCCGAATGCGGGACAAGACTTCCGAAGTCTTCCGAGACTTCGGAAGTCTCTCGGCAGTCGAGTGAGACAGCGAGCGGCGGACGTGAGTCCGCCGTGCAGAGTGGACGTGAATACAACCAACGGAGCCAGCCATGCGACCAACGCATCCCATCCGTAGCGTGGGCTTTAGCCCACGCGAATGTCTCTCCGCGAGCATGTGGGCTAAAGCCCACATGACTTTCGCTTTGGTGTTGTGCTTGGCGAGCTTCGCCTCCGCCCAGGACACTGCCGTTCCCCAGCAGCTTGACCTCTCCCCTTCCGCCTTCACCCTCACCGGTCCGCGAGCCAAGCAGCAACTTGCCGTCACTGGCCTGTTCGGTGCCATGGACCCCCGCGACGTGACGACCACCGCCACGGTCGAGTCCTCGAACCCCGCTATCGTGCGGATCGAGAACGGCATCGCTTACCCCGTGGCCGATGGCGAAGCAGACATCACCGCCAAGCTCGCCGATAAGACGATCAGCGCTCACGTCACCGTCAAACTCATCGGCACCCCGGACCCCATCAGCTTCAAGACCGAAACGCTGGCTGCCCTGACCAAGGCGGGTTGCAATGCGGGTGCCTGTCACGGGTCACCGTCCGGCAAGGGCGGTTTTCGGCTCTCGCTGCGTGGGTACGACCCACCGCTCGATATCCTGACGCTGAAGAACGAAGCCTATGGCCGCCGCACGAACCCGATGCAGCCCGACGAATCACTGCTGCTCAAGAAGCCACTGATGCAGGTCGCCCACGGTGGGGGCCAGCGCATCGCGAAGAATGACCCGGTGCATACCGCTCTCCGTGGGTGGATCGCCGAGGGGCTGCGACTCGATCCGCCGGATGAGCCCGACTTGCAGTCGATCGAAGTCTTTCCGAACAAGCGGGTCTTCCAGCCAGCGGGCATTCGCCAGCAAGTCGTGGTGATGGGCACCTTCAGCGATGGGACCGTCCGCGACGTGACCGCCCTGACCGTGTTCAGCTCCTCGTCCGAAAGCGTCGCGAAGGTCAACGAGAAAGGCGTCGTCGACAAAGTCGGTCGCGGCGAAACCGCCATCCTGGCCCGCTACCTCGACAAGATGTCGACCTCGTTCCTCACGTTCCTCGACGATGTGCCGAACTTCGCCTGGAACAATTCTCCCGAGCTGAACTTCATTGATGCCAAGGTCAACGAGAAGCTCAAGCAGTTACTGATTCTCCCGTCCGACCTGTGCAGCGATGAGGAGTACATCCGCCGAGCCACGCTCGACACCTGCGGACGATTGCCGACCATCGAAGAGGCTCAGGCGTTCCTCAATGACACAGCTGCCGACAAGCGGGCGAAGCTGGTCGATGCCCACATCGAGACCCCCGACCATGCCGCGTTTTGGACCCTCAAATGGGCCGACGTGTTGCGGGCCAATACAGGCAAGTTGACTGCTCCGGGGGTCGCCAAGTTCGACCGCTGGATATACGAGGGCATCCTCCATGACCAGCCGATGAATGAGTTCGCTCGTGAACTGTTGACTGCCAATGGCAGTGTCTTCGAGAACCCCGCCGCGAGTTACTGGAAGGCCAGCCGCGAGCCGACCGACGCCGTCGAGACCACCGCTCAGTTGTTCCTCGGCATCCGTATTCAGTGTGCCAAGTGCCACAACCACCCGTTCGAGCGCTGGACGCAGGACAACTACTATGGACTCGGTGCCGCCTTTGCCCGCGTCGGTCGCAAGCCGGGGCAAACCGACAATGACGAGGTCATCTTCGTGGCTGCGGGCGGCGAAGTGACCCAGCCTCGCACGGGTAAGACGATGCCCGTGCATCTACTGCTGAAGGGAGACGTGCAAGTCCCGAATGAGCAGGACCGCCGCGAGGTGTTCGCCGACTGGCTGACCTCTGCCGAGAACCCCTTCTTCGCCAAGGCTGTGTCAAACCGTATTTGGGGCCACCTGATGGGACGCGGCATCGTCGAGCCGGTCGACGACTTCCGCGACTCGAACCCCGCCTCGAACACCCCGCTGTTGACGGAACTGGCACAGCAGTTCGCCGAGCACAACTTCAGCCGTCGCTGGCTCATCAAGACCATCATGGCCAGCCACACCTATCAGCGCAGCTCGCGGACCAACGACTTCAACAAGACCGACGAGATCTACGCCTCGCACGCCGTCGTCCGCATGCTGGGAGCCGAACAGCTGCTCGACGCCATCAGCGACGTGACCGCGATGCCGGAGACCTTCGCCGGGGTTCCCGCTGGCACCCGCGCGACCCAACTGCCCGAGCCGCCGACGGACAATTACTTCTTGAAGGTGTTCGGCCAGCCACAGCGCGAGATGGCCTGCGAGTGCGAACGCTCCAGCGAGTCGAACCTGTCGCAAGCCCTGCAAATGATCAACGGCCCGACTGTGCATAACAAGTTGCGGGCCGATGGCGGACGGGTGAATCAGATGATCGCCGCGATGAAGACGGACGAGGAGATCATCACGACGATCTACCTCGCCGCAGTCTCGCGTGCCCCGAGTTCTGGCGAGATGCAGACCTCGAAGAATCACATCGCCAGCGTCCCCGCCGACCAGCGCCGATTGGCCCTAGAGGACATCGGCTGGGCCGTACTGAACTCGAAGGAGTTCTTGTTCCAGCACTGATCGACGGGCGATCTGCGTTTTGGAGTGTGTGACGTGGCACTTCCGGATGGTGGGTCAGCGCCCCAAGCGGCTTGTCTCACCCGACGTGACTACCCCGGCAGATACTTGTCCGTCGACGGCTGCGGATCGATCATCGCATCGGCCTCGGGCAGGCCGGTCGCTTGGCGTTTTTCGGCATCCCAGAGGATCGGCTTCTGCATGCGGAGGGCCAGCACGCCGAGCATACCGACCTCGGTGATACGGGCCCCGATCTCAAACGGCGAGTAGGTCTTCGCATCCCCGGCACAGGCCAGCACCCACTCGAACATGTGCGAGTTGTTCACCTGGCTCCACTTCGGACGCTGGCCCTGAGCGGTTCGCTTGGGGTCCCACTTGAGGACTTCGGTGTCGATGCGCGGCTGGGTCTGAGCGATCTTCGCCACCTCGGGTTGGTTCGCTCCGGTGAACTCTTTGGCTCCCTTGAGACGGACATTACAGTCAGTGTTCCACAGCCCCGCCGACAGCGTCCCGGCACTGCCGACGATCAGACAGCCCGTCGTCCCCACCGGCCCCTGGGTCACGCTGTCGGGTGGCAGGTTCTTATCTCCGGAATAGAAGAACAGCTTCACCGGACCGCGATCCCCCTTGGCCGCGAAGTCGTACGTGATGGTAGCGCGAGTCGGGTACGACTCGTGCCCCATGTCGTCGCCCGTCGCTTCGATCCGCGTCGGCGCACCGAGGTCCAGTGCTCGGTAGGCCAGTTGCAGTCCATGGCAACAGAAGTCCGCAATCGACCCACCGCCGAAGTCATACCAGCCTCGCCACTTCCCCGGATGGTAAATGTCGTTGTTATAGGGGCGCTCCGGAGCTTGCCCGAGCCAGAACCGCCAGTCGAGTCCCTCGGGGATCGGGTCAGCCTGGACCGGACGATCGACGCCGTTCGGCCAGCCATGCGCCGGGTGCCAGACATGAACCTCGGTGATTGAACCGAGCAGGCCCGAGCGAATCACCTCGAAGCTGCGGCGGAACCCCTCGGTCGAGCAGCCTTGATTTCCGGTCTGCGTCGCCTGCTTCGGGTGGTCCAGAGCCAGCTTCTCCAAGGCCCGGCACTCCGCGACCGAGTGGGCGAGTGGCTTCTCGCAATAGACATGCTTACCCGCTTGCAGTGCCGCCCGGCAGATCGGCACATGCCAATGATCGGGCGTGGCGATGATCACCGCATCGACTCCTTTTTCTTTCTCGAACAACTCGCGGTAATCGTGATAGGTCCGGGCCTCCTCTAGCCCCTTGATCTTGAGGGCACTGTCACGCTGCCGCTGGTCGACATCGCAAATCGCGACGATCTGCTGATCAAGCTTCGACAGTTCCGGGATCAGATAACCCCGCATCTGCCCCCCCATCCCGATGCAGGCGAACGACAGCTTCTCGTTCGGCGATTGACCGAACGAGATTCCCGAAGGCAGGATCGTGGGCAGGCCGATGCCGATTGCAGCTGCCGACTGAACGAATTGACGGCGGGAGAGTTTGTGGGGCATGATGCACTCGACTTCTGGGCGAGGTGGGGGACTTGTTCCTCCGGAGTGTGTGCCTGAGTTGGGAGGAATTCAAGGCTGGGATATGGTTGGCCATGTTGCCGACATCTCAGTCACAAGCTCCGCTCGGGGCTGCTTACCAGAGAAGCTGTGTTTCGCGTGCCAGACCGCAGCGAGCGTTGGACGTAAGTCCAAAGTGTTCGAACGACGTTCAAGTATAGGTCCGGCCCGTGTTGATGGGTCGCGTCGCTCCGGCACGGCGGACTGACGTCCGCCGCTCGCTGCGGTTTGGCAAGTCGGATGGGTGCCCGTGTCCCTCGCCGGAGTTGAGTGATACACTGCTTCGCCGATGGCCCGCCACCTTTTCGCCTCGCTGCTCATGTCCGTTCGCATCACCAATCTGCGCCTCCCGGTGGAAGAGTCGGAACTGACTCTGCCAGCGGTGATCGCGCGGCGGCTCAAGTTGCCTGTGGAAGCGCTGCGGCGGTTACAGATCCTGCGGAAGAGCCTCGATGCTCGCAAGCGGACCGAGTTGCTGTTCGTCTACTCGGTGATGGTCGAGTTGCAGGACGAAGAGGCGACCGTCAAACGCTGGAAGAACGACCACGATGTGCAGGTCTTCCAGCCCGAGGTGTTCGACGACCCCTCGCCCGGCTTGATGCCACTGGAGCAGCGACCCGTCGTCGTCGGCACTGGTCCGGCGGGTCTACTCGCGGGGTACTATTTGGCCTTGAAGGGCTACCGTCCGCTGCTCATCGAGCGCGGGGCCGCCGTCAAGGAGCGGGTGCCCGCGATCCGCACGTTCGACTCCGGTGGCGTTCACGATGTCGAGAACAACTACCTGTTCGGCGAGGGCGGGGCAGGCTGCTTCTCGGATGGCAAGCTGACCTGCCGCATGTCGGGGGCCGACTTCGAGTGGGTGTTGCGGTCGTTCGTCACCTGCGGTGGGCGTGAGTCGCTGGTCTATGAATACAAGCCGCACCTGGGCAGCAACAAGCTGCCGCTGATTTGCCGCAACTACCGCCGCGAGATCGAGCGGCTCGGCGGGGAATACAAGTTTCACTGCCGCATGGAGGGGCTGGATGTCGTCGACGGCCAGCTGCGCGGGATCGAGACCTCCAGCGGGTACATCGCGACGCGGCATGTGCTGCTCGGCATCGGGCACAGTGCCCGCGACTCGTACACGATGCTGCACGAACTGGGGCTGCCGCTGAAGCAGAAGGCATTCCAACTCGGCCTCCGCATTGAACAGCCGCAAGAGCAGGTCAACAAATGGAAGTACGGACGCGACTCGTACCTCGATATCCTCGGAGCCGCCGACTACAGCCTGGTCGCCAACGGGGAGCGGGACTTGTACTCGTTCTGCATGTGTGCCGGCGGGATCGTGATCCCCAGCATCTCCGAGCCGAACATGTTCTGCTCGAACGGCATGAGCAACTCACGGCACGACACGCCATTCGCCAACAGCGGACTGATGGTCACCCTCAACCCCGACGAGTTCGGCAGCTCGCACCCTCTGGCCGGTGTCGAGATCCAGCGGCGCTATGAAGCCGCAGCCTTCGAGTTGGCCGGGCGCGACTACAAGGCCCCGATCATGTGGGCCAAGGACTTCGTGGCCGAGAAGTCGACTCGTATCGGAGAGAAGCTGCCGAGTTCGTACGAGCGCGGGACGGTCTCGGCGGACTTGCGGCAAGTTCTCCCCCCGGTCGTCGCCCGCGCGATCCGCGATGGCCTCCCGGCGATGGACCGCCGCTGGCGAGGCGAGTTCCTCAAGAACGCCACCGTCGTCGGCCCCGAGATGCGCGGCAGCTCGCCGGTGCGCATCGACCGCGACCTCGTCACCCGCGAGACGCCGGGCTTCGCGGGCCTGTACCCCGTTGGTGAAGGAGCCGGGTACGCGGGCGGGATTGTCAGCGCGGCGGTGGATGGCCTGCGGTCCGCGCGGGAGATTGTGCGACGGTATGCAGCGTTGGCGGTCGGCTCACGTTGAACGGCGCTTCTGGCGCGAGGTGATTTGTGGTGTCGTTGATTCCAGTCTCTCTGCCCCCTCTCCCCCACAATCGACTCGACTTTCTGCGACAACTCCGCTGTGGGGGAGAGGGGGCAGGAAGTTTGGGACCGGTGAGGATACACTCTTGGGGCCTCCGATCTCTGCCCCCTCTCCCCCACGAGCGACTCGACTTTCTGCGACAACTCCGCTGTGGGGGAGAGGGCCGGGGTGAGGGGGAATTCCCTGTCCCCGCTTCCTTGTTCCTTCGATGCCCTGATGCCGCTTGGGGCATCCCAAGTCGTAGAGCGACATGAGGGCTGTGCGGTGAACTTCGTCCCAGAGAAGCATCGGGAGCAGTGGGGTGAGTCGATGGTCGGTAGTGGCCCCCTCACCCCAGCCCTCTCCCCCGCAGTAACGCGGGTTCGCGGGGCAGAGTCGCTAGCGGGGGAGAGGGGGCAGGAAGTCCGGGACCGCTGAGGGTATCATCAGGGGCGTCCGAACTCTGTCCCCCACACCTCACGTCACTCTCGGAGAACTCCCCCATGCGTAAGTGGTCACTCGTCTGTTTCTTGGTCCTCGGTCTGCTGGCCACGGGGCGCATCGTGTTTGGACCGTCGGCGGAGGTGGCGAAGTCGGCATTCGCCCAAGAGCCTGGGCCCGAAGACAAGGCCGTCGAACCGGACATGCACGAGTTCATGGAGTACGTCTGCGAGCCGCCTTACAAGCGGCTCAAGGCGTCACTCGCCACTGCCCCGGCGGACAACGCGGCGTGGAAGGGGATCAAGTCTGACTCGCTGATTCTGGCCGAGGCGGGCAACCTGCTGCTCCGTCGCCCGCCCGAGAAGGACGCTGCGGCCTGGGTCGCTCACTCGAAGAAGGTCCGCGACACCGGGGCCTTGCTGTACGCAGCTGCGAAGAAGAAGGACGCTGTGGAGACTCGCAAGCAGTGGGAAGGCTTGCTGGAGAACTGCAACGCCTGCCACACGCAGTTCGCGGACGGGGAGCACATGCTCAAGCCGTAGACAGAAATCTCCTCAACGAGACGCTCCCATGCCCTGGCAACAAACACGCCTCACTCTCGGCCCGTTTCGGCGGGGGTTTCATCTCGTGACACGGCAGATCGTCGAGGCCCTGCCGGAGTTGGCGGGGTATCGGGTCGGGTGGTTGCAGGTGTTCATCCAGCACACCTCAGCCTCGGTGACGATCAACGAGAACGCCGATGCCGAGGTGCGGACCGACCTCGAAGCGGTGTTCAATCAGTTGGCCCCGGAGACGTTTCCGTATGAACACACGTATGAGGGGACCGATGACATGCCCGCCCACGTGAAGGCCGCGCTGCTGGGCAGTAGCGTGATGGTGCCGATTACGAACGGGCAACTGTCGCTCGGAACGTGGCAGGGAATCTACCTGTGCGAACATCGCGACAAAGCGGGAGCGCGGAGTTTGGTGCTGACAATCCAGGGTGAATGAAGTGAGTCGACGATGAGTCGACGGAATACCACAGCGCTGCGGAGCCGCAACCCAAAGGGAGAGCCTTCAGCACCCTTCCATCCCGAAGGGATGCCAGAAGGCGTCGCTCTCCGGAAGGATTCGCCTCACAGGCTGGGGGCTTTCTGCTATCCCTCGGGGATGGAGGATCGGTGGGCGATTGGCGTCCGGTGGTGTCGCTGCGCTCAACCACCGGCTAATTTCTCAGACCCCTGACGGGGCCGTTTGGGGTTTGAGGCCACTTCAGAACATTTGCGACGCGTGCGCAAGTTCTTGAGGTGAGTACCACAGAAAAATTCAATTGACATGTCGTGACATCCCGATATTATGTATTGGAGGAGGACATCATGGCCACGAAGACAGCCCCGGCGAAGCGGCTCAGACTCACGTCGATTGAGGCATTGTCTCAAGCGGCTGAGTGCTTGAGGACGCTGGCTCACCCACATCGGCTGCGGATGGTACAGATGTTGCTTCAGGGGCGGTATACGGTCGGCGAGCTGGCCGAGGCGTGCGAGATCCCGAGCCACATGGCCTCCGAGCATCTGCGATTGATGCAGCGGTGTGGGTTCCTGACCAGTGAGAAAGACGGGCGAAAGGCGTACTACCAGGTGGCTGAACCTCATCTGGCCAGCATCCTGAGTTGCGTCGAAACTCGATTCGGAACGCGCTGAGTTTTTTTGATCGCACATGTTGTCGTGTCGCGATGTGTGCAGATGTGACAACTCTGTCACTAGTGGCACACATCCCTAGTTTGGAGTCGTCCATGTCCCTTAACACCATCACCCCTCGTCAACTCGCGGAACGGTGTCAGCTTGGCAAAAGCATCGAGTTAATCGATGTTCGCACCCCGGTCGAGTTCCGCGAGGTTCATCTGAACATCGCTCGCAACGTGCCTCTCGACCAGCTCGATCCGGCCCAGCTGATGCAGGCTCGTAGCTGCTCGCAGGCTGAGCCGCTGTACATCATCTGCCGCTCCGGAAGTCGCGGGCAGCAAGCCTGCGGGAAGTTTCTCAAGGCGGGCTTCTCGAACGTCATCAACATCGAAGGCGGCACGCTCGCTTGTGTGGAGGCGGGGCTGCCGGTGACTCGCGGACAGCAGGCCATGTCGCTCGAACGACAGGTCCGCATTGCCGCAGGGCTGATGGTTTTTGTCGGAGTCGTACTCGGCTTCTTCTTTCACCAGGCGTTTCTCGGCCTCGCTGGATTCGTGGGTGTGGGCCTTGTCTTCGCGGGAATCACGGACACCTGCGGCATGGGCCTGATTCTGGCTCAGATGCCGTGGAACAAGTGCGCGACTGGCAGTTGCAGCACAGCCAGTTGTCAGTCGTCAGTGGACAGTCATCAGTAACAAGCCCAGGAGTTGCAACTCCTGGGCTTTGAGATGCCATCAAGACATTCATACTTTCTGCGGAAAACGATCATGCGTGTACTCATTGTCGGTGGTGTGGCCGGGGGAGCCTCGGCAGCGGCGCGGGCTCGGCGTCTTTCGGAAGAGGCCGAGATCGTCATGTTCGAGCGCGGCCCGGATGTGTCGTTCGCCAACTGCGGGCTGCCGTACCATGTGGGCGGAATCATTGCCGAGAGAAGTAAGCTGCTGGTCACCACCCCCGAACTGCTGCGGCAGCGGTTCCAGCTGGATGTACGAACGCGGACATCGGTCGAGTCCATTGATCGCGTCCGCAAGCTGGTGCGTGTTCGTGATCTGTCGTCCGGCCTCGTGACCGACGAAGAGTACGACAAGCTGATCTTGGCTCCCGGAGCCGCTCCGATTCGGCCCCCACTGCCGGGTGTTGATCTGCCGGGAATCTTCACGCTCAGAAACCTGCCCGATGTCGATCGCATCAAGGAGATCCTGGATCGCGGGGTCCAGCATGTGGTGGTTGTCGGAGCAGGGTTCATCGGGTTAGAGCTCATCGAGAACCTAGTCCATCGCGGCGTGCAAACGACGCTCGTGGAACTCAGCGACCAAGTGCTGCCGCCTCTCGACAAGGAGATGACCACTCCAATTTTGGATGTCCTGAAATCTAAAGGCGTCCAAGTCCGGCTGAGAAACTCAGCAGAGGCATTCGAACTCTGTTCCGAGGGCCTGCGAGTCCGCCTGAAGTCCGGAGAACAGCTGACCGCCCAGATGGTGATTCTGGGCGTCGGCGTGCGACCCGAGAACAAACTCGCTATTGATGCGGGGCTGGAGGTCGGACCGCGCGGGGGGATACGTGTGAACGATCACCTGCAAACCAGCGACCCCGACATCTACGCCGTGGGCGATGCCATCGAGGTCCGCGACTTCGTCACCGGCGACCCCGCTCAAGTCCCCCTCGCTGGTCCCGCCAATCGACAGGGCCGCATTGCAGCTGACCACATCTTCGGACGCGACTCGCGTTATCGCGGGACACAAGGGACCGCGATTCTCGGCCTGTTCGACAAGACAGCTGGGATGACCGGACAATCGGAGAAGTCACTGCGTCGATCAAACCGCCCGTTTCGCAAGGTCTACATCCATCCGGCCCATCACGCGGGCTACTACCCCGGTGCGGAAGGGATGACGATCAAGCTTCTGTTCGAGCCCGAGACCGGTCGCCTCCTCGGAGCACAAGCCGTCGGCGGAGCGGGTGTCGACAAGCGGGTCGATGTGCTGGCGATGGCGATTCACGCGAAGATGACCGTCCTTGATCTGGAGGAGGCCGAACTGGCCTATGCTCCGCAATATGGCTCCGCAAAGGACCCGATCAACATGGCGGGGTTCGTGGCGGGCGGCCTGCTGCGTGGCGATCATCCGCAGATCGATTTGGAACAAGCACTCGCTTTGGCCGCCGAGCAGAAACTCACACTCGTCGACGTGCGTACTCCGCCAGAGTTCGCCCACGGACAGATCCCCGGTGCCGTCAATATCCCCGTCGATGAGCTGCGTTCGCGACTGGCCGAGTTACCGAAAGACGGCGAGCTGGCGGTCTACTGCCAAGTCGGCCAGCGCGGGTATCTGGCCACCCGCATCCTGCTGCAGCACGGCTACAACGTCCGCAACATCGGCGGCGGGTATCGGACGTACATGCTGTGGCAAGGGACCAAGTAACCCGCTGCGTCAGCGAGGGCGAGTGACCAACGACATTCGTCCCTCGCTGACGCGTCGGGCTAATAAATTACCGGCTGGCGTTCTTCAAGAAGTAAAAGTGCCCATCCTCGCCGCCGGCGAGCAGGTCGGGCACGCCATCGCCGTCCCAGTCGACCGTGGTCGGGCCGACATCATGGGCTTCGATGTTGTCAGCAGCCAGCGGGCCTTTGTCCTCAAACAGCCACTTGCCGTCTCGTTTGTCCGTCTGCCTCAACCAGTTCGCATTCTTCGAGTTCACCAGCAGGTCGAGCTTTCCATCGCCGTCCCAGTCGACCACACACAGCTTGCGGCGACCACTGCGGCCGCCTTGATTCGGATTCAGACGAAGCGGATCGCCCTGCTCATCACAGAAAATTCTCTCACCCGGCAGCAGTTGCAGCCCGCCCCCCGCAGTCTTCTGACGCTGGTAGAGAGCGAGATACCCCTCGTGATCCAGCATCACCAGATCGACTAGTCCATCCCCGGTCCAGTCGACGGCCACCGGCGTCGTTCGCCACTGCGTGACCAGTTCCTTCCCCTGCGGCTCCCACCAGATGAAGGCGGGCTTGGCCGCTCGGTCGGGCCACTCCACTTTGATCGTGGCAGCTGCGGCGAGCTGAGGAGTTGTGCGAGTTCCGATGTTGCGGAACCAGACGATCTGGCCCCAGATGGAGTTCGCAATGATGTCGGGGAGTCCATCACCGTCCCAGTCGGCCACCGATTGTGTGGTGTAGCCCCACTTGGCTTCGAGCGGCCCCTGGATGGACCCCGATGGTCCCGCCTGAAAGCGGATCGTCTCACTCGCCTCGCCCGTCGTGTGGGCTTTACCCCACATGTCCTGTGAACTCACGATCCCGCGTGGGCTCAAGCCCACGCGACCAATTGCCGCCTGCAACCTCACCGGCTCCGCGAACTTCGGCTCGGCCACTCCCGGACCACTGAGGTTCTCGATGAACCCGATATACCCCGCTGTGTTACCCGAGATAATGTCGAAGTCGCCATCGCCGTCCCAGTCAAATCCGGTGGGCGAGGCCAGTGCCCCGAACTTCACATCGGCGGCTTGCTGCCGAAAGTATCGCGGAGCCTCAAACACTGGCGTCCCATTCACGACCCGCCCGGTGTGCTTCACGTACGCGACACGGCCATCCTCATCTCCCACGACCAGATCCGTGTGGCCATCACGATTCCAATCGACCGCCACCGGGTTGATCATCTGCAAGTCCATGGCCAGCGGTCGCCCCTCCGCAGATCGCAACTGTCGTCCGGCAGCGTACACTGGCACGGTCTTCGTGCCGGTGTTCTCGAAGTACGACAGCCCATCGAGAAACTCGCCGCACATCAGGTCGAGGTCGTCGTCGCCATCGAAGTCAGCCAGATTCGGTCCCGGCCAGCCATAGGTCTGCACCGGTCGCCCCGCCGCCATCAGCTGTTGCGGCTGGCCCCATTCTGGCTCCGCATTCGTGCCGAGATTCATGAGCGTGTAGACCCAGCCATGCGGCTCGCCCCCTTGCCAGCGGCCCTGCGAGTCGTACTTGGTCCACCAGTCATTGGTCGTGAACCAGCCGAAGTCATCCCACGATTCGTGCCCCACCAGCAGGTCGTGAACTCCATCTCCATCGTAGTCGGCCAGTCGCC
>JAYTCW010000283.1:0-4946 GCA_043736295.1 Planctomycetota bacterium | reverse complement strand
GTCGTAGACATCGCGGACCTTGCCGCGACGAACGGGGATACCGGGGAGATCGGATTGGAGGAGAGGCATGGGGAGGTTTATGGTTGAGGGAAGATCGTTGAGGGTTGAGGGTTGAGGGTTGAGGGTTGATTCTTTCGCTCAACCCTCTTCGCTCAACGATCTTCACGCTTCATACGTCTTCGCCAGGAACGGTTCGACCATGTCCTTGAGCATCGGCAGTTCCGAGTCGATCAGGAACGCGTCGTGGCCGTGCGGGCTGGGGAGTTCGGCGTAGGTCACGTGTCGTCGGGCCTGCAGCAGAGAGTGGACCAGCTGTTTGCTTTGCGAGGTCGGGAAGAGCCAGTCAGTGTCGTAGGAGACGACCAGAAACCGGGCGTCGGTTTTGCCGAGGGCTTGCGGGATCGGTCCGTGGGTCGACTCGATGCAGAAGTAGTCCATCGCCCGCGTCAGCACGAGATAGCTGTTGGCGTCGAAGCGTTCGACGAAGCGTTTGCCCTGATAATGCAGGTAGCTTTCAATCTGGAATTCGGTCTCCTTGCGGAGGTCGTAGGTCAGGTCGGCACTGTTTTGCAGCCTGCGCCCGAACTTCAGTTCGATCGACTGCTCAGACAGATACGTGATATGGGCGATCATCCGCGCGAGGGCGAGGCCGAAGCGTGGCTTCTCGGGATGGTCGTAGTAGTTGCCGTCTCTGAAAGCCGGGTCGGTGTAAATCGCGCGGCGTCCGACGGCGTTGAACGCGATCCCCTGCGCATTCAGACGAGAGCCACTGGCCAGCACGATGGCCGACTTGAGGCCGTCCGGATAGCGGGCGGCCCATTCGAGAACCTGCATCCCGCCGAGGCTGCCACCCACCACAGCCAGCAGCTTCTCGATCCCGAGATGCTCGACCAGTTTTTTGTGCAGGCTGACGATGTCGGCAATGGTCAGGAAGGGAAACGCCGGGCCGTACTGCTTGCCGGTTTCGGGATCAATCGAGCTGGGGCCGGTCGTGCCCATACAACCGCCGAGAACATTCGCACAGATGACGAAGTAGCGGTCGGTGTCGATCCCCTTGCCAGGACCGATGAAGCCGTCCCACCAGCCGGCCTTCTTCTCATCGGCGGAGTGCCGACCGGCGACATGGGCGTCCCCGGTCAGGGCGTGGCAGATGAAGATCGCATTGTCGCGGCGCGGGGAGAGCGTGCCGTAGGTCTCATAGGCGACCTGCACTGGCCCGATGGTTTTCCCGCTCTCCAGCTGGAGCGGGGCTGGCGGATCGCACAACTGCACCAGGCGAGTCTGCGTGAAACCCAGCGAGGAGTCGGTCGATACCGTGTCAGCCAGCTCGGTCATGGGAAGAGGGATCCGAATCGATGCCGCGTGTGAAGAGCAGTGAGGGAAGGAGGCCGGCCAGTGGGCGATTGCCAACTTTGCTCCCTCTCCCCCACAATCGGTGTGGCTTATGGAAAGGATATGGCTGTGGGGGAGAGGGCCGGGGTGAGGGGGCGTGATCTCTCGGTGTACCCCCTCACCCTAGCCCTCTCCCCCGCAGTGGAGCGGGTGAGCGAAGTTCATATCGTTTGCGGGGGAGAGGGGACCGGACAACTCAGCTCACACTCAACCGCCAGGAGACCCACGTTCTGGCGAACGTGGCTACGCCGGATCCCACGGGCCTTAACTGTCCGCGATCGGGAGCGCGGGTTCAATGGCATCGTCCGATTCTTTTTCGAGCGGAACGATCTTCAAGGACATCGGTGCGGATTTCGCGGTCAACGGGACTGCGACTTTCTCGTGGGTTGCAGGCTGCCCAAACGGGAGTGGGAAATTCGGCATCCAGCCCAGCGGCAGTGTGGTGCCGGTGATCCAGCGCGCCTCGGGCGAGGCGAGGAACGCGACGACGGCAGCGACATCTTGAACGTTACCGATCCCCAGCGGATGGGAGTGACCGAGGCTCTCGCCCATCGTGTCACCGCCCTCGGTGGCGTGCCGTTGCATCATCGGCGTGAAGACCAGAGCCGGAGCGACTCCGACCACACGCATCTGGCGGGGTGCGAGTTCGGCAGCGAGTGATTGTGTCAGTCCGATCAGCCCGGCCTTGGTCGCAGAGTAAGCTCCGAAGCCCGAACACCCCGCCATCCCGAGGACCGAGGAAATGTTGACGATCACCCCCTCTGGTTCCGCCAGGAACGGCAGCACGCCCCGAATCATCCGCATGGTTCCGAGCAGATTCACATCCAGCAGGCGTTCCCAGACATCGTCTTGACCGTTCTCGAACGAATGAACATCTTCGATCCCGGCATTGTTGACGAGGATGTCGACCTGCCCAAATTCGGACATACAGGCATCCACCGCCTTTTTGATCGACGCGGAACTGGTCACATCGCAGCGGGTCTCGACAAACGGATGCTCACGCCGTTCCAGTCGGCTGATCAGCCGGTTCGGACGCTCCATCCAGAGGATCGTCACAGCGGCTCCGTCGTCGGCCAGGCGTTCCGCAATCGCGCCGCCAATACCGCGGTCACTGACTCCGGTGATGACCGCGACTTTTCCATCCAATCGTTTTGACACGTCAGATCCGCACAGTGAAAGGAGCTCGCCAGAGCGATCCCATCCTGGGAGTCACTCGCGGGGAAACACCAAAACGGGCCTGTCCTCGGTCCGTTGCGTGAAGACGAAGAGCGAACTCTCCGAGTGCGACTCCTGGGGGAAAAATCCGCCAGAGGTCGCACATTCTGCCGATTTCGGAATTGTCACCGCACAAATGGAGAAGATCAAGCGGGGGATTGCCTAGATTTCCGGAAGCGGTCTTGAGCCACACGTTCGGACGGGGCTACCCTCAGTATCCCACCTCGGGCTTTCGCCCCCCTCTTCCGCACAATCGTCACCACCTGCGGAATCCAAATCTCATCGAATTTGAAAGACAGCTTCGGCTGTTCTCCCCCGCGACACGGAGGTCGCCGCCCATGGTTCGTCTCTTGCAGCTGTTGATTCTCGGGATTTTTGCCACCTCGACCGGCCTCCTCTGCGCTCAGGAAATGCGGGTCTACACCACCGTCTCCAGCATGGACGCGGGGGGCCAATGGAAACCGCGCGGCCATAGCTTGACCCTTTTCCATGCGGGCAAGGTCTACGACTACATGGAAGATGTCGGCGAGGTCGTCGTCTACGAGCCGATGAACGACCGGTTCATCTTTATGGATGGCAACTATCGCGTCGCGGAACTGACCATCACCGAGCTGAGCCAGTTCATGAAGTCCTCCGCGGCAGAGTCGCAGAAATATCTGGCCACTCTTAAGCAGGATGGTTCCGACACGGCCCAGAAGCAGGTGGCCGCGCTGGAGTTCCAGCTGCAACCGCATTTTGACGAGCGGTTCGACGCCCAGGACCAGCGGATGCGAATGCTCAGCGAGCAGATGATCTACGAGGTGAAGACCGCATCGAGTCCGGACCCGGAAGCGGCTCGAAAGTATCTGGCCTATGCCGATTGGGCCGCTCGCCTGAATCACATTCTGCATCCCGAGGCGATGCTGCCGGAACCTCGGCTAGCCGTGAATCTCGCCCTGCGAAATCGCAAGCGAATTCCCCTGACTGTCGATCTGCGGATGCGGAACGACGGCGACATTCACTTGCAAGCCGAGCATCAGTTCAGCTGGGAATTGCAGGCGATGGATAAGCGGCACATCACGAAATGGGAGAGTCTGATCGGGTCCAAGGACGCTGTCCGGGTCTCGTTCCGGGACTACCAGCGGAAGCTCGTGACGGCGAATTGAATCGCTGCCCGCTGTCCGTCACTCACTGAGCTGCGATGCGAAGTCTTGGAAGCGGAGCGAGTTCGTATCACTGACTTTGTGCGTTTCCAACCGACCCGACAGACTTCCGAAGTCTCCGAAGACTTCGGAAGTCTGTCGGGACGCGAAGTCTGGCCGGTCGCCTTACTGGCTTTGTGCGTTTCTATCCGTCGCATGGGCACGGGGGACTCACGTCCGCTCGCTAGAGTTCGGCTGGCGGAGTCTGCAACTCCAGCAGCCGGACCAGGACACGCGGCAGACCGATCTCCACCACATCGACCGGACCAGTGAGTGCTGCACTCTCGGGGTTCTCGAAGCCGAGCTTCTCGGCCACCATCGACGCGGTTCGCGTGGCACGGATGCAGGTTCCCAGCGGTTTGCCCGTGTTGCAGTCCATTCCCGAGGGTAAATCGACAGCAAATACCGGGCAGCCAGCGGCGTTGATCGACTCGATCATCGGCAGATAGGGAGAGCGGACATTCCCGGTCAGGCCGGTCCCGAGGAGGGCATCAATGACCAAGTCGGCTGACTTCAGTTCGCTCTGGAATTGCGACCAAGCGATCTCCGGATGGCCAGGGGATGTTGAGTTGATCTCCGTCTGAATCGTGCGCACATCCAGTCCCGACTTCTGAATCGAGGCCAGAAAGACCGCCGCGTCCCCCTGGTAAGCGCTGGGAAGAAACGCCAGACGGACCTGCACCGACCAACCCGCATTCTCCAGGTAACGGGCGATCACGAACCCGTCGCCGCCGTTGTTCCCCTGACCGCAACAGATGACGACGCGGCTGGCGGCCCAATGGGTCGCGATAATCTGCGCGCAGCCTCGACCCGCGTTCTCCATCAGCACAACGCCGGGAACGCCAAACTGTTCGATCGCCGTCTGATCGACTTCGCGAATTTCAATTTGTGAGAGTGGCCGCATCGGTGCTTCCTGACTTCTCAAGAGTATACGTCCATCTTGCGTCAGCGACGCCGGGAACCTTCCAGAACGGATCGCACTGACGATGTTGTCATTCCTCGTGGGGCACGTTTCCGCCCGGCTCGTCGCTCACATCGCTACGCGACTGAGATTCCATCCGCCAGGCACTCTCTGAGCTGAGTGGACCCTCTTCCTTGGACTCTTCCAGACCGGCGGAATGCGAGTCGCGGAAGCGACATCGCCGACATTCGCTCTAA
>JAYTCW010000282.1:0-4917 GCA_043736295.1 Planctomycetota bacterium | reverse complement strand
GCTCGATGAACTCAAGCAATCGGCCCGCGAGGTCAGTGCCATCCTCGGTCCCGGTGCGACCACGCCGCCCGACATCCCCGGCGAAGTCCTCGCTCACCTGCCGATGGGCCACGAACATGTCTGGCTGGTCCGCGACATGAACGAGCCCGAGTGGCACTCCCGCTGCCAGGCCACGAGCACCATCACCGAGGTCCGGCAACCCGATCTGGAGAATCTGCTGCTGCTCCTGCTGAGGGAGTACCGCAAGAGGGAGCACGGGAAACCTGAAGCCCGGAATTCGAAACTCGAATCCGGTGCAACGGCCTAACCGCTTCCCTCTGCACCCTGAAGGGGTGAAACATCACAGCCCAGGGTCGCGACCGGAGGGAGCGCACCCTAGGAGGAGCCGTACACACGAGATGAACCCTGAAGGGGTTCTACACCGGGCGTGCCCCTGTACAACCCCTTCAGGCCACCCGTGAAGGATTCCCGTGAGACGTTTCCCATGGCTCTGTCCCCCTCTCCCCCACATTCGATGCCGCTTTCGGAGTCGACTCCACTGGGGGGAGAGGGTCGGGGTGAGGGGGCCATATCGCTCGCTCAGGCCCCCTCACCCCAGCCCTCTCCCCCGCAAAATGCACAGAGCAAAAGACACGTCGATCGCGGGGGAGAGGGGGCCGGAAACGTATTGGCCACCTTGCGAACGTGATCCCTGAGACATCCTTCACGGCGTTGCCTGAAGGGTTGATGGCCTTGATCGACATTTCCCAGGGTGCGCTCCTGCGTCGCGACCCTGGGCTGTGATGTGCAACCCCTTCGGGGTACAGCCTCAACAATTCGCGCGCTGACGAGACTCGAACGGTGAGTCTTGCAATGTGATTCGCCCGCCGAAACGTTCGCCTCTCATGGACGCTTTGCCCTGACAACGACCCTCCGGTCGATCAACCATAAACCATCAACCCTCCCCCCCCCCCCCCCTCCCCCGGAGGTTCTCATGTTCAACATCATCACCCAGCGTCTCCTGTGGAAAGAGTTCCGCGCCCAGCAGCTGGTCTGGATCGCCATCGCCGGGGAACTCGTCCTGCTCCAGCTTTGGTGGGGGATCAAGGGGCATGAGTATGCCGACGTGAATCTGTTCTCGATGGCCTTCGTGCTGACCGGCGTCTTCGCGATGACGACCTGCGCGTTGCTCTTCGCCGGGGAGTCGGAGGCGAAGACCGATCTCTTCTTACGGCAACTTCCGATCACTCCTCGGCAACTCATCGGTGGGAAGCTGTTGTATGGCGGGTTGGCGGTGGTGGTGTTTCTGTGGTTCGCGGTACTGTCGTCGCTGCTCGCCGGGCAGATGGCCGGAAAGTATGGCGGGGACGCCTCGTCGCTGATGGGTGACCCGTCGGTCTTCGCGTTGTCGATTGTGGGTCTCGCAGCGTGGGGCTTGTTCTATTCACTAGTGACCCGCAAGGTGCTCTGGACCGTGATCGGAGCGGCTCTGACCGAGATCATTCTAGGTGGGATCGTTCACTCGATGATTCTGGCGGACTATCACTTGCCGGAATGGGTTTTCTACTCGATCTATACGGTCATCATCGCAGCGGTGGTGGCCGTGGACGCTTGGTTGTTGCGGCGGTGGTGTGCGAGTGAAGCGATCAGCACGCCTATCGTGACCCCCGAAACTGATGCGGCAGCAACGGCTCTCGTTCCGGAAGCGTCTCTGCCGTGGTTGAACGTCTTCCGCTGGTCATGCTTCACCGGGATGGTCTCGGGAATCTGCGTCATGCTCTTGTTGGTCATCGAGGTCAACATTCGAGAGCGAAGTTCTTTTTCTGTCAAAGGCGAGCAGGCGATCTTGGGCGGCGGAACTCTTCTCGGGGTCTTGATTGCGATGTCCGTGTTATGGCTGCGAAGTCGTACCTCGGCGGGTGATACACCGGTCGCGATGACGCACACGCTCAACGGCTATGTCCGTGTGCCATCGCTTCAACGAACTGGTGCGATGTTGGGTATGTGTGTCTTGGCCCCGGTCGCTTTCGTTCTGGGGTGCGTCTTCACCTACGCGACGCTTGGAATCTTCGTCAGCCTACTGTTAATTATCCCCCCTTCGTTATTACAGCCTGGCGTGGGCTACATGCTCTGTTTGGCAACATTCACGGCCTTTAGTACCGGTGTCGCGATCTTGTGGGGAGCTCAATGGCTGCGGTCTGCGCTGGATCATGGGACATCCGGCTGGTTATTGGCCATGCAGATGATCCACGCCATCCCGCATCGCGCGGCCCGGCGGCTCGGACCGCTACTGTGGATCGAGGTCCGACGGGCGTTACCGGTGCTGCTGGTCGGCTGGGTCTTGTTGGCGCTGATTGGCTGGTATCGCTGGGACATGGTGGACTACGCCGCCTTCAGCTACATCGCCATCGTGATCGCCGCGCTGGTGTGCGGGTTGCTGACGCTCCTGCCGGATCGGTCGCACGGGACGCTGGCGTTTCTCACCGAACGCGGAGTCTCATCGACGAAGATCATCCTCAGCAAGGTCTTCGTCTGGGGCGGCACACTGTTGATCATGCTCATCCCGCCGCTGTTGCAGGGCCGCGTCTGGGAGATGTTGGACATTCCAACCCTGACGCCTCAAATCGCCCACGGGCTGTATGCCACGCAGGGGAGCCCGCTCATTAATATGGTTTCCGCTCCCTCGCCAGCGCGATACCTCTTGGTACAACTCCTCGGCACATTCACCATCGGAGTAGTGGCCGCCGCCTGGGTCCGGCGGCCCATTCTGGCGGGGATCGTCGGCTTCTCGCTGATGCTGCCGTGGTTCGGCTGGGGCATGATGCTCATGGAGACCTATGCCCCGATCGGCTTCACAGCTTTGGTCCCGATTGCGCTGATCGGCTTGGCCATCCTCTGGACCGGCTCTCGCACACTGCTGGAGCAATCGAGTTGGCGCTCGAAGCTCGGCCAGATCGCATGGGTGCTGCTGGTGGGGTTCATCGGGCTGCAAGGGTACTTCCACTTCCGGGCAAATGAAGTGCCGCTGGTCACGCACTATGAGCCGCTGAAAAGTCTCAGTAACGGCCAGCCCAGCCCGCTCAGCCATCCGGCCTCATCCTGGATGTACCCATTCGACGAATCGATCCCGCATGCAGCGCAGCTTGACGCCTTGATCGACGATGAGACCAAGAAAAACGCTCTGGTCCAGCCACCGGGGTTCTGGGGTGCATCGCACGCCTTTCAACAAGGGATTGCCAGTCTCCATCTCGATGAGGAGTCATGCGACCTCGACGCCGCATTCGAGCATCTCCGCAAGTGGCATGAACTGACCGAGAAGTTGGCGTACGCCTCGCGCGATGAGGATGGATGGGTCGATGCGCTGATGGGGCGGCGGGTGGTGCTGAGTGCCCTGCGGCAGTGGGCGAACCATCCGAAGCAGTCCGCCGAGCGGATCGAGACGGCGATGACCAAGCTCACCCCGAACCAGTTCGGAATGTCCGGCGGCACCGTCATTGCTCGGCAATACGCCGATACTCGCCGGTCGCTCGAAACGGGAATCAGCACTGATAGCATTCACCACCCGGGTGCCTACAAAGCCTCCCCCGTCGCACAATGGCTCCTCGCCCGCACTGGCGAGAAGGAACGCGTCCGCCGCCTGATCGACTACTACTTCTACCTGTCGGCGGGCACGCGTGTCTCGCAGCCAATCTCAGAGGGAGCGGAGTTCGATCACTGGATCGGCACGACCCACGCCAGTGCCGCCACGCTGGGTGTCTCACTCCCCTGGCAACGCCTCAACGTTCGGCACCGGGGGCAATTCGAGTTGGCTATGTCCGGGGAGTCGGCCACCCGTCTCGTCCTCCAGCTTCAGGCCTGGCGGCTCAAACACGGATCATTCCCCGCCAGCTTCGCCGATGTGATCACCGAGTTGGGGCCTATCAACGCTCGCGACTGGTTGACCAACGAAGCGTTCGGCTATGAACCGCAAGGCTTCGACCGCGACCTGCAAGCGGAGACCAACATCCTCATCCCGGCCAAGCAACCACTCCTCTACAGCGAGGGCCTGAGCGAACCACGCGGGGTGTGGTTGGCCCCTCTGGACCCGCCTGGAATCCCCACGAAAACGCTGCAATACCAAGCCCTTAACTTCCGCTCCAACCAACCCTTGCACATGTCCAACCACGTCCCACCGGTCATCGACAGACCCGCCAATCCGCACACCATCCGCTTCTCAGTCTTCGGCCAAATCACCGACGAAGACAGCCTGTACCGCCTCCAGCGCGCTGGCCAAACCGACGTGCCAGATCAAGGCACAGAGGCAGCCCCTGGAGGCGCAGCCACCATGTCCAGCGGCATCATGATCGAGGGAGACCTACCAGCTCCTCCAGCCCACGCCTCGCCCACCCCCTCACCGGGGACTCCCGAGGTGCCATAGGATCAGCGAGCGGCGCGGCGTCAGCCCCTCCGGTCCTGCGGCGATCAAGGGGTGAGAGAAGCACTCTCCGTCTGTCGCCTTTTTCGGAGAAAAAGGCGACACACCTTGCCCCTCGCGTCTGCTGTAAAGCAGCGACTCCTCATTCCCGACTTGGAGAGTGACTCGCACGGTTTTAGATCGCTTAGGCGAGCGGCCAGTGATGGTTGACCAGTAGAACGGCCCCCCAGGTCCGTTCCGCCCGGACCTAGTTCGCCACAGCGGAAGTGGCACATCACCAACGACTCTCTTGGCACCCGCAGAAAGTCTCTCTTCAGGCCCGAAGGGCTGGCCATTCGTCCAGCCAGGGCTGCAGGCCCTGGTCCCGTAGACCCTTCGCGAAGCCAGGGCTGAAGGCCCGACCGTTCAGGATTCGCCAGCGAATGGCCGGGCCTTCAGCCCTTCGGGAGACTAACGCCGACGGACCAGGGGCGTTGCCCCTGGCTGGGTGAACGGCTGGCCCGTTGGGCCGGAGGAGAGAACTT
>JAYTCW010000281.1:0-8863 GCA_043736295.1 Planctomycetota bacterium | reverse complement strand
AGCCTCTTCAAATACATCGAAGTGTTCTACAACCGAGTCCGTAGCCACTCCGCCCTGGGCTACGTGTCACCCGCTCAATTCGCCGAAGCCCTGTAACCCATTTCCCGCGCCCACGAAGCGTGGGGAAGTCCAGATCGAATTCTTTAAAGTGGAAGGCGACTCTTTTTGCAAGTCGTGTTCTCAGGATGTCTCGTTTGAGTTCATAGATCGTTCTTGCAGGTTGCTCAGTTTGCTCGTCGACCTCGGTGTTTGTCTTCCAAGCAATGACAGAGGTCTCAAACAGGCGAAGTGGAGAAAAAACGCTCGGGGAAGGCAGAATGATCGGGTCGGGATAGTCAGACTTACCAAGTGGATTGGCGATTGCTTCGTCGAAGCCCGTCCACCCCTCTACATGACGCTGGGCCAGCGCAGCGGCAAGCGGTTGAAACTGGATTTGGCCGAGTTTCAGTTTTGGACGATGCTGTGATTCGCCTCTCAGGCTGACGACCTTGTCCGTCACATGTTCTTTGGGGAACTCGTTCAACACCATCGGGATCTGCGCGGCGATCACCGACTCCCAGTCTTCACATTCGGGATGCACTCGGTTAAGATGAGTAACCAAAGAACCGATTGCGTCATTTTCGGCCTGAGCAACGAATTCCAAAAAACGCGATTCACGATCCTCGGCCTGCATCACTGAGAGCAGCAAGGCCACAGTCGAATCAATGTCGTTGTTGTCCAAGATGAATCTCCAGTGCAGTGTGGCTGAATGAGAACGCCCTACTTCTGAGGGTGCTTACAGGTTCGAAACCTGACACGGATTCTCGGAATTGTTCCAGAAATCAACCACACGGAGTAGTAAGTCCAGTGAATTCAATGAGTTACGAGCTCGTCGAAAGTTACTGTCTCTCGTAATTTCTTCGATGCACACCGGGAAAGAATGAGTTGACCTGTTAGCAGATTGCTGTCAAACCGGTAGGTAATATCCATATTTACCAGTGACTGGCAGCGTATGACCACCGAAGACGATGACACAAGGAAGAAGGATTTGATCAAACGCCTTCGATCCACAAATATTTCGATGCACACCTTCCCATTGCTTGCCGAACTTGAAGGTTACGCCCCTGGAACCCTCTTTTGGAAGTGGATCGTTCCTGGTGACGAAAGCTTGTTCAAATCAAAGTCATTTGCGGAGAACTGCCCAGACATATCGACAACAATCGCAGACACCGTAGATCAGGCTCTCATCAATTGGCTCGGAGGGGCACCAATCCCAACTGTTCTTGAAGACATCAACAAAGCGATCGCGGAGGTTCAGGATATCGTCAATGTGGAAGACCAAACAAGCGACCGATTGAACCAATTGACTCCGCTGACTGACCCTGATGAGATGGAATCGCTAAGCCGCGCTGCAATGCTGCTGGAGAGTTTGAACGACCTTCGTAATGTTGTTGGTGACATGTCGTCCAGAGCTTCAGTCTTACGTGCCGTCGGCGACTTGAGGGATCTACTGTATCCTCAAATCTCAAAATCGAATCCCAACGATCGACCACTGGGGCGAGGATAGGGACTGCGTAATCAGCAGTGACCAAGGCAATCGGTTTCGTCGCAAAACACGGACACACACAGTCAGATAATCGACGCCCGGGCCCCCTAATTTGTGGGTGGCGATTGATGATAAGCAATGCGGGCTGACTCAACACCATCCTTTCCTTTGTTATCCCTGGCCGACTGCCAATGGGTGTTCCAATGAGGTTTGGCTTGCTGTTGAAGGAGGTGTCCCATGGCCCCGGTCTCGATGTTGTTCGTGCATTTCGTCGTCAATGTCATCCTCATGGTGCTGGGAGGTGCGCCGAGTTGTCCTTGTCCGTAGGGGCGGGACGCAGATTTGGCGAGGTTTTGAATCTGCCCATTGAGGGGATCTTGGTTGCGAGTCCCTCTGGTGGTGGCGATCCGAGTTGGGAGGTTGTCCCGGCTCGGTTCATTGTGGGTGACTTGATCTTTAGCTGTAGCTGTCGCTGACTTTGCTTGTCGCGACTGCATTATTCCCCTTCCGTGAAGCACTGTGTGTGAGAGTGCGCACGTTGGGGGAGCGGGTGAGTTGGACTGAGTCTATTGGTGCAGCGGAACTCGATGCGTGAACCCGACATGAATCGCCAAAGGATATCCCGGCGGGGTTTGTGTCTCTTTCGGAAGAGGTGTTCGAAATGGAAGAAGTCGTTGCTGAAGTCTTGCTGCGGGTGGTCTTCGCCATGTTCTTCGGAATCTTTGGCGTGATCTAGGCTCGCACGAATCAGTGTCTGGAATCTGCCCATCGGCTACGGCGTTCTGCGAGGGATGTCGCGTCAGGTGGTGACAAGGTGAGCCGGGGGTGGCTCGGCTCGCCTTTGTTTCTCTGAGCCAATTGTTGGCTCGGGTCTGTGGTCTGGAAAGGACGAATCCGATGATTCCGTTGATCCCGATTCTGTGTATTGCCGCGCTCATTGGGGGTGCGGGTGGGCTGGCTTGGTACGAGTCTCTCTCGAAGGACGAGCAGGAGAAGGCGGACAAGCTGGCGGGTGAGTTGGCTTGGAATCTGTACCAGAAGTCGCTGAAGAACCTGACCCGCGATCAGGCGGAGAACGTGGCGGCGATGGTGCAGCGGAAGATGGGGGCGTAGGCCCTCGTCGCAGTGTTCGGGGGTGACCCGGTGGGTTGCCCCCGCTTTTCTTCTAGGCAGCGTGTGATGTGGAATCGTAGCTGCTGTTTCTCAGTGATTGGAGTCTGCCATGTTCGAGATGATCAAGCTGCTGATGTTGTGCGGCACCGGGATCGTGATCGCGTTCGTCGTGTTGTTGGCGATGCCGAAGAGTGAGCTGCGGTCGGTGTTGATGCCGATTGTGGGCTGGGCGATGGCGATCTTTTGCGGGTTCTATGCCATCTCGCCGATCGACAAGGCCCTTCTCGGCCCGTTTGGACTGATCGATGATATCGGAGCGGTCATTGTCGGAATTTCGTCGGCCAAGGCGGCGATGAAGGCCAAGGACGGGTAAGGCGTGACCTCACCGGCATTGCACGTTCGATCTCACCCTCACTTCTCTGATCGGAGTCCACCATGAGCTTCCTGTCCTTCCTCTTTCGTGGTGCATCCGACCGCCAGAAAGCCAATCGACGAACGAACAAGGCTATGCGGCGCTTAGGGCGTCCGGTGCGGGAGGTCAGCGAAGGGCGTTGGGAGGTGGTGCAGGAGCCGCCACTGCACGGATACCTCATCAAGATGCAGGCTTGGGAGTTCGTCGACCGGGCGGAGTTCATGGCCTTCGCGGATGTCGTGATTGATCGCGACTGGTATCAGCGGGGCATGGCCCTCTGGTTGCTGGAGGAGAACGACAAGCTGCGGTGCGGGTCGTTGCGGCTGATCGAGACGCGCGAGGGGCTGACGCTGGCTGTGGGGCGGGTGTGTGAATTCCCGCTCTATACGGAAGCGGCGCTCAGCCGAGTGGCCGCTGAACTGCTGAGTGAAACGTCAATGGTCATTCAGAAGTTACTGGCGATGGAGTTCATCAGTCGCCGGACCGGTGGCGAACAGTCGCCAGCGAAGTAACACCGGTCCGACTTTCCCCGTGAAATCTTTAGGTCTCATTCCCCAGGAGTCATGAACATGGAACAGATTCAGTATATCCCCCTCGACAAGATCGAGGTCGGTCCGCAGGTGCGGAAGGAGTTCGACGAGGAGTCGATCGAGAGCTTGGTGGCCAGCCTCAAGGCGGTTGGCCAGTTGCAGCCGATCCGTGTGCGGAAGGTCGCCGACAAGTTCCGCGTCGTGGTCGGAGAGCGCCGCACGCGGGCGGCGCGGTTGGCGGGGCTGACGACTCTGGCGGCCATCATTGAAGGGAAGGATCTGAGCGAGGGCGAGGTGTTGCAACGGCAGATCATTGAGAACTGCCAGCGCGAGGATCTCTGCCCGATTGAGAAGGCGCGCGGGATCACGCGGCTGATGGAGGTCACCAGTTGGAAGATCGGCGAAGCGGCGACCAAGCTCGGGATGAGTGCGGGGATGGCGACCAAGCTGCTGGGAGTGCTGAAGCTCTCGGAGTCGATTCAGCAGCAGGTGGCGTCGGGGGCGATTGCGGTGAGTGCGGCCTATGAACTGTCGCGAGTCGACGATGCGGCGGTGCAGAGCGAACTGGCCGGGGAACTGGCTGCGGGACGGATGACTCGGGACGGTCTCGCCGGAGCCATCAAGGCTCGGTCGAAATCTGATAAGCCGAAGCAGAGCGATTTGACCACGCGTGTGACAGCTCTGCTGAACGGCGGGCGAACAGTGACGGTCACGGGTCCGTCGCTCAACCTCGAAGGGTTCATTGAAGTGCTGGAAGAGTTGCTCAACAAGGCTCGCAAGGTGCGACCGCAGGGCGTCGAGCTAGGGACGTTCTCCAAGATGCTCCGCGATCAGGCGATGCAACAGTCGTAACAGTCATCGCAGTTGGTAAGGAGTCTTCTCATGTGGCCGTTTCGCAAACGAAACCAACCGCCGCCGCCGACACCGAAGTGGCTGCTGTCCGATCCTGTGTTGTGGTTCTCGGGCCGTGATCCGTGGACGATTGGGGACGCATGTCAGGGAACACAAATATGGGGCAGCACGGGGTCGGGGAAGAGTTCTGGTAGCTTGGCTTGGATCGTGCGGGCATATCTCTCGATGGGATTTGGCGGGATTTTTCTCACAGCCAAGCCGGGGGACCGCGAGCTATACGAAAACTACTGCCGTGTAACGCGACGATCAGACGATGTTGTCTTGTTTGGTCCGGGTCATCCGGCGCGGTTCAACTTCATCGACAGTGAGTTGAAGCGGACCGATCGTGGTGCGGGACATGTGGAGAACTTGGTCAGCCTGTTCTCAACCATACTGGAGATCAGCGACCGCAATCGCAGTCATGGCGGTGGTGAAGGAGATCAGTATTGGAAGCTCACCAATCGTCAACTCACTCGGAATGGGCTGGAGTTACTGGTTCAAGCGAAGGGAACGGTCACGATTCCCAACTTGTATCGGTTAGTCGTGTCGGCTCCAACATCGTTCGAGCAGTTGCAGTCAGAAGCGTGGCGGGCGAGTTCGTTCTGCTTTCAGTGTTTGACGGAAGCGGATGCGAAGGTCTCGCCTGAGAAGCGAGCGGACCTCCAGTTGGCCACGGATTTCTTCTGCGTCGAGTGGCCGCAACTCAGCGAAAAAACACGGTCGATTGTCCAAAGTACATTGACTTCGATGCTCGATGTCTTGAATCGCGGCGTGGTCAGAGAGTTACTCTCACCGGCTGAGACCACCGTCCGGCCCGAGATGGCGTGCGATGGGAAGATCATCCTCATTGACATGCCGCTGAAACTGTTCGGGGAGGTCGGGCAGTTCGTGCAGACGGTGTGGAAATATTGCTTTCAACAGGCGATGGAACGCCGCGATGTGGCGGCGAATCCTCGCCCCGTGTTCATCGTGGTTGACGAGAGTCACTTGCTCGCGACATCGAGCGACCAAGTGTTCCAGACCACAGCGAGAAGCTCGCGCACAGCTGTGGTGTATGCCACGCAGTCGATCTCGAACTACCTGGCAGCGTTCGGCGGTGAGCAGTCGGAAGCGGAAGTCCACAGCCTGCTCGGCAACTTGCAGACACAGTTCTTTCACCAGCAAGCGGACACCAGAACGAACACCTATGCCGCTGAGCTAATTGGGCGCACGAAGCAGTATTTCATGAACTCGAACACGAACTGGGGACCGACCGACTGGAGCAGCGTGCTGCTCGGCGGTCGCACCGATACCGGCAGCTCTGCGGGCATGTCCGAGCAGTTCGAGTTCGAGGTGCAACCGAGCGAGTTCACCACACTCCGGCAAGGTGGACCGCCTGACTGGCTGGTCGATGCCATCGTCGTGCGTGGTGGAAAGCGGTTCGCCCAAACAGGTCGACCGTGGCTGCCGGTGACGATCCGTCAACAGTTCTGAAGCCTCGTGGGATGGGCACATTTGCCCGTCCGTGCTGGACTTCATTTGCAGCTGCACTGTGGTGAGCGATCTCACGTCGAGTCGTTCTGGATTCTGAGGCACTCAGTCGGAGTGCGATCACGGACGGGCAAATGTGCCCGTTCCACGCTCGAATCGGCGCTCTTCATACCCTGGGAACGACGACCCATGTCTCAACAACAATCAGAGCCAGAGCCCTCCGACATCCAGAGCAGCATGAACCTGCTGATGGTTCTGCTCCACATCTACTCAACCTCCATTGAAGTCTTCCTGCATCGCGGGATGGGGGCACGCTATCTCGGGCTGCAATCGCTGTTCGTGCTGTTCCTGGTGCCGCTGCACACGGGGTTCATGCGGACGCAAGATCCGTCGTTGACTGGTCTGTTTCTGCTGGCGTACCTCGGGGCGTGCCTCGGACAACGCGCCGTGATGCTCGCCCGACACCGGACCGGAGAGGTCGTCCATTCCCGCTATAACGGCTACCCGTGGTTGCTCGGGTCCAAGTCTCGGATCGACGAGCTGACTTGGAAGGGCAGAGTCGAACCGCTCCTCGTCCTCGCGGGCGGACTGCTGTTCGCCGTCCTCGACGAAGGCTTTGGTTCGTACATCATGACAGCTGGCGGAGCGATGTTCCTCAAGAACCTCATGCACCAAGAACTCCGCAGTCAGGAAGTGATGGACATGCGGGACAGCATGATTGAACAGCAGCAACGTGCCGCACAGTTCCGCCACATGAACGACGGCTACGACCGCTCGCCGAGGCGGTGAGTCTTCGATGCCAACCTCTTCACCAAAGGACCATTCCATGCAGAACAAACCGATCGTCCCCAACCATCCCGCACCGGGCAATCCGCCCCAACCGAAGATCGGCGACGGCCACGCCGCCGCATGGATGCGACAGGGTTTAGCCGAGGCCCGAGCCGCCCTCTACACCGGCTCCAACATCGCCCAACCCGCCGAGTACGGCCTCTACGGTCACCAAACCCCCGGCGAAATCGCCGCCGACCGCAAACCCGATCCCACACCCACACTCGAAGAAGAGCCCGTCCAGTCCCCCCTTCAACAATCGATGAAGGAAGCGGAGTCACGCTCTCAAGATCGGCCTCCCACTCGTGATCGAGATCAGAACAAGGATCGCGATCGGTAATGCTTGCGATGCGATGTCCCTATCTCATTATTTCACGAAGTCATGTTCATGGACCCAGCCCCCTCCCCGCGCCTGCTGACGATCACCGAAACCGCCGAGTGTCTCGGCTGCTCGGAAGCCAACGTGTACGCGCTGATCGATGCGGGCAAGTTGCCCTATGTCCCGGTCGGTAAGCGGAAGGGATACCGCGTCTCGCTCGAAGATGTACGGACATTTATCGATGCCCGCAAGGTCCAGAAACAACCGACGGAGACGAAGCCGAACTATCGACCTCGCCTCCGTCATATTCGTCTGTGATGCGTTTCCCATCTTGCTCCCCTCTCCTTTTGGGAGAGGGGCTGGGGGGGAGGGTTTTCGTGGGACCGACGTTTCAGTCTGTCTCCCCTCCCCCCAACTCATCTCAAGCCAGCAGACAAGAATGTCTGCTCCACTCCTGCTACCCCACCGGCGTCGCCCGCTTCGCCTGAGCCAGCATGTGCTCCGGGTTATGGCTCAGATGCTGATACACCCTCGCCAGCGTACTCGGGTCCGAGTGCCCCATCAGGATCGCCACCGTTAATCCGTCCAACCCCGACTCCAACGCCCGCGTGGCCCACGCATGCCGCAAATCATACAGCGAGTAACGCGGGAAGTACTTCGCGGCATGTTGCAAACGAGCGATGCAACGCGCCTCATGCCGCAGGTACTCCGGAGTCTTGGCCACCAACTGTCCACCACTCTTGCGATGTGTTTTCAGCTTGGCCTTGATCTGCTCGACCAGTTCTTCAGGCACCGGGATTCCTTGTCGATCGGCCTCGGCCTGGCCCATTCGGCGTTGCAACTGACCGAACATCCAACTGGCTTTGTCACGCGACCACGGCTGGCCGTTGATTCGCCGCATGATGGGGCCGACGGGGTTCTTCTCACAACAGCGGACGACAATCTCCAACGCGATCTGGGTGAGATAGATGATGCGAGGTTTGCGTTTGCCCTTCGCCTCTGCCTTCGGAAACACAACTCGCTGACGAGCCACATCAACATGTCGAGCCTCGATCCGCACCGACTCTTGGGGTCGACATCCCGTCTCCCACGTCAGCATCACCAAGTCCCGGAACGCCGCATCCGTGATCGCAGCCAGCAGCCGCTGGTAGTCGGCCAGTGGGATCGTCACCTCGCGGTACTCATTGGCCGGAATCGGCAAGCCCCACAGCCGGTGCTTGTCGATGTAACCTTGATGCAACGACCACCGCACGCACGCCTTCACTGACCGGATGAAGTTCCGCCGCGACGACCGCGACAAGTGCGGATACGCATCGACCCACTGCTGCACATGATACGGTCGCAAATCCTCGACATTGAGCGTCGGATACTTCGCACAGAATCTCTGCAAGAGCCGCTGATACCACGCGTACGTATTCGCCGCACGATTCGCCTTCATCCACGTCAGAAACGTATCTGCCAACACCGCCACGAGCGGACTCTTCACCCCCGCCGCTGCCAACCCCAGCGGAGTCCGCTGCTGCACCTGCATCAGTGCGTGGTACTGCTGAAAGGCTGCGTCCTTATCTGGACCCAGACAGTGTTGCTTGCGGTCAATCTCGACATACCACAGCTGCCGAGCCTGCTTGAAAAACGGTTTCGGAAAGTGAGCCATTACGAACCTCAAGTCCAAGGAATCACCCAGAGGCGACCTTCGGTTCGCTTCGCGACTGAGCGAGGGCGGCAACCCTCGCTCAGTCGTCTTTCACCGCACTTCTCGGACAAGTTTTCGGACA
>JAYTCW010000280.1:0-11629 GCA_043736295.1 Planctomycetota bacterium | reverse complement strand
CTGTGTACCACAACCCGCCTCTGCCACGGTGATGGAATTGCGGTGTGCGGGCATCGGCGGGAACACTCGGGAGACTCTGTCGGCTTCAGCGAGAAGTGTGGGTTTTTCCGTTCGCAAACGGTGGCCTCTCCGACGTAACATAGGCAACCGAGCGTCAGCGCGGTTCCGATTGTGATGACGTTCCTGACTGTTCCTGCGAGAGGAAAACGACCTATGCCACAAAAAACAAGCTCATTGCCTGGCGGGCTGGTGGCGATGCTGAGCCTCCCCGTACGACAGTTCTGGCCCCTCGCGTGCATCGGACTGGTTTCGGTGGCGTGTTCAGCGGGGCGGGCTGAGGACAAGAGTGCGGTTCCACCACCCTCGATATCGCCTGCGACACCCACCGCCGAGGCGAAGCCCGCGAATCCCCCCGTCACCGTCGGACCGGATGGCAAACCGGTCGATCCCACGGCGAAACCCGGCGATCCTGCCAAGCCTGCGGAATCGGCGACCAAGGTCATCCGCCGTGCGGATTACCTGAAAACACCCGGATCCAGCGACAAGGTGGATGCGCTGCTCGGCGCGGACGGCAAAGTCGAGTTCAACTTTCAGAGCGCCCCCTGGCCGCCAGTCCTCGATTGGCTGGCCGAGGTCTCTCAGAAGAGCCTCGACTGGCAGGAACTTCCCGGCGATTCCCTGAATTTGCATACGCAGCGTCGGTACACTCCCGAGGAGGCTCGCGATCTGCTGAATTGGCACCTGCTGGCACGTGGATACACCCTGCTGCTCCATGACGAGGTATTCACCGTGGTCTCGGTCAAGGGGCTCAATCCCGGCATCGTCCCGCGCGTGTCGATCCAGGAACTGGCCACCCGGATGCCGAATGAGTTTGTGAAGATCTCGCTCCCTCTCGATTGGCTCATCGCCGAGGATGCCGCCACCCAACTCGCCCCCATGCTCAGTCCCCATGGAAAGCTGTCGGCCCTGAAGTCTGTCAACCGCATTGAGGCCATGGACGCGGTGGCGAATCTGCGAGACATCGTTTCATTACTGGAAGATGAGCAGTCGAATCAAACGCGGGAACGTGCTCTCGTCCGGGAGTTTAAGCTCGTGCATGTGCGGGCGGATGAAGTCGTTCTCTCCCTGATGGCGATCCTGGGGATCGAGAAAAAGGCGGTTGCCAGTTCAGGTGGTGACATGAACGGTATGATGCAGCAGATGCAGATGCAAATGCAGCAACAGATGCAGCAAATGCAACAGCCCGGAGGTAGCGGGGGAGCTGCCGCTCAGAAGCCTAGCGAACCGAAGCTGGTGGTGAATTCGCGAGAGAACAGCATTCTCGCACACGCGCCGCCAGACAAGATGGAGATTATTCAGCAAACCGTGAAGGCGCTGGATGTCGCGGGCGGAACAGACGGGCAGATCCTTCGCAATCTGGACCGCATGCGGGTCTATCGGCTGAAGACGCTCAATCCCGGACCGCTGGCGGAGATCCTCAGCGATGTGGGCGACTTGTCCCCGGGGGCACGCATCCGCATCGACAAGGACAACAACTCAATCGTGCTGTTTGGCTCGCTCGCCGACCATGTGACGGTGCAGTCCCTCGTGGAGAAGCTGGACGGCAGCCCCAGAAAATTTGAGGTGATCACGCTCCGCCGCCTGCGCGCCGACGAGGTGGCTGGCTCCATCCTGTTTATGCTCAGCCCCGAGGAAAAAAAGGAACCCCAGCGATCTCGCTGGTCCTACTATGACTCCTTCAGCAGTAACGAAGACACGACTCGCAAGGAGGAACGTCCTTTTCGTATCGACGCCGATGTCGAACAGAACCGACTGCTAGTGTGGGCCAATACCGTCGAACTGCAAGAGGTCCAGGGACTGCTCATCAAAATGGGGGAAATCCCCAGTGACCAGACCAACCCGCAGTCGACCCGCACTCTGGAGTTCGCCTCTCCGGAAGAGGCTGACCGTGTGCTCAAGCAATTGCAACAGCTCTGGCCGAATGTTTCGCCCAATGAATTGCGGGTTCCAGCTGCGGCTCCGTCAACGACCGATCCCCCGCAGAAACCCGCCCCGAATGCCAAAGAACCGTTGAAAGACTCCGCCCAGCGGACGCCGCGAACTCCGGCGAAATTCTCTCAACTCGAAACGGTGCTGGCCGGGAAAACTGATGTCACCCCGCCGGTTCATCCGGCTCGTCGTCATCCGCTGGCGGGGGACGAGCTTGCGGCAGACGCACCCCGCGTCAGTGATTCGGCAGCCGCGTCCTTCGAGGCTGCACCCATCGCCGTGCATCGTCTGCCCGATGGGCGCATGGTCATCGGATCAGCGGACACGCGAGCGCTCGATCAACTGGAACAATTGGTTCGCGATCTCCGCCCCAAGACCCCGGACTTCCACGTGTTTCACCTGAAGAATAGCAACACGTGGGCCTATGGTCTGGAAATGAACTTGAAGGATTTCTTTGAGACGGAAGAGGACGACAAAACGATTCTGGATTGGTACGGCGATGTCGTGTCGACGAAGGACAAAACCCCGAGTCGCCTGTCCAAGCGGCGTAAGCTGAAGATCATCTCGGACGCCGAATCACGCACCATCCTGGTCCAGAACGCCACTGCGGATCAGTTAGTGATTATCGAGAAGCTGATTGAAGTGTATGACCTCCCGGAGTCGAACGACCCACGAGCGATTCGCGTGACACAGATCTTCGGTCTGAAGTATTCACAGGCGTCGGTCATCGCTGAAACCGTCAAATCGGTCTACCGCGACCTGCTCAGTGCCAACGACGCGTCACTGCAGTCCAAAGGAGACGACAAACAACCTCCTGCGGCCCAAAGCCCTTCGACCAGTTACATCTTTGGTCGGAGCAATACCGACTCGACCAAGAAGGATGAGCCGAAGGAACAACCAATCCGTTTCAAGGGACTGCTCTCGATCGGAGTGGACGAAGTGTCGAACTCGCTGGTCGTCTCCTCCGCCAGTGGGCTGATGGATGATATCGCCCTGCTCATCGAAACTCTGGATGAGGCCGCCAAGCCAACGACCAAGTTCGAAGTCATGCAGTTGAACTCTAGCTTGGACGCAGCCACTGCCCATGAAAAGATCAGCAGCCTGCTCGGTGCCGGCAAAAAGACCAAGATCAAGGTCTCGAGTTCGGGGGAAAAAGGAAAGTAGATGCTCAGTTCTTCATTCCCTCGATGAGCTGGCGCGGCACAGACGCAACCGCAGGGGAAGACCATCAGCCACTCTTCGTCGAGACGACCGCTGCCCCCGCCAAACAGGATCACACAGAGCGACTCAGAGCTGGGCAGAGCTGGGCAATCTTATTGGGTGGACAGTGAATTCTACGGCGACCGAAAATGCGAGCAGCGTGCCCAGAATGTGAGGTAAGTCGACACTCCTCGCCCCAGCCGACAGCCTCTCACTGAACTTTTGCCATTTCGAGTGAGAGTCCATCGCCTGTTCCTTGGAACCTCTCACACACGACAGTGGATTGGTACACAGATTTCGCAGATGGGCACAGATTCAACGGGGAGAGAAGATCTCTTCAGCCTGCCATCACCGCCCCCGCAGGCGTCGCATCTGTGAAAATCTGTGGCATGTGTGTACCACAACTTGCCTCCGCCATCGTGATGGAATTGCGGTGTGCGCGGGCATCTGCGGGGAACACTCGGGAGACTCTGTTGGCTTCAGCGAGAAGTGTCGGATTATGGCAAGTTTTTTGATTCCTAGGCGGCCAGTGGCGTCCCGGGATGATCGAAAAGCATCCGCTGCCTGCGGCAGCGTTTCGTAGACAAAGTGCGTCTGGCACCGGGTGGCGCTCGGTTCGTATCCAGATTCTTCTCGTATTGGTCTCGTCGAGCGGGTAAGCTATCTCAGAGGACGGACTCGATGGAGAAACGGACATGGCACACGGGATGAAAGTTTGGAGCTTGATCGTGGCCGCAGTGGGGCTGAGTGGGGCTCCGTGCGCGCAGGCCGATCTCGTGCGTCTCAAGAACGGCGGGGAGGTGCGGGGTTCTCTCGTTCTGGGGAGCGACAAGACCCGTGATCCCGAATTAATGATCGTCTCTTTTTCCGGAGCGACAATCACCGTCCCTCGGACCGAGGTGGAATCGGTGCAGATGCGGTCGCCCGCTATCGAGGAATACGTCACCCGCTCCCGCGAAATCCCTCACACGATCGAGGCCCATCAACAGTTGGCCGACTGGTGCATCTCGCGACAGCTGAAAGCCCAGCGGGTCGAGCAGCTGGAATTGCTCCTGGAGTTAGATCCAGAGAATGAGGTCGTCCATCGCTCGATCGGCCATGTGCGTCACGACGGGGAGTGGATGTCACGTGAGGAGGCAATGGCTAAGCAGGGTTATGTCCTGCACAAGGGCAAGTACATCACTCAATTGGAATTGGAACTGCTGGAGCAAACCGGAACTGAACGGGCGGCAGAGCAGGTGTGGTATCCGAAGGTCAAGCAGTGGTCGGGTTGGCTGAGTGGGCGCGATCCGAGGCGGGTGACCGAGGGACTTCAGAACCTCCGTTCGATTCAGGATCCCGATGCGGTGGCCGCCTTGTGGAACTACCTGGGGCAGCAACAGAACTCGGATTACCGTCAACTGTTTGTCGAAGTCGCGGGGCAAATCAAGGGGCCGAAGCCCGTGCGGCGACTCTCGCAATCCCTGCTCAATGAGGGATACGAGCCCGTGTTTCGGATGGCTCTGGCGACGATCGACGAAGACCAGAAAATCGAAGTCGTGAAATACTGCCTGCCAGGGCTGAAAAACAAGTCCAACGATGTCGTCCAGCGGGCGGCCATTGTCGTCGGCCAATTCGGCGACGAGCGTGTGATCCCCGATTTGATCGATGCCCTCATTACCACGCACACCTACAACGTTCAGGTGCCAGATAACACCAGCAGCACGACCTTTGGAGTCGCCTCCAACGGAGTCCCGACCCTACTCCCCTCGGGCAATACGGCGATACTTCCCAACAACATCGAGATGCTCAGTCGACTCGGCCAGCTGCCGTACGGCTATACGGTGAATGATACGAATCCCAAGGTCATGCGAACCGTAACGGTCAAATCGGACTTTCGGAACACCCAGGTACTGGCCGCACTCAAACTGTTGACCAAACAGGATTACGGTTACGACCAGCGCGACTGGCAGCGGTGGTGGACGATCTATCGAGCCGCGTCGTAGGAGCGGGATCTCGAACCGGGACCATGGAGATGGCAGGCTTCAGCCGGTACTCTGCGGTGTCGGATGTCGAGCTTCGAATTGCCCATGACCCACTTCAGAGGAACACGCCATGCAACTCGGATTCGTCAGCGCCATCCTGCCCGATCAAACCGTGGAACAGGTCTTCGAGTTCGCCGCCGATACCGGCTACGACTGCGTCGAACTGATGTGCTGGCCCGTCAGCAAGGCCGAGCGACGCTATGCCGGGGTGACGCATGTCGACGTGACCGATTTCAAGGCCGCCGATGTTCATCGTTTGCAGCGGCTCGTCGCGCACTACGGCGTCTCCATCAGCGCACTGGGGTACTACCCGAACCCGCTGACACCCGATCAGGACGAAGCCTTTCTCTCGACCCAGCACATTCAGCGGGTGATCCACGCAGCTGCCCAACTCGGGGTCGATCGGATGAATACGTTCGTCGGACGGGATTGGACGAAATCAGTCGATGACAACTGGCCGCTGTTTTTGGAGACCTGGCGTCCACTGATCATGTATGCCGAAGAGCAACAGGTGCGGATCGGGATTGAGAACTGCCCGATGTCGTTCAGCCGCGACGAGTGGCCGGGCGGGAAGAACCTCGCGACGACCCCGGCGATCTGGCGGCGGATGTATGATGATCTCCCGAGCGAGTTCTTCGGGCTGAACTTCGACCCTTCGCACTTTGTCTGGCAGATGATGGATTACTTGCCAGCCATGCGCGAGTTCAAGCACAAGCTGTTCCATGTGCATGCCAAGGATGTCCGCATCGACCGCGATCGTTTGAATGAGGTCGGCATCATGGCCCACCCGGCGGAGTACCACACGCCGAAGCTGCCGGGGATGGGGGACGTGAACTGGGGACAGTTCTTCTCGACCCTGACCGACTGCGGGTATCGCGGGCCGGTGTGCGTCGAGGTCGAGGACCGGGCGTATGAGGACTCGCTGGCGTCGCGGCAAGCCTCGCTGGTGCAGAGCTACAACTACCTGCGGAACTTCGTGCCGAGGCGGGCGCGTTAGTTCCGTGAGCAGGCTCGAGAGTGTCCGTGTCGGAAAAGTAGGCTGGCTATTTTCTGCCCCCTCTCCCCCGCAATCGGCTCGGCATTCAGAGCGGACCCCATTGCGGGGGAGAGGGTTGGGGTGAGGGGGCCACACCGCTCACTCTATGCCCCTCACCCCGGCCCTCTCCCCACAGTCGCGTCCACCTTGAACGTCACATCGCCAGTGGGGAGAGGGGGCAGAGGCCACTGGCGTCCGACTCGACTTTGCTCCCACACCACACTGGCCCGTCTGACAGCCAGACGGCGAATCATTCTGAGCCCAATCATGCGTGTCCTCATCACCGCCGGACCGACCCGCGAATATCTCGACGATGTCCGCTACCTCTCCAACGGCAGCAGCGGGCGCATGGGGTACGCCATTGCCCAAGCGGCGCTGCAACACGGCTGGCAGGTCGTCCTCGTCAGCGGCCCCGTCGAACTCTCCGCCCCGCCCGGTTGCGAGTTCCACCCAGTCATCACCACCGCCCAGATGAAGGACGCCTGCGAACGCCTCTTTCCCACCTGCGACGGTGTCATCGCGACCGCAGCTGTGTGCGACTACAAACCGGTGCAGCGCGTGACCGGCAAGATGAAGAAGATCGGCGGCCCGATTACGGTCGAGATGATCGAGACCGACGACGTGCTGGCCGAACTCGGGAAGACCAAGGGGAACCGCTGGGTCCTCGGGTTCGCCCTGGAGGCCCAAAACCCGCGCGAGAACGCCCTGCAAAAACTCCGCCGCAAGAACTGCAACTGGATCGTCCTCAACAGTCCCGAAGCGATTGGCTCCGAAGAGAACAGCGTGGAGCTGATCTCATCGAGTGGCGAGACTGTCGGGAACTGGTCCGGCCCGAAGTCGCGCATTGCGACCGCACTGGTGGAGTGGCTGGCGAACCACTCCGGCGAGTGAGCGAGACTTCCGAGGTCTTCGGTGACCTCGGAAGGAGTGTGATGCCGCTGGACCACTTCCTTTGGCTCTCGGCTCGTGACATAATCTACTCTCCTGAAACGTCACGCGAGGTAACACATGGTTCCCACCCTCTAGGATCTGGGGATTGACCAGCTCGACGCGGAACACCGCCTGCAACTGATCGGTGAAATCTGGGACAGCCTCTCGACGGACACAACTCCCATCCCCGAAAGCCATCGCCAGGAACTGGACCGCAGGCTGGATGCTGCCGATTCTGACCCGGATGCCAGCAGGCCGTGGGACGAAGTCGCACTCGGCTGCGAGACGGGAAAACACTGTGTAAGTACCTGTCCATTCGCTTCACCTGACTGGACCGTTGGCACACAGGTAGCCTATGCGGCAACCCATGCTACGCAGTGTTTCTGACCACCCTAGAGTTATGCACCATACCTGATCGCTCGCCACAATATGATCCTTGACGAACTCCTCAAAGCCGCCGCCGAGAACATGACGAATGACCTTCGTCGGCGTTTGATTTCGCACCCCGGCGAGTTAGGCACGGCCCGTGAGCAGATCATTCGTGAATTCCTAACCGCTCATCTGCCAAAGCGATTCGACGTTTCAACTGGATTCGTTTTTGACTGCAATGGGCTAATCAGCCGACAGCTGGACATAGTGGTTTTTGATGCAACCATTTGTCCACGTTTCGAGATACCGGGCGGTAAGTTCTTGTTTCCGTGTGAAGCCGTGGCTGCTGCTGGACAGGTGAAATCATCGCTTACAGCCCGCGACGATTTTCGTGGTGCCATCGAGAATCTCGCCTCCGTGAAATCGTTGGATCGTTCAGCAAACGGGACCGCATTCGATTTCCGATATAATGAGCGTCTTTCACCCAGAGACAATCATCTACATCAAATATTTACGTTCATCTTCGTGATCGGAGACGCTCTCGCTCCTGATACGATCGCCGAGATTATACTCGAAGACGCTTTTGAATTACCGGTGGAGCATTTGCCAAATGTCACTCTCGCGCTGGACCGGTATTTGGTCACATACTGCTGTGACGGTGGCGTATGCCCAAATCCAATGGCCGCACGGGGCGTCGCAGTCCAGTCATCCGAGGAGCCGTTCGATGTGTTCCTGAGTTTCTACTTGATGCTTGGACAGGCATTGAACGTTACTCGAATCGCTTCTTTGCCCTTCTGGGAATACCTTTCCAAGTACCGAAACATCCCGGCATCAGTTCACCATTCGTGCGTCGAATCACCTCCGCCATATCTTGGGACTTGGACCAGTGGTGCAAAATGATATTCATCGAGTTGGGGGCGGTCGTATTCTGAGTTCAAAGTCACTCGCTGCAACTCTCTGATTCGGGCTTTAAGTGTTATTCCAAAGTAATTATCACCCTCACCCCTCCACGGCCACATCATCCCCGAAGAACAGATCCTCCTCCGGAATGTTAAGGATCACCGGGGTAAGGGTGCGGCCTTGGGTGAGTGGCGGGACGAGGATGGCACCGATCTGGGGATGCTGGCGGCAATACTTGGCTGCGGGTTCGAGGCCCATCACGTAGAAGGCGGTGGAGAGGGCGTCGGCCTCGGTGGCGATGGGGGCGGTGACGGTCACGGAGAGCATGCCGATGGCGGGCCAGCCGGTGCGGGGATCGAGGATGTGACCGTAGCGCTGGCCCTGGTGGCGGAAGAATTGGACGTTCGAGCCGCTGGTGGCGAGGGCTCGGTCTTTTAATAACAGCGTGGCGTAGTTGCGGTCGGGGAAGAGCGGGTTGCGGAGGCCGACGGGCCAGCCGGGGAGGCCGTGGTGCTGGCCGTGGGCGCGGAGGCTGCTGAAGCCGCCGTGAATGAGGAAGTGGGATTGCTGTTGCGAGGTCAGGTATTCCGCGACACGATCGATGGCGTACCCCTTGCCGATGGCCCCGAGGTCAATCTCGACGCCGGAGGCGAAGACGCGAATCGTTGAGTCGGCGGGGTTGAGTTCGATGAGTCGGGACATGCCGCAGCGGGAAAGACTTCCGAAGTCTTCGAAGTCTTCGGAGACTTCGGAGACTTCGGAAGTCTGGCGGGCTTTGTCGATCTCCGCCTGTTCCGGGATGCGGCCCGCCTGGCGGCACTCGCGCCAGAGACGGATCAACGGGCCAGAGGTGGGGTCGAAGGCTCCGCCGGTGGCTGTGGACAACTCCTGACACTGGACGAGTAACGCAAGCACCTCGGGAGGGAGTTCCCGCCACTCGCCGGGCTGGAGCGTCTTTAACTGCGAGATCGGCGAGTCGTCGCGGTAGATCGACAACAGCTGTTCGATAGGGTGAATGAGGTCGAGGGCATCGCTGGCCGCCATGATTTGGTCGGGCGGTCCCGGATTGAGAACCACAGACCAAGGGCAGGCCATCGCCCGCGTTTCGAGGCGGATGGTCGGGCCCGCGCTGGGGGCCACTCGTGCGACTTCGGGAGAGTCCGCCTGGACAGCCAGCCGGAGGAGTGCTCGGCCCGCGAGGAAGTCGCGTCGGGTGTCTGGACCGGACATGGGAGCCTCGTAGAACGGAATTCATTCCGTTTCTGGGGCGACATCAGAAGGTCGTGGGATAGGCTTCCAGCCTGTCATGATTGGAGATGACAGGCTGGAAGCCTATGCCACGGAGGAACGGAATAAATTCCGTTCTACGGCTGCGCAGCAAAGAACGGGACACCAAGCGTGTTGGTCTGCCGTTCTGTGTCAAATTTGAATGGCTCAAACCAAACCCCGCAGGGGTTCAGACCTTGAGCGTGCCCTTGCGGGTGCGACGGTGGGTGTGGCTGGCCGGGCGCTTGCCGTGGTTCGCTTTCTTGAGCTTCTTGCCGTTCTTCGCCATGAGATCACTCCTGATCGGTTGTTGTGTGGAGGGAAGAGTTTAGCGAATGGGTGTCTGTGAGAAAAGTGACTCAGGCAGGGAATCTTCGGTGAACCCATTCTGAATCGACAATCAACGTTACTCGTTTTGCACAAGTGTATTATGGCGATATTTCTCACAGTAACCAGAAGCGTCAGCGAGGGCCGAGTACAGCGAGGTCGCCGACCATCTAGGCTCGAAACGTAACGCAAATTGGCAGCACAGCCTCTTCCGGATGCGCCGCCCCGGTAGGTTCCAAAGTGACCCAACTAGGGCCACCCAGACATCCAATCCGATGTCTGGGTCACTCCGCAACCCGACCCGGTCGGCCACAAAGTTGGCGAATCAGTGCGACACTGCCTACACTTGTTGTGGACACAGCCGATACCTGTTGTGATGGTGAAAATCGAAATCTAGGGAGTGCAGTCCATGAACCGAAAGCGAAAGACCAATGAAGGGCGGGGATTCACGCTGATTGAGTTGCTCGTCGTGATTGCCATCATCGCAGTTCTCATTGCGTTGCTGTTGCCTGCCGTGCAGCAGGCACGTGAGGCTGCCCGCAGGTCGCAGTGTAAAAATGGTCTGAAGCAGATCGGGCTGGCCTTGCATAACTACCATGACACGCTTCGGTCATTTCCTCCGGGCTACGTTTCACTTTTCGATGCGTCTGGCAATGATACGGGGGCGGGTTGGGGTTGGGGCAGTTTCCTGCTGCCCCAACTTGAACAGTCGGCCCTCTATTACCAGATCAATTTTAAAGTCGGGATTGAGTCCGCCGTGAACAGCGCCCCGCGAGTGCAGACGCTGCCAACATTTCTGTGTCCGTCCGACACAGACCCGGATCGCTGGCAGGCGGTAAAGCGTGATCCTTCCACCGGAGCGTTTCAAAGCAACATTTGCGAGGTGGCATCCGCCAATTACGTGGGGGTGTTCGGAACGTTTGAGCCGGGCGTCGGCGGCGATGGCGTTTTCTTCCGCAATGGTGCGGTTGGGATGAGAGACATCACCGATGGATCGTCGTCCACGTTGATGGTTGGCGAACGGTCGTTCCGCCTTGGCGAAGCCACTTGGACCGGAGCAGTCACGGGAGCTGTGATTGTTCCCGATGGCAGTGACGGTGTCGGTACCGGACCACCAGAATTCGCATCGAGCATGGTGCTCGGGCACACCGGCGATGGGTACAGCCCCGGCAATCCCCGCTCGCATGTCAACCAGTTCTACAGTCTACACACCGGCGGAGTGCATTTCCTGTTCGGGGACGGACATGTCAGCTTTCTGAGCAATTCGCTAGACTACCGTGTCTATCAGGCATTGACCACACGAGCCGGAGGCGAGCCAGTCTCGGATGGCTTCTGATCCCCCGTTTGATCCCTCCCGAGATTGGAGAATGCAATGCGAAGTGTTCGTATCTTCCAGACCGTCCTTTTGCTACTCGTCGCCGGTTGCGGCGAAGCATTCGAGAAGACGGAAATGGTCCCGATTGACAAAGTTCCGGAACCCGTCATGAAAGTGGCGAAGGAGAAACTCCCCGGCGTGAAATTTGATACGGCCTGGACCGAAACAGACGGCGACAAGACGGTCTATGAAGTCCGTGGCAAGTCGGCTGAC
>JAYTCW010000279.1:0-10999 GCA_043736295.1 Planctomycetota bacterium | reverse complement strand
TCGCCCCAGCCGACAGCCTCTCTCGGAGTACATGGCATACGGAGTGAGAGTCCATCGCCCGTGCCCTGAAACCTCTCGCCCACGGCAGAGGATTGGTACACAGATTCCACAGATTGGCACAGATTCAGAGGAGATGAGGAGATCTCTTGTGCCTGCCATCATCGCCCCAGCTGCCGTCGCATCTGTGAAAATCTGTGGCATCTGTGTACCAGGACCCGCCTTTGCCACGGTGATGGAATTGCAGTGTGCGCGGGCATCGGCGGGGAACACTCGGGAGACCCTGTCGGCTTCAGTGAGAAGTGTCCTTTTTTCCGCCAAGTTCCGCAGACTCGGTCACCTGACAAACATCTAGCCCGCCACGCCAGACAGGGCCGCTTGCCGGAACCGCTCGCCTTGGCGAAAGATCGCACCTCCGACCGTGGCCGCGTCCAGCTTTGCGAACCACCATCCTTTTTCGGAGAAAAAGGCGACAATCGAAGACCGCCCGCCCGTGGGGCCTCCGGACGTTGCTCACTTCTGGTAATGTCATTTCGCCAGCCCCTACGTTCGACAGGGAACAGGATTTGATACTCGCTGTCGATGAAAGTATCTTGAGTGAGCCTGCCTTGATCCGATACGATGTATTGGGTTAGTGTTTTCCTCGTAACACTGACTGGCTGTCGAGAGTGTGCAACCAGAGACTCGACCTGTTTTCCGGAACACGGTGCAATGCAAAACCGGAAGGTGGGATGATGGGATCTTTAACCCGTGACGGGAAACCCCTGCGCTGCCTGCTGGTGGGGTACAACGGTGTGGGAAACACCGGATCTGAAATTCGATTGCTGGCTGCGATTGATGATGCTCGCGAGGCATTTGGCCCGCAGACTCACTTAACGATTATGACGATTAACGGGGCGCGTACGCAGTCCATTCTGCCCGAGGGGGGCGGGATCGAAGTGGCTGAGGTCTCTTTTTCACCGCTGCGATTGACTCTCGCCCTGTGGAATCTAGCCCGCCGACACGATGTCATCCTCCTAGTGGAGGGAAGCACGTTCAAGCAGAATTGGAGCGTGTGGCTGCTGCATGCCTATCTGTGGGCTGCGAATAGTGCCCGCTGGACGGGGAATTACGCCATTGCCTATGCCGTGGATGTCGGGGAACTCTCCGGTTTTCATGCATGGCGAACGAGACATGAGTGCGAGCGTCTGGCGCTCGTGATCACCCGGACCGAAATCGCCCGGCAGCGACTTCAGGAGTTGGGGGTCCGGCGGCCCATCCTTTCGAATACGGACACGGCGTTTCGCTACGTGCGAGCCGGAGAACCTCGTTCGTCCGGACGTCGTGTGGTCGGGTTGGCACCGATCGAGTTCTTTCACTGGCCGGTCCGCTTGAAGCTGTGGTGCGATCCTGCCGAACGGTATCGCTGGCCGTTCGCCTTTACTTGGAATGCCGAGCGTCGGGCTCAATCGGACGCCATGCGGGCACGCTGGGTGAAGCTCGCCCGGCACGCGATCGAGCAGCACGATCTCGATGTCCAATTGATCGCGATGGAAGACCTGGACACTCCGGTGTGCGAGCAAATTCTCGCAGATCTCGGCCCACTGGCGGCAGGGCGGGTTTCGATCGCATCCTCTCGTCAGGTGCCCCCCGGAGACATGGTGGCTTTGCTGAGAGGGCTTGACGCTCTAGTCACCTCGCGCTACCACGCCTGTGTCCTCTCGGTGGGAGGGGCTGTCCCGCAGATGGCGATCAGTCACGATGAACGATTGGCCTCGATCTATGCGGAGTTGGAAATCGAGAACGAGTCACTCCTGCACTACCTGCAACCCGACCTGTCCGAGCAGCTGATCTCGAAGTTCGATTCCATGATGCAGCACAACCAGGCTCTCTCAACGCGGATTCGAGAGAAGCATGACCAGCGGTTTGTGCCCTTGTGTGCGAAGAATCGTGAGGATCTGCAGGCTTGGGGGTTACGGACCTTTGACTCAGTCAAGACGACGACCGCTGATGCTTCGGAACAGCTGAGTCGGGGCGGCTGACTCGCACACAATGACCCGCAACTGTCTCTGATCTTTCATTGGCTGACCGTCTCACCTCGTTGTCGGAACTACGATGAATCTGTCCACACCTCACTTGCTGTTTCTCGCCGCGAACACGACCTATCTATTGACGCGTGGTTACTATCAGTTTCAACGAGCCTCCAAAGAAAAGACTATTAGTAAGGCGACCATTCGGGATTGGCTGTTGATCACTTTCCTCGTCTTCGGCCAGGTGGTGCTGCCCACGCTGTTACTGTTCACGCCGTGGATCAACGGAGCGAATTATTCGCTACCGCCAGCGACCACCTGGGTGGGTGGGCTGGTGATGGCCGTCGGCCTCTGGCTCTTCTGGCGTTCGCATGCGGATCTGGGGGACAGCTGGTCTGTGACCTTGGAACTCAATAGCAATCACAAACTGATCACGAACGGCGTGTATCGCTGCATGCGACATCCGATGTATGCGTCGTTTTTTCTGATGGCCATGGGGCAAGCACTGCTGTTGAGCAATTGGTTGGCGGGGTGGGGAGCTCTCGTGGCGACCACGGTGCTGTACGTCATGCGAATCCCCAATGAAGAGAAGATGATGATCGAGTTCTTCGGCGACGAGTACCGAGCCTATTGCCTGCATACCAACGGGATTATTCCGTCTTGGGGGGCAGGCCGTACGAAGCAGGACTGAGACCTGAGTCCGAGCAACGGACTCCAACAGCACTGCGGTCGGTGAACATCACCGCGCTGGCACGCCCGGTCGTGAAGGATTTCCACAAAGAAATTCACGGTATCTGCCCCCTCTCCTCCACGAGGGGATGCCACTCTGTCGGAACATCACCTCATCCAGTGACGATGCATGTCGAGCGTCGCCTCATACCGCGCAGCGACGGGTACGAGGGGCTGGGGAGGATGCGGAATGGTGGCGTCGCCGTCGACGCGTCACGATTCCATCGTTAGCACTTGTTCAGTCTTTAGAGCGGTTCCATCTCAGGTCTTGGCGCTGCATAATTCCCCCCTCCCTCTGGGTGAAGGGCTGGGGGCGTGTGAGGGAGTGTGTCATGACCACGCCCGAAACTGTTCTAGGGAGCGGTGATTCTCGACTCGTCATTCGATCAGGATGGCAGTGCCTCCCCAGGAAGTTTACCGGTTTTATGGTCTGTTTTGCCTGATGCTGCCGCAAACTGCTTCAATATGGCATCGCGTGCCGATTTCAGCGAGTCCAATCCGCTTCTGCCGCTCTGATGCTGCCGTATTGAAACATCGTGCGCCCGTACTCCCGTCCCGCTCCTCGTTCGTTTATCCTCCGGGTGAAATCCCCCACCGACTCCCGGAGTGGTCATGAGCGATACGCTCTACATTGTCGACACCCTGTCTCTCGTGTTCCAGGTCTACCACGCCATTCGCCAGCCGATGACCGGCTCACGCGGACAGCCGACCAACGCGCTGTTCGGCTTCACGGGGGATTTGGAGCACCTCATCAACGAGAAGCATCCTACGCACCTGATCTGCGCGATGGACTCACGGGGGGAAGGCGTACGGAACACAATCTACCCCCAGTACAAGGCCCACCGCGAGGCCCCGCCCGAAGACCTGCAGATGCAGATCCCACTCGTCCTCGACCTGATCCGGGCCTACAACATCCCCGTCGTCATCGTCGAAGGCTGGGAGGCCGACGACGTGATCGCCACCCTCGCCACGCGTGCCGCTGCTGCGGGCATGGACGTGCGTCTGGTCACCGCTGACAAGGACGCCCGCCAGCTGCTCAATGACAAAATTAAGATGTACAGCATCCGCAAGAAGCAGTTCTTCGGAGTGGAGGAACTTAAAACTGACTGGGGCATCCGACCCGATCAGGTCGTCGACTTCCAGTCGCTGATGGGGGACGCCGTCGACGGCGTGCCGGGTGTACCCCAGGTCGGGCCAAAGACGGCGACCACTCTGCTGCAAGAGTACGGCACGCTCGAGAACGTCCTGGCCAATGCGGACAAGGTGAAAAAAGCAGTCGTCTCGAAGAACCTCAAGGAGTTCGCCCACCTGGCTCACAAGAGCCGCGAACTGGTCCGGCTCAATCGCGACCTGCCGATTGAACTGGATTGGGAAAGGGCCCGTGTTCAAGAGCCGAATTGGCCGAAGCTGGTCGAGCTGTTCACTGACTATGGATTCAAACGGTACACAGCCGCCGCACAGGCCCAACTCGCCGGAACCAAACCGGCGGAGGCCCCGATTGAGGTGGCCCGCCACTGGACCACTCTCCACAGTCCAGAGCAGTTCGACCAGTTCCTCACCGAGCTGAAGCAACAGCCGAAGTTTTGCCTCGACCTCGAAACCACGAGTCTGAACTCACTCGATTGCGAGATCGTCGGCTGGGCCTTTAGCTGGCAGGCGGGGCAGGGGTATTACGTCCCGGTCGATGGTCCACCGGGCGCGAAAACCCTTGATGGGAAAATGGTACTCGCCGCGATCAAGCCGATCGTGGAGGACCCCGCTCGCACGGTTCTCAATCAGAACATTAAGTACGACATGTTGGTCCTGAAGTCGCACGGAGTCGAGATCGCCTCGGTCGGTGTTGACCCGATGGTCGGCGATTATCTGCTCGACGCGGGAGCCCGAAGCCACGGCATGGATGAACTCACCGAGCGCTACCTGCACCGTAAAAAGATTCCCACCAGCGACCTCATCGGCAAGGGACCGAAGCAACTCAAGATGTTCGAGGTCGATGTCGAAAAAGTCGCCGAATACGCCAGCGAGGACGCCGATGTCGCCTGGCAGCTGGCTGCCCTGATCGAGACCGAACTGAGAGAACAGTCGCTCTGGGATCTCTACTGGAACCTTGAACGCCCGCTGATCTCCATCTTGGCCGAGATGGAATCGCATGGTATTCGTATCAACAGTGAGGAACTCAAACGCCAAAGCGTCCTTGTCGAGGCCCGCATGGTCGGGCTGACTGCGGAGTGCCACGGTCTCGCCGGGCATGAGTTCAATCTCAACTCCCCGAAACAGCTCGGCGTCATTCTGTTTGAGGAACTCAAACTCCCCATCGTCAAGCGAACCAAGACCGGCCCCAGCACCGATGAAGAGGTGCTTGAAGAACTCTCGTCCAAGCATCCGCTTCCCGCGAAGCTTATGGAGCACCGGATGCTCGCCAAGCTCAAGGGGACCTACCTCGATGCCTTGCCGCTGATGGTCAACCGCCGCACCGGCAAGGTCCACACCTCCTTCAGCCAAGTCACAGCTGCGACAGGTCGACTCTCATCGACTGACCCGAACTTACAGAACATTCCGGTTCGCACGGAGGAGGGCCGACTGGTCCGGAGGGCCTTTATCCCCAGCGAGCCGGGCTGGAAGCTGGTCTGTTTGGACTACTCGCAGATCGAGCTGCGGATTTTGGCGCACTTCTGCCAGGATCCTGCGCTGATGGAATCGTTTCACCAGGGAGAAGACATTCACCGCCGCGTGGCGAGTGAGGTCTACGGCATTCCTCCGGAAGAGGTGACCAGTGACCAGCGCCGCGTGGCCAAGGCGGTCAACTTCGGTGTGATCTACGGCCAGACTTCATACGGGTTGGCTGCTGCCCTGGGGATCGAACGCTCGGTGGCAGAGATCTTTATCGAGGACTACTTCAAGCGCTACGCCGAAGTCGAAAAGTTCATGAACCAGACCCTCGAAGAGGTTGCCGATACCAAGTATGCCGTGACGATCCTAGGCCGCCGCCGCGAGATCGACGGCATCCGCCCCAAACGCTTCCGCACCCTCAATATGCCGGAGCGGACCGCCGTCAACACTGTCATTCAAGGCTCAGCGGCGGACCTCGTGAAGCAAGCCATGATCAATGTCAGCGGCCAGATGAAAGCGGTGAAACATCCAGGCCGGATGCTGCTGCAAATCCACGACGAACTAGTCTTCGAAGCCCCGGAATCGGATGTGGCTTCGTTGATCGAACTCGTCAAGTACGAGATGGAACACGCCCTGCCACTCAACGTGCCGGTGGTCGTCGACGTGAAGGTCGGGGACAACTGGCTCGATGCCAAGTAGCCCCTCCCACAGACCAGCCTACCGCGCCAGTCAGGGGCGCGTGCCGAAACCCCTGACTGGCGCAGCGGGCTGGGGATCAGGCGAACAGACCCGGAATCACCGAGCCGCCATCGACGATTTTCATCGGGCGTCCGAGGGGGCTGATGTTCTCGTGCTTGGCGTCGACGTTCAGGCTGTGGCAGATCGACGTATAGAGGTCGGGCACGCTGACGGGGCTGTCGGTGGGGGCGGAGCCATCGGGGCCGGAACTGCCGATGACTTGGCCGCCCTTCACGCCGCCGCCCGCGAGGGCGACGTTGAAGCAGCGGGGGTAGTGGTCGCGACCACCGCGGGCGTTGATCTTGGGGGTCCGACCGAACTCGCCCATCCAGACGACGATCGTGTCTTGCAGGCGACCGCGCGCTTTGAGGTCGTTGATGAGAGCTGCCATCCCTTGGTCGACCGGTTCGGAGAGGGCCTTGATCCGCTCTTCCGCGTCGAAGTGGGTGTCCCAGTTCCCGGCTCGGACCTCGACGAAGGTCACGCCCTTCTCGATCAGCCGCCGAGCCAGCAGGCACCCGCGACCGAACTGTGAACTGCCATAAGAGTCTTGCACAGCTTGCGGCTCATCGGCGAAATCGAACGCCTTGGTGTGCGGGCTTTGGACGAGCTTGGTCGCCTTCTCATAAATCCGCTGGTGGTTGTCCACGACGACTTGGCCCCCGTTGGCTCCGAACTCAACTTCGAGCTTCTTCATGTGCTCCAGCCGCCGCGCGAGGCGGTCCTGACCCACGGGTGTCCCCACGTTCGTGGGCAGCGTACCAGGGTTGTCGACGACAAACGGCTCATAGTCGACGCCGAGGAACCCGCCGCCCGCCTCCGGTCGACCGATCGAGACGACCGTGGGTAAATCCTGCTTCGGATCGGAGATTTGCTGAGCCACCGCTGCGCCGAAGCTCGGGTGCTTGACACTGCCAGCGGGGACGTAGCCGGTGTGCAGCTGGTAGCTGGCCCGCTGGTGGTTGCCTTCCTTGTTGGTCATGGAACGAATGAGAGTGATGTCTCCCATCGCCTTGGCGACGTTGGTCCAGTTCTCGGCGATCTGGATGCCGGGGACGCTGGTGGCGATGGCCTGCGTCGGGCCGCCGTTCTCGTGGCCAGGTTTGGGGTCGAACGTCTCGAACTGCGATGGGCCGCCCTGCATCCAGAGGAGGATCATCGACTTCCCCTGCTTGCGAAGATCTTCCGCCCGCAGGCTGATGAGGTCCGTGAACCCAAAGGCCCCAGCAGCGATCGCCGAGGCGGAGACTGTGTGCAGGAACCGGCGGCGGGAGACGGCGTCACGGGTGAGTTGGATCTGCTCGTGGATGGTGTGCATGGGATGGTTCCGGTGCGTCGTGGGACGGGCACATTTGCCAGTCCGTGTTGAAGTGGTCCAAAGAGTGATGTGTCGCCTTTCGCTCCGCGAAAGGGCGATCTTTCGACGAGCAAAAGTCAATGTTCGGACGGGCAAATGTGCCCGTCCCACGTACAGGCCCATCCTACTTCCCTTCAGCGTTTTGTGATGAACTCGCTGCTGTTGAGCAGGCTCCAGAGCATGTCTTCAAAGGCTTCATTGCGGTTGCCGACTGATTGGAGGTACGCGAGGTTGAGTTCGACCTCGGACTTCGAGGGCTCGCGAGACAAGACCAGTAGATACAACTCCGAGAGGGCGTCGTGGTCGTCCTTGTTCTTTTCGAGCAGCGTCACCAGTCGCGTGCGGCCCGCAGCTCGAATCGCGTTGCTGACCATTCCTTGGTTCATGAGGAACAGAGCCTGCGGCACAGTGCCGATGATGTCCGCTTGCGGCGTACTGGGATCGAAACCGAACACGTTGCCAAAGCCCTTGCGGCCTCCCTGATTGGCGAATCGCTGCGCTGCACCCCCTCCCGCACCACCACGTGACGCCTGCGGGACAATCCCCTCACCGAGAATGGCGACCAGCGAGTTATAAATCTGATCCGACCGCAACCGCGTGGGACTGGCAGCTGCGAAGGCTCCCTCGCCGGTGTCGCTAGTCCGCAGTTTCCGCTGGTAGGCGTTCGTGTGGGTGATGGTGCGGTAGAGCCACTGGATGTCGTAGCCGCTGTTGGTGAAGTCGGTGGCGAGGACATCGAGTACCTTCTGAGCCTGGGCATCGTGGCCGGGGCCCATGTCGTCGACGACATCAGTGAACGGCTGGCCGACGAGTTCGGCCCAGATGCGGTTGACGAACGACTTGGCGAACCACGGATTGTTCTTGGCAGTGATGTACTTGGCGAGGGTCTCACGTCGCTGCATGTCGTCGGTGCCGATGTTCATCTTCGCATGGTTGACGAAAAAGACCGGCTGCATCAATTTGCCTTCGGCAGTCGGGTTGTCGAGGTCGGGCATGTAGTGCTCAGCGGAACCACGACCGGGTTGGTTGGCATCCGGACGAGGGAGCTTCTCGAACTCGTCCTTGGATAACGCTCCGTCTTTGTTGGCGTCGCCGAGGGTCAGCATTTGGTCGAAGCGATCGGCCAGGAACTTGACGCGGGTGACCTCGTCCTTCGTCAGCTTGCCATCGCGATTTTGATCCATCCGGGGAAAGGCAGTGGCCGGATCGAAGTTGGCTCGCATGCCCTGGCGTCCGGAGCCGGTGTCGACCGACTTCACGAGAAACGTGCCGAGGTTGTCGGGCTCCGGTCGCACTTGTATGCGAGGGAAGAAGGCGGCGAACTGGTGGAAGTCCTCGCGGGTCCACTTCTCGTACGGATGGTTGTGGCAGTTCGCACACTGGATCTGGATACCGAGAAAGATGCGAGCGGTCTCAGCGGCCAACTCTTCCGGCTCTCCGGTGTGGCAGTAGATCAGGGCGACATCGCCGTCCTCTTTGGTACTGCCCGTCGCGGTCAGCAGCTCGGTGGCGATCTTGTCCCAGCCGACGTTCTTCGTCAGCTGGTCCTTCATCCAGCTCTCAAAGAGATCCTGCATGATGCGGGCGCGGGCTTCGGTGGCTCGCGAGAAGATGACCTCGCGCCAGTAGCTGGCCCAGATGTCGGCATACTCGTCGGATTTGAGCAGGCGGTCAACCAGCTTGCCGCGTTTGTTGGGGTCTGGATCAAGGGCGAAGTCGGTGACCTGAATTGGAGTGGGGATCGTCCCGGCGAGGTCGAGCGTGGCCCGGCGGAGAAACGTGTCATCGTTGACCAGCGAGGCCGGGGCGACGTTCGCCCTGGTCAATTCACCCTCAATGAGGGCATCAACCTTGCGAGCGGTCGCGAGGGCACTCGGCTTTTCGACAGCGCTTGCCGCCAGCCCGGACACTGCCCACCAAGTGAAACAGAGAGTCGTGGCGAATCGGTAACGCATGGGTACCTCTGGAATAGGTGATCCGGCAACAGGCCAACGAGAGAACTCGACTCCTGAACAATACCTTGAACACCGGTTGAGAAGAAAGGTTTCGATCGAATTACGGGAATCTCACTGGACTTTTGCAAAATCACGTCAAACCGAGTTTTGTGACCACTCGCTCATAGCTGCTCCCCTTTTCGGTAACTTGTTGGATGGCCCAGGACAGCGTGGTTCTCAGAGTCTCGCGCAGCAGCGCGCGACAGGCTTCGTCACTTTTGCAGAGCCCAGTCTTGCGCACGGTTCTGCTCGAGTTGTCGCATTAACAGACTGTGCGCCAGCATGACCAAATACATGTGCCGGGTCTGGCCCTGGCCATCGCGCAGCTGATAGTCTCCCATGCCCAACTCCTGCTGACCGTCCCGATGAAAGGTCTCCGTTCCTGTCCAGCGATACCGATAGACTCCAAAGATTCGGCTCACTTTCCACTGGATGCGGTTGGTCACTAATACTTTGCACGATTCTACGTCGCGTTTATGTTTCCAGAGGATCACGATGCGGACCTTATGGTTCACGTTCGGAATGCGCACGGTGCAGGTGAAGTACCACTGGCGTTTATTGCCGCGTCTGAGTTCCTTCCGGTCTTCGAAGGGAATCTCAGCGGCCAGTTCGGTGGCCTTCAGGGTGCGTCCCTTCCATTCCAGTTTGCGGTTCGTTTTCAAGTCCCCGACGTAGCCATGTGAACGACCGGCCCCGTCCTGTTGTGCGTGAATGTGGTTCAGGTTCTCGGCATTGGTGAAGTAGCTGTCGAAGGTGAAGTCGCCGGGAATGTGATGCTCGCAAACCCAGTCCACCAGTTGGCAGAACAGGACGGTGTGGTCCTAGAAGGTTTCTCCGGTGGCCTCGCACTGGTCCCTCTTTTTAAACCGCCAAAACTCCAGCGGATAATGTTTGCCATTCGTGCAGACATAATTCGCAATGAGATAATCGTGAGCGATCTTATTCCGCTGCTCCGCATGGTCCCAGAACCAACCCGCATCCTGAATCCGCTGACCGTCGTGATCGCCCTGCACCCAGGGCCTACGCATCGATCTTGGTCTGTTGGAAGACCTGTAGCAGGTCGTTCGGATCGAGGGCTCAGGCGAAGCGTTTGGCTTTGATGCCGCGTTTCAGGGAGGTGTCTTGGCGGAGGAGGCGGAGGGACAGGCGGCGGATGGTGGCGAGGTTCGCGCCGCCGTTGCGGTTTTGCTGGCGGCGGGAGTCTTCGCCGAAGGCGATGTCCAGAACCCAGTGCTGGCCGTTTTCGATCGACCAATGTTTACGGATCGCGTGGGCCAGAGGCTGGGCCTGGAGCGGGCAGGCTGCTGATATCAAGTCGCGATTCCCATTGTTCTTGGCCCGCGATTTCGCGGCGTGAGACCACGATGGCCAGCGAGCACAGGCCCGCCCATTCCGCGCGGCGCGGATGATCTTTCGGGAGCTCGATCACGTGACAGGTCCGCTCGTCGAGGCGACCGTGACCCCGCTCCGTGGAGGTCACGACCTCGTGCTTGAATCCCACAAAGTCGTTCGCAGCTGCGTCTTCATAGAGGTGCTGCATGTCGGAATTTAAGACACTTCTCGCTGAA
>JAYTCW010000278.1:0-3771 GCA_043736295.1 Planctomycetota bacterium | reverse complement strand
ACGACAATAGCGAGTGCGATGTCACCCCCACGGAGTCTGAGACCACACGCATGGCTGGAAACTTTCCTCGCGGAAGCCGAGAGACCCCCGCGACATCCGCGTCTTCCATGGACGCGGATCGGTCGGAGAAGGCGCGAGGCCATCATTCCGACATGCACGTCGCGGGGGAGTCAGACAGTTCCATGGTACCGCAGAAACCGGCGAACAAAGACAGCCTGCCGCTGTCGGCGGAGTTGGTGGAGGGAAGAGGACTGGCCAAGGAGAACATCGAGCAGTCGCTACTGGACCGGACACAGTGCCGGGTCTCCAGGTCGCGTGGACTGCGAGGTGTGCGAGCAGCCGCACTCGTCCGAGTGCAGTTGTGGTCGTCATCATCCGAGGTAAGAGCCGTATGCGGTAGCTCCGCACGTACGGATCTGTGCGGGGGGTGGCCCGAAAGGGACATTCCTACCGCGATAACCGTAAACGGTCCGATTGAAGCAGATTCTGTCTCCGATTGGCTCTTTGAGTGTGGTCAGCTGAGGTCACAATTATTTTGTCCAACCAGTATCCCTGTGTGGCGAGTCTCTGGGTACTGACCTCTCTTTTTCTGCATATTCTTTTGGCTCCCAGAGGAAACAAAGGTTCCTGACACTGACACCTTCTGACTGACATGACCACCTTCTGACTGACACAGCTGCTCCCACCACAACACCAGTTCCCAGAAACCCCGGCCGCGATCCGATCCCCACTTCATTGATCCACCCCACTGCCGCTATCGCAGGGCACTCTTGCCGTACGGCCCACACCTCGGTACAAAACCGCTCGGAGGGTCGCTTGTTTCAGGGCGAGGAGCGAGTTGAGTTTTCTCGCGACGCAACTTCCCATTGCTGAGTCTGTTGGCATAGACTTCGTTTGGGACGTTCCGAGTGGAGTGTTCAACCAGCCACCGAGTCGCACGAACGCTCACAACCGGATGCTGGCGAATCACAGACTGACGACAATTAGAGGTTCTCATGGCCCGCATTCTCGTCACCGGCGCAGCTGGATTTATCGGCTCGCACCTATCCCATCGTCTCGTGGATCGCGGCGATGAAGTCGTCGGCCTTGATAGCCTGAACGATTACTATTCGGTCCAACTCAAGAAAGACCGGCTGGCACGGCTGACGCCGAAGAAGGGATTCACGTTTGAACATCTGGACCTCTCCGATGAGGCAGGATTGAAAGCCCTCTTCGCGAAGTACAAGTTTAATAAGGTCGTGAACCTAGCTGCTCAGGCGGGGGTGCGGTACTCGCTCCAGAATCCGCAGGCGTACGTCAGCAGTAACCTCGTGGGCTTCGTGAACATCCTGGAAGGGTGCCGACACAATCACGTCGAGCATCTGACCTACGCCTCGTCGAGTTCGGTCTACGGGGCCAACACCTCGATGCCGTTCTCGATCCACGACAACGTCGACCACCCGCTCAGCCTGTATGCCGCCTCGAAGAAGGCCAATGAGCTGATGGCTCATACGTACAGTCATCTGTTCCAGCTACCGACGACCGGGTTGCGATTCTTCACGGTGTATGGCCCGTGGGGTCGTCCGGACATGGCCTTGTTTCTGTTTACGAAGGCGATCCTCGAAGGGCGTCCGATCGATGTCTTTAACAATGGGGTGATGCGGCGGGACTTCACCTACGTCGATGACATCGTCGAAGGGGTAATTCGCACCAGCGATCATACCGCCCAGCCGAACCCCGACTGGACCGGTGCGACCCCCGACCCCGGCACCGGCGGCGGCCCGTACCGCGTGTACAACATCGGCAATAACGAGCCGGTGGAGCTGATGTATCTGATCGAGACGCTCGAGAAGTGCCTCGGGATGAAGGCCGTCAAGAACATGCTCCCGATGCAGCCGGGTGACGTGCCAGCCACCTTTGCCAACGTTGACGATCTCATTCGAGATGTCGGCTTCAAGCCCGCCACGCCGATTGAGGTCGGCGTCGAGAGGTTCGTGAAGTGGTATCGCGAGTACCACAAAGTGTGAGCGATCCGTACTGACGCAATTCACGGAAGCCCAGTGGTGGCCATCAGAGGGCTTTTTTCGTAGTGACGGTCGTGTCTCAGTGGCCATCCAGAAAGATGAATGGTCTCGGCGAGGATCGCCAGTTCCGTAAAGACTCCGTCGTCGTGAACGAAACTTCAGCACGACGGGAAGGTCGAGCATCGCGAACAGTCTGGGTCGGCGGGGGTCTGGGTCGGATTTGTCGGACGAGCAGTGGGCCTTGGTCGAGTCGAGGTTGCCGCCCACTCCGGACGGTGGCAGGCGGCGCGAGGTGAACTTACGCGAGGTGGTCAACGCGATCTTTTACCGGTTGCGAACGGGGTGTGTGTGGACGATGTTGCTGCATGATTTTCCACCGCGATCGACGGTGTTCGAGGACTTCACTCACTGGAGAAACTGTGCATCCACTACCTACGGGAATCATTGGGCGTTTTTCTTCGCAATGATTTCTTCTGCTCGGCGACGAAGAAACTGTTCGAAATCGAGATGAGAGGCACATAACATCACCAGAGGATCGCGGCCAACGAATCGCTGAAGCAGCACGGAGAACAGCTCGTTCACGGATGAAGGCTTGTGTCTACCATTGGCGAAACCGATGATTCCGTTGACTCTCCTTCGGACTTCACTCTGATCTGCGACGGAGATTGTGTTCTGCAGTATTCCTTCAAGGACTTCACTCGATGTCCTCACATCGGCTGAGTCGCTCGGTCCATCATGATCGGTGAAGTCCCACCAGTAGATTGTCGTGCCACCTGAGGTCCACAACACAGGCTTTGCGCCAGTTCCCTGATAAAACGATTTGTCGAAACGGCCTTCGCGATCCATCAACCGAGCTGCGGTATTGGCCGACTTAGCACGGGCGAGAATCTTGTTGTTGTTATCGGCTGCGACAAAGACAAAGCCAGAGGGAAGGACTTTGCACAATGAAATACCAGCCGAGATCCCTGAGACATCCGCTTGGCGAACCTCACGAAAAATGTCTGCGATACTTTCGTGCTTCTCGATAATCTGTTTCATCCATCCAACGGGCATGAGAAGCTCAGAGGCAAAGCGATTGGCCTCAGATTCGGTCTCCCGATAGAGATATTCGCCAAACGCACCCGTCAGCGAGGTATGACATGAGATCGTACCAATATGCCAGGGGATGAGAATGTGACCGAATTCATGGGCAAGTGTGAATCGCTGTCGCTTTGCAGGTTTGCTTCGATCCACTACGACGAGTGGGCGATTCTTCTTGATCTGCTTTCGGAGCAAAACCGCGTCAACTCCAGCTGGAAGGCGGTCGTATTCGATGTCCGCGAACTCAGACAGAAGAGCTTTGATATCGATCGGAGGCTTCAGCCCCATGTCTTTGATGAGCCTCGCTGCATGCCGTTCCTCAGGAGTCATGGGAGACGCTTTGTCTGCTTGAGCCACTCGACGATTTGTTTGGCTTCGTTTTGAGAAGCCCGAGCGGCAAGGGCGTATTCCTCGCTGAACTGGGTGATCATCTCTTTGAGTGGCATCGAGTGTTTGCGTGCACAGAGTATATGCCTGAGCGTTTCAGGACGTTCCACCCAGATCGCGTATTCTTCGGTTGTCATTCCCAGAAAATCGTCCAAGTCGCGCGGATCATTGCCGTCGTGCCAGGCATCCACGAAGTCGTCGATCTCATTGGCGAATGCTTCGCCAGAGAGGCACAGGTTCACGAATGTGTCATTGGGATTAAACATCAATCGTTCTCCCTCGCACTGCTGGTTTGATGGTG
>JAYTCW010000277.1:0-22716 GCA_043736295.1 Planctomycetota bacterium | reverse complement strand
CCACTTCGCGGCTGGGTCGGATCAGGGATGCGAATTCCGTGGGTTTCACCCACGGCTACATGCAGCCACCGCTTCGCGGTTCAGAACACGGTCGATGGCAAGAGGAGACTCCAACGACGTTTGGGACGCACACACGAGTACGTCGGTCGCCCATGCGGGATTCCTTCGTATCGGCGATACCTGATACACTCTCACGCTTCAGCAGGCGATCTCAGCCCGATCTCTTATCCCCAACAAGGTGTTTCCATGAACATGATCTCCCGTCGCGAGTTTCAGCAGCAGACGCTCGGGTCGCTGCTCACCTGGTCGCTACTCAACACCTTATTTACAGCTGATGCGTTTGCCGATGACATGAAGCTGGTGGCGACCAAGTGGCTGACCGAACTCAATACGATGAGCCAGGATCTCCGGGGCGATAAGCTCAGTTCGGTGGCGTGGCAGAAGCAAGTCGAGGAGCTATTCGCGAAAGTCGACCTGCCGGAGATGCTCAAATTTGTCGACTTCGAGAAGCTCACTCGCGATGTCAAACCGCCCGAGTACGGCGAGATGAGTCTGCGGGCAACACTGCCCAATGTCGAGGGTCTGCCGACCGATCTGGTGTTCGGGCACCAGGTGTTCGCGCTGGGCAAGGGGCGTTCGGTGGTGCCGCATGGGCATGACAACATGTCCACGGCCTTCCTGATTCTGCAGGGGGAGTTCCACGGGCGGCACTTCGATCGCTTGGAAGATGACGAGAAGCACATGATCATCAAGCCAACGCTCGATAAGACATTCGGCGTCGGCGGTTGCTCCACGGTTTCCGACTTTAAGGACAACGTCCACTGGTTCAAGTCGAATAGTGATCGGAGCTTCATCTTCAATATTCACGTCATCAGCGTAGACGCGGGACCGTCTGGTCGGGTGTATGTTGATCCTAACGGAGAGAAGCTCTCCGGCGGGCGGATTAAGGCTCGCAAGATTGATCACACGGAAGCGAACAAGCTTTACGGTTGAGTCGGAAGAGAATCGCCTCGGACGAGGTCGGGCCGCTGCCACTCAGGCTTCGTCCGTTCTTCGGTCCCGACCCAAGGCGAACCGGTAACTCGCCACCGCACCGATCACCAGCATCAACAGCGTGATTGGCTTCAACTGATGGACGTGCGTCAGGAAGTAAGACCAGCTATTGTCCAGAAGGAATGGGGCGAACTTCCACTCCGTCAAGAGTCCCAGCGCCAGTCCCGCAATCCCGCACCCGATGGCCAACGGTTGTGATCGGCTGGTCATGACAGAGCCTGCTGCTAAGCCGACGAGTGCGGGCGGGAGCATGATGGCGTAGAAGCCTTGCTGAGCGATCCAAAAAAAGGCGAAGTAGCCGACTACTCCTCCGGCGACAGCGGCCAGCAGGGCCAGAATGATACGGGGCAGGGCAGGGGAGTGGGGCATGAGTCAGCTGGAGAAAAGGGGGCGAACAACGGTCTACGTTTCGGGCGACATCACGAGGCACGGCCTACCACGATCCGGCTCGGCAATCGGCCCGATCTCACGTACAGCCTGATGCTCAGTTCGATGGCGGTCCGCCCGAGCCTTCTGGTCCTCCGGTGCGTGGGGGACGGGGGGCAGAGAGGTACTCGGCTTGAGAGACTGCTCCATCGCCATCCTTGTCCATCGCCGGGACGCGATCCTTCATCCGTTCGTCCACTTCCTCGCTGGTGAGTTTGCCATCACTGTTTTTATCCATTAGAGCGAACCTCGCGGCAGGATCCCGCATCGCACCCGCACCGCCAGCGGAGTTGCCCGCCTGACCACCACCGTCACTGGGTGGTCCGCCAGCCTTCGTCCCGGAAGGCTCGATCGGCGCGGGCGGAATGATCACTGGCGGAGCGTCCTTCGCCCGATTCTTATTGAGTTCGGACTCCAGAGCCGAGATCTCTTCTCCAAACTGGCTCCGGGAATTCATGACGACCTTTTCGCCGACTTCGATGCCTGACTTGATCTCCACATGGGACTGGTTGGATTGTCCGACGACCAATTCGCGGCGTTCGACCCCCTTGTCTGCCAGCACATAGGCCATCTGCTTGTCGGCCACCGCCAGCACCGCCTGCACGGGAATCTGGAGAACATCCTCGCGGTTGTCGACCATGATCTCGACTTGGGCAGTGAGGCCAGGACGCAGCTTGTTGATCAACTCGGGATCATCGACCAGCTTGATTTCCGCCTCGTACTCCTTGAGGTCCATATTGGGAAAACGACCGGGCAATGGAACCGACGAGACATCGGCAATCACGCCTTTGAACACCTGATCGGGAAAGGAGTCGATCTTGATCCGGGCGGGAAGATCTTTGCGGATGTTGCCAATCAGCGATTCGTGGATCCGGCAATCGACTTTCATCTGTGACACATCGGGCAGGCTGATAATTGCCTGGCGCTCGCGAACGGTCGCCCCCTGCTCGATCGATTCTCCACTGCTGCGCCCGAAGTTACTCGACTGAATCGCGTAGACGACCTGACCAGCGATGCGAGCCCTCATCGTACAGGCTTCGATCTGTTGATTCAGTCGGTCGTATTTCTCGTGCTCGACCGCAGCTGTCAGCTTCATGGCTTCGTAGTCTTTGGTGGCTTGGGTTTCGGCAGAGCGGCATTTGAGCTTGACGCGAGTCAGCTCCAGGACGAGTTCAGTGGAGTTGGCGAGCAACTCGGCGACGGTACGTTTCCAGGTGAACTTTTCCAAGACAATCAGCTTCTCTTCAGCGCCCTTCACCTTGAGCTTGGCCTGCAAGACGGCGATTCGATTGGCTTCCATTTCGTTCTGGGTGCGGTAGCCCTTTTTGACCTGCTGCTTCGTGAAGTCATACGTTTCACTGGACCGGACTAATTCTTCCTTGGCAATTTCCACGCTCCCCTGAAGCTCGTGCTGCTGCTGGAGGAATTCCCCGTTGACAAATTTATCGAGATCCAGATCGGCCAGATCCAGCTTGAGTTCCGCTACGGCGATATCGCTCTGGCTTTGGGTCTTCGTGATTTCTAGGGTTTCTTTCGCCTTCGACTCCGCAGAGTCGGCTTGCGTGATGGTGATTTCCTGCTGCTTGGATTTTTCGCGCAGAGGGGCGGCGTCGAGTTGGCAGACCACATCTCCCTGTTGCACCATCTTGCCCTGAGGCTCGATGCTGATGATCGTGGTGGTTCCCTCGACCTCACTGTAGAGAGTGTTGTTGCCCAGGCTATCGAGGTTGCCCTGCACTGCCAGACTGATCAAAAACGATTTCTTCTCCGCAACCTTGGTGCTCAACTCCGAGAAGTCATTCTTCTTTCCCATCAGTTGCGAAAACAACTGCGTCGGCTTCACCGTCCCCGCCCAGACGGCTCCGGCCAGTCCCAAGACGCCCAACACCAGGAGGGTTGTCCAGATCGGGAAGGTTCTTTTCTGTTCCATCTTCGGGTCCGCCATCAGGCAAGGTTTGCCGACCAGGCAACCCTTCCTGAGTTTCCCGATCAGACGTTCCACGATACTGGGGATCATTCCAAATCCCGTCGGGCCCAATCTCCATCATACCCATATCGCGATAAATGCCGAGTCGGTTCTGCTCATATGTGATCCAAGTGGCAATTAGCGAATTCTGGGCGGAAATGATCGCGTTGAGCGCATTTGTGAGGTTTGTACCAGTCAGCCCACCTCCCCCGCTACTGGCTCCTGTTGCGGTCGGAGCGGTCGATTCGTCGACAGCCGACTCGTACTGACGAGCCGCCAGCCGCAGCGCATTCCGATTTCCCTCCAGAACACGCTTCAGTACGGACAACTGCCGCCAGTTTCTACGGACCTGCTGCTTGGTCTGGTCCTCAAGGGCCATGTAGTCCCGCCGTGCCCGCTGATAGTCAATCAGCGTCGCCCGGTAGTTGTTTCGCTCGTTGATCTGATCCAGTGGTGCCGTAAACCTCAATCCGGCGCGAAGTTGACTCCGGCTACCGCGAAAGTCGAATGGCTTGTTTCCCCCGGAGTTCCGAATGTCTCCGTCAACGACCACGTCGAGGTTGGAGAGCAACTGGTTCGCCGAGATTTCCATCTTGCGGCGGGCGTCGGTCACGACGGCCTTCTGGTTCATCAAGTCAACCCGATTCTCCACGGCACTTTCGATCACCAGTTCCATGGGAAGGTTGAACTCGGGAATCGTAATCTGCTCGACTCGCAAGCCGATCTGTACGACCGACAGGCTCCGGGTAATCTGCAACAGTTTCTTGTGCCCTTTGAGAATCTCTTCTCGGGCCAAATCGTGCAGACTGCGATCATCTTCATCAAATTGACCCTCGACTGCATCGGGCTTCAACGCTGGAGCCGGGGTTGGGACCTCCAGTCGGAGAATCGCCTGCGACAGATCGTTGGTCGATTGCTTCAACTGGTTAAGCCGTCCACGTGCATCTTGCAACAGTCCCAGATCGCGATCGACATCCGCTTTCACCCGTTGCCGATCTTCCTCGTACTCCAAAACTGCCAAACGTCTGTCGTAGCGGGATTCCAGATTCTTCACATCCTGATCAAGCATCCCGAAACCCGAATTCTCGACTTGCTCAATGAGTTTTCCAAAAACAGCATTCGTTGCCTGCAACTGTTCCGTGGTCGGATTGTCCTCGTCAATCTCGGCCCAGACACGAATGAAGTCGGTCACTTCGGTCTCCAGCGCATTGAGATCCGAGTCGATGACGTTGAACGGCTCCAACATGCTCTCATCAATGGTCAGTACCAAGTCTGGCGGCAACCCGATACTGGTCTTCAACACATCGAGTCCATCCTGCAGTGTTCGTTCTTGCGACCGCAACTGGTTCTGTGAATTGACCAGCGTCACCGCCAGCTGCAACACATTCAAGGGGGTGGGAACGACGGTGATGTTCTGAATGATTTCACGGACTGCGATTTGGAACTTCGGGTCGTCGCTCAGCCCTTCCAATGCAGCCTGTTCCTCGGGAGTGATCGCGTTGTCCCTCCAGACGAGTTGGTCCTTTTCATCCTCAAAATCCAGAAACTCCAGCTTGCCTAGAAGCAGTGGTGGGATGTCGAGCCCCACAGGCACGGGTTCCAGCTCGGCGCGGCTGACGTTTCCCTTTTGTCCAGCGTTCGATTGCAGAATGGCAATCTGGTTCTTCAGTCGCTGAATGTTCTGCCGCTGGTTACGAATCACCTGGGTCTGCTGAATCAGATTGAGATAACTGCCCGAGGTATCCGAGACGACGTTCGTGAACAGCGACTGGCGAAAACGGGCGAGTGTGCGGGCCTGATACAACAGATTCCGTTCCGACTGGGTCAGGTTCTCCATGACCACTTTGCGGCCCGCTCCCGCCAGTAGTGGCTGCACCAGCGAATACGACAGCACCGACGCCGAGTTGGTCTGGTTCGGTCCCGAGAAGAACCACAGCGTGTTATTTGCCAGTTCCACGGCGATTTGTCCCCCGGCGGGCAGCAGCTTGCTGACTCCAAAGTTGCCGCTCAGCGTGCTGAAATCACCGGGGCCGTGAGGCACCACGACATTCGAATTGGTTAAAGTCGGCTCACCGCCGCCGATGCCCAGATACCGGACATTGAACTGAAACCGCTCGAACGACACATCGAGCGCCGCCAGATAGAGATCCTCGACCTGAGTTTGCAGTTCCCGGCTATGAATCTGCGACAGCTCGACACAATCGGTCAGCGTGAGTTTCTCCAGAGTCGGCAAACGACCAGTGTAGTCCCCGGTGACCGGGTTCATCATCTCCGGGTTAAGGCCGTAACGGTTGAGCCACTGCGGATTCTCGATGCTGAAACTGTCGCCCAGTTTGTGCCAGCTCTTGTAGCCACCAATCCCGTCGGAGCAGTGCATGTACTCGTGGGCCGACGGATCATCCGGCGGCAGCGGGGCCTTGTCGGGGTCGTAGGGGTCAAAGAACCGGCTGTCCGGATCGGCCCCCACATCCACGCGCGGCAGTTGCCAGCGCGGGTCGTTCATGCGCTCGCTAATCGCCTCGTACACATCGCGATCAGCCTGCTGCCGCCAGAAGCTGCGCGAGCAGCCGGGGAGCGTGACCAGCAGGGCTCCGAGTACGACTTTCAAAAGTCTCTTCCGAGCCAGGCCACATCCGCAAGTGAGTCGTCTCGGTGATTTCATCGCGGGTAACTGGTTCATGCGGCTTCCCCCCATTTTCTCGCGGCATCTGACTCAGGAGTCGTGATGGACTGGGGAGCTTGGGTCAGAATCTCCAACAGGCGATCCAACAACTGACTCAGCTGCTGCTGATCTTTGATGGAGATCTGATCGACCCATTGGGCGAGATGCTGATCGCGACTCGTCGTGACCGAGGCGAGTCGCTCGCAGCCGACCTCAGTCAGCAGCAGAACGCTACAGCGTCGATCCTTCCGGGAGCGCATCCGCAACAGTAGCCCGTCTCGCCGCATGCGTTCCACGATGGTCGACACGCTCGACTCAGCGGCTCCCAGCACCATGGCCAGTTCCGTCTGAGAACAGCCTTCCGGCCCGGCCACAGCGATGACTTCCAGAACGTCCACCCGAGGTCCGTTCAGTTCGCTCTGTGTGTAGCTTTGGTCCAGACAACGACGCAGTCGCTCTCCCGCCAACAACACCTGCCGCACAAGATGTGTGGGCCTCCCTGCCATGCGATCTCCCCCTCCTCGCAGGGGATAGTTCCGTTGCGAATGATTCGCTGTGAAAACAATTCCCCGCAGAACTCTTCGGTTGCGAAAGGTTTCGACCTGCAATGATTCGCAGGCTGCGTGTCCAGAGGAACCTCATTTACGCCGCCAGAAGGCCGCCGCCATCGGCAATTCATGCCGCATCACTGCGTAACTCACTCTGGCTTTGGAACTCCCACTCTGCCAACCCCAAACTGGCCACCGACTGCAACGGGTTCGCGCCCTACAAAATCAACCTCCAACAACTTCTCACTCTGCACCGCACGTCCCAGTTCATCGGTGAGCGTCGCCACGGTCTGGCGAGACTTCACATCGATCACTTCTCCCGTGGAGGGCCAGGCCAGCGTGCCATCAATGCTGAACGTCACCCAGCCCGGCTCATCGCGAACTTGGATGTCGGTGAGTTTTGTCGGCGGCAGGTGAGTCACATCGAAGATGTGCAACCGCTGGTTCGTCGCGTCGCAGACCCAGACCTCCTTCTCGTCCGGGGTCAGGCCGATCCCGTGACTCGGACAACCGTGCCGCTTGACGGGGCCTTGGGCGAAACCCGCGACCTCCACCCGGTGCAACATCTTCCCAGTGTTTAAGTCGCCGATCTCAAACCCCAATAGCCGGTTGATGTTCACAAAACAGAGCGTCTGCGAACCGTTGACTGTGAACGGCCGAATCTCCGCGCTGAACGGACCGATGGACCGACTCACCGCATGTGTCGTGGTATCCGCGACGGTCAGCAGAGGTGAGCCCAGGCCCGCCAGGTAACAGGATTTCCCATCCGGTCCGAAGACTGTGTTGTGGGCTTTAGAGTTCGGCGTCAGCTTCGCCAGGACATCTCCGGTCGCCCCATCCACGACATGCCAGTGTTCCTTTTCAAACGACGGAACATACAGCACTTTACCATCGGGGGCGATTGCCATGCGGTCGCAGCCGCCCTCGTAGTCCCGCTCCCACAACACCGCGTCAGTCCGTAGATCAACACACTGCATGGTGCGGATCGTGGTGATATAGAGACGCCCAGTTGGGGCACAAGCTGTGATTCCCTTCACATTGTCGGGGACGCCTTTGTCATTGAGTCCCGCTGTCGGGATGCGGCGGACGAACTTGTGTCCGTGATCGATATCGAACACGAGCAGGCCGTGCCCTCCGTACTCCAGATAGTTCCGGATACCGGGGACAGCCACATACAACAAGCGACGCGGCGGCTCAGCAGCTCGTGTCGCCGCAGTGCAGATGACGGATGCCAGCACGGCCAGACAAACCAACACACTGAATCGCATCGGCAGCTCCGGGTCGAAATCACGCGGTGAGGTCTGAACGCTGTCGGTTCGTCCCGCATTGTTTGATTTGTAGCATCGATCACCCGCGCGTGACAGTCGCCTGCAAGTGGTGAGATTTGGCTGCGAAGGCCATGCTCTCCTTCGCTTCCCTTTCCATCAGCCATCGCCGATAACAGTAAAACTCCCTGCCCCAGCGACCGAGGATGTGCCCGCATGCTGCCAATTCCCGCCCAAACGGAAGGTGTTCGCTGGTCCGCAGCTACCTGGGGAGTCTGCTTAGTACTGCTGCTGGCCAGTGCCCTCAATTACATGGACCGCCAGACGCTGGGGAATCTTCAGCCTCGAATCGAGAAAGAGTTCGGTCTCAACAACGAGCAGTACGGCAACCTCGAACAGGGATTCGGACTTGCCTTTGCCGCCGGAGCCATCGTGTTTGGCGTCACAGCTGATTTGGTCAACGTCCGCTGGCTCTACCCGTTGATGATCTTGCTCTGGTCGGGGGCGGGGGCGCTCACGGCTTACTCGCGGGATTACAACGAGTTACTGGCCTGCCGGGTGCTGCTCGGCTTCTTCGAGGCCGCGCACTGGCCCTGCGCCCTTCGGACCACGCAGCGGCTGCTGAGTCCTGCGGACCGCACGTTCGGCAACAGCTTGTTGCAGAGCGGGACATCGATCGGAGCTGTCATTACTCCGGTGGTCATTGGAGTGATGGTCGTGCAATTTCAGAGTAGCTGGCGGATGCCGTTTCTGGTGATCGGCATCGCGGGGATGGCGTGGGTCGGGGCTTGGTTCGCCGTCTCGCACCATGTCAATCTCTCTCCGGGGAATCCGGCGACAGCGGGCCGAAACGCCTGCGGCGAGAGAGATGATGACGCCTTTGTCCGGCGGTTTCTGGTGCGGATCGGAGCCATGCTCGCGATCCTGGTCGCGGGGCACCTGCTCCGGGTCTGGTGGCCGACAATCCTCGACTGGCTGGGCAATGTTAATGCGCGAGGCGACAAAACCGGTCAACAGATCACAGTGACTGCGGGACACCATGTCGCCATCAGTATGGCTTCGATCCTCGCGGGGATCACGACGGTCTGGCTGCAAGGGAGGGGACCAGCAATCCGTCGGACTGGGTGGATCGCAGTTGCCGGGGGTGTCGCTTGTGCCGCGACCTCACTGTACCTGCCGTGGATGCCGCCGGAGCCGTTACTACTCGTGGTGCTGCTGGCCATTGCTGTGGGACGAATGTCGAATGATCGAAGTGAAGACGACACCTTCGTTCGGCGTTTTTTCGTGATGATTGGAGTGGTCATCTCGATCAATATCGCGTGGCACTTGTTCCGGGCTTGGCTGCCGAAGTTTCTAGAACAGGGGCGGGGCTACACCGAGGCGCAGCGGCTCACCTTCACCGCTGTGTTCAACGGAGCCACCGATGTGGGTTGTTTGCTCGCCGGGATCGCAACGGTCTGGTTGCAAAACCGGGGCGAGTCGGTGAGCCGCACCCGGCGAATCGTGTTCACCGGATGTGCCGCGTGCTGTGCGATTTCGTTGCTGATTCCGTGGTTGCCGAAGGGGCCACTGCTGCTCGGGGTCTTGCTGGTCATCGCGGGTGGTTTGCTCGGGCTGTTCCCCTGTTACTACACCTGGAGTCAGGACTTGTCTCGCAGTCATCAGGGCAAAGTCACCGGCCTGCTCGGCACCATCGCCTGGCTGGTCACAGCTCCGATGCACAAATATTACGGAAGACTGATCGACTGGACCCAGGACTACAACGCCCAGCTGGTCGCTGCGGGCCAGGAGGTCTGGATCGGACCCTTCGACGCGGGCTTGGCCCTTGTCGGCTGCCTGCCGCTGGTCGGAGCGCTCATCACGTGGCTCTGGTGGGAAGGCCGAATGGACCAGTCGCCCGTGAATCTCGAGGGACTTCCAGCTGATTGATCCGGGAACGCACTTAGGCGAGCGGACAGACATCATGTCCCGTGGCATGGGCGTCTCGCCCATGCGTCTTCGCCGGAAAATACGGGCGGGACGCCCGTGCCACCGGTGAGGCAAGTCTGTCCGCTCGCCTGACTGAAGTTGGGCAAATGTTCTCTGACTGAAAACTGATGACTGACGACTGACGACTGAAAACCAACGCACTGTAAAACCGTGCGTTGCCGTGGCCGATTGATGCGACCCGTTGACACCATTTCCCTGGCACTCGACAATCCCCCACTTCAGAGGGAGGGGAGCTTCGAAGGAGCGTCCTCCTTCCGATCCGACACGACCTCTCACTCCCCCTTCACCAGGAAGTTATCCCACCGTGGACGAAGCGATTCGCAAGGCTCAGGTACTGGTCGAAGCCCTCGGTTGGATTCGCCAATTTCGCGACAGGTACGTGGTCATCAAGCTGGGCGGTTCGGCCTTGGAAGAGACCGAAGCGGTGCGGCGGTGTTTGAGCGATGTGCTGTTCATGGAGGCGGTCGGGATGCGACCGATCCTGATCCATGGCGGCGGCAAGGCGATCAACAAGGCGATGGACTCGGCGGGCTTCGTGCCCAAGTGGGTCAACGGGCGCCGCTACACCGACGATGCCACGCTCGACATCGTCTCTCGCGTCTTAGCCGAAGAGATCTGCGAGGGGCTGGTTGACGAGATTCGCAACCTGGGGGGCAGGGCGGTGCCGATGAATTTCAGGTCGCAGAATGTGCTGATCGGGGAACGCCTCACGATGAAAGACGACGCGGGCGGCGAGGTCGATCTCGGTCGCGTCGGACACGTGACCAACATCAATCGCGAACTACTGACCGCGACCTGCCGCGCGGGGGCAATCCCGATTATCCCGTCGGTTGCTCTCGACTCCGAAGGGGGCCGACTGAACGTCAATGCCGACACAGCTGCCGCCGCCGTGGCTCGTCTATTGCGGGCGGAGAAGCTGGTGTTCCTGAGCGATGTGCAGGGGATCTTCCTAGACAAGAACGACCCCACGACGTTGCAGTCGAACTTGAACTCGGAGCGCGTGCGCGAATTGATCAAGTCGGGTGTGATCAATGCCGGGATGGTGCCGAAGGTCGAAGCCTCGCTGGAGGCCCTCGAAGCCGGGGTCCGCAAGGTCCACATCATCGACGCCCGCATGCCGCACTCGCTGCTGCTGGAGATTTACTCGGATACCGGAATCGGGACGGAGATCGTGAAGTGAGGCCGCCGGTGGGAAATCAACTCCCGTAGCAGCCCCTCACTCGTGGGCGGACTCACGAGCCAATTCGCCCACGTTCTGGCGAAACGTGGCTACGCCGAAACACCTCACATCTGGCCGTGCGAAGCATAACGCATAGCTACCGGTTCAGGCGAGTCGCCTCTGGCGGCGGCGGGGGTGACTGAGAGCGAAGGACGAGGATCGCCCGTTGGCGGGTACGCCCCCCGTTATAGGCGTTGTTGTTGTAGGCATTGTTGGAGAGGACACCGTTCCCACCCCGTCGACCATCGAATTGTGGGACTGAATTCGGATTCGAGAGTGCTTCCAGGGCTTGGGAGGCTGGTGCATGGCGAACGGAAATCGCGGGACTCTCGATGTTCTGCTGCTGTTTGACGGCATAACCTCGATCCGCGTTTTTGAGTGACTGAACCTGGCGCTGCATGACCTCCGAATAGAACTCGTGCCCGTTTTCGATGATGATCGAGTTGCCGTTCACGTCGGACGCAGCCTTTCCCTTGACTCGAACGACATCGTCTCTCTTCTTGTCAGTTTGTTGATCACGCTCGTCCTGCGGTAACGGCTGCCCACCCGCCATCGACTTACGAGCCACTGATGCGTCTTTCGCCACGACCTCATCCGCACTACGGAGCCCCGGCTGGGTGACTGCACGCGGCATCGCTACCGGTGCCGCAAGAGGCGAACCAACCACGACGGGGGAGGCATCCGCAGACTGCATCGCGGGACCATTCTGCGAAGCCAACACAGCGCCGCCTGCCTCATCCAGACCCAGTGGTAAGTAATTCAAGGCGACGACTTCCTGAAGGCGTTCGCATTCGATAAAGGCGGTGTTGAGTGACTCCGTCTCGGCATCGACCAGATAGACCTTGATGATTTCCGAAGGAGCCGGCGTGGTGGCCTGGAGCTCGCTGCCTCCGGTCGATTCGGAAGTCTCCCGGCGATCCGAAGCCAGCAGAGGCACGATGCTATGTTTTTGGAGGAGGAACTCCACATCTCGGGCAGTGCGGCGGACATCGATCACGGTGTAATCGGCAATCATCGGGACATCGCCGCCCTCGATCAACTGGCTGACAATGTCGCCCGGCTTGAGGTCGCGCCGCCGCTCGATACGGGCGAGTAACTCGCTGGGGCCGGTGCCGTCGATGTTTTCGCTGCCTTCCGTAAACGCCGCCACCCCGCCCAGTCCGACTCCGTCCGGCGCGGTCATGCTGGCCATCGCCGGGGAATCGAGCGACGCAATGCTCTCCCCGGGGTACTCAGCGCTCACCCCCGGTGTCGCCGCAGCATCCTTCATCAACTTGGCCAGTTCGTCCGTCGTCAGAACTCGCGGCCCATTGTCGAAGTCCAACTCTGTGTTGTTCGACAGAGGCAGCCATGGCAATACCGCCGCGACCAATAGCGTCAACGAACAGACCAAGAGCGCCAAGGGCATCCACCGCCTGCGAGTGGGAGCGTCGCCGCTCAATGTCGCTGGTCGGGACGCCGCAATCCTCTGCATGACGCGCGGCCGGAGATCGATCTCGGGCAAGTCATCCGCCAAGTCGCTCAGCTGCTGGCTCAGTCCGGTCAGTGTGTTCAACTCGGCCCGCAATCCCGGCTGCGCAGTCACGAGACGTTCAACCTCCGCACGTTCAGCGGCGGAGAGTTCTCCGTCGTAAAACGCGGAGAGTCGATCATCGGGACTGTGAGCGGTCATGGGAGGGATCGTTGAGGGTTGAGGGTTGAGGGTTGGGGGTTGGGAGGCAGCTTCGTTCGCTCATCTCTCAACGCTCATCGTTCCACGGCTTTCAGGGTTCGGTCAAGTTTGGTCCGTAGCTCCTGGCGGGCTCGATGGATTCGGCTGCGAACGGTGCCAATGGGACTTTCGGTCAGAAGAGCGATCTCTTCATAAGGCAACCCGTCGATTTCCTTCAGAATCAGGGCTGTCCGGTAGTCTTCACCCAACTCGTCGAGGGCGTTTCGCAACAGTTGTCGGTCTTCTTCGGATTGCAACGAGTGGGAGGGTTCTGAGGAGGGATTCAGGTCGGTCGGCTCCGCCCCGGTTTGCTCTCGTAGGGCATCCAGCGACGCCCCGGATCGCACTCGCTGCTTGCGGCGGAGTGTCGCAGCGGCGTTCCAGGCAATTCGAAAGAGCCAGGAGTAAAACGCGGACTCGCCGCGGAATGACTCCAGTTTCAGAAAGGCTTGCAGGAACGCATCTTGCGACACATCCAGAGCGTCGAACTCGTTGCCCAGCAGGGTTTTCAGCGTACGCACGAGCCGACGCTGATATTTTGTGACGAGATCACCGAACGCTTCCGGATGACCGGAGCGGCAACGCTCGATCAGAAGTTGGTCGTCGGTGATCAAGGGGGATGCATCCGCCGTTTAAGACGAGTGGCGGGGTCGACGAGTTCCCGAAATCCGGGCGATTTCTGTCAGACAGGCCGAGCCGGGACCGCGAGTCGTTACGGGCAGCCCAGATGGGAACTGACACGAGACACTCTAGGCGACTCGTGTGCCGAGTGTCGAGTGAGAGGGGGAATAGGGAATAGGGAATAGGGAATAGGAACAAGAGCACTCCCCACTCCCCACTTTTTTCCCCCATTCAGGTGCAAGTCGCTCCCGCCTCGTCTATAATCCGTCGAGTTGTGGATCACTTCCCGTGGAGAGGGCGGCGAGTTCTCGATTTGCAGCGAGGTCACGAGGCTTCGCCACCCCCGACAGTCCGAGAAACACAGGAACTGATGGTGTAATGGTTTGCGTCAACTATTGACCGTATTCCATATGACTTCGCCTCCCGAACCAAACCGTGATTTCATTTTCTTGATGGGCCCCAAAGGTAGATCCGAATGCAGTTTGAACTGAATCGCTTGCTCTCGAAGCTGACTGAAAAGTTAGTTCGCGACTCTCAGGATGACATGGAACTCAAGTCCGAATTGCGGGCATTGGCGGCCTGTCTCTTGGAAGTGACCAAGGGGGGACCACCGATTCGTGGAACGAGTACGCGGCCCGAGACTCGGGAACCGGAAGTCGCTCCCGCAATCCGTCCTCGTGAATTCACTCGTGAAGAATCCGATGTCCCTTCGTCCATCGGTGGGCGGACTCCTGGGCGCAGTGGGGCGATGCCGGTCACCGACGACGATCTCCCCATGATCGAAACGCGTTGCCGCCTGAAACGCGAATCGCTGTTATGGGCGATTGATCGCCAAGCTCTCTTGGCGAAGCGCGCCGACTACCAGACCGAAATCTCCCCCGTTGATCGGGAACTGATCCGCCGGGCCAAGGAACTCCCCGACTGCTACTTGTGGATGCTGTCGTCCCAATGGCGTCCGCCAGAGAATACCCGACTCCTCGAAGACCTCGCCGAGTGCTTCGAAAACATGGCAGCTGCGACCTCGCTGGCGCGTCGGCTGCTCGCCGATGAAGGTCGGGACCGGATTGTGTTTGAGCAGGCTCTCGACCTGCTGGCCGAGGCACAGTCCGCCGTCCGTATGGGTGTCTCACAAGTCAATGACTACTGGGACTTTGACCAGAACGCCGTCTTCCGCTGGCTGCGTGGAGTGGCCGCTCGCGAACACATTCTGATCAAGCGCCATATGCGTCTGGATGATCCGGCGGACCCGGCTCGCTGGGCCGACCTTCAGTCCCGCATTGGCGGATTGGAGTCCGAAAGCTTGAACAGCGAAGAGCGCAATCAGGAGCGGGCTCGGTTGTTTGTGAAGCTGCATGGACACGTCACCGAGATCAAGAATCTCGAGAACGATGACGAAGGAGACGAGCAGTGGCGTGAAATCGCCGAAAGCGTCGAAAGCTTGCTCAAATTGGGCGTCGCTCCGACGAGTCGCGAGCTGTACAACCTGTTTGAAGGGGTTCTCGACTCGGCTCCGATTATCGAAGACCATCCGGGCTTCGAACGCGTGCTGGAGGAGATCGAACGCCGCTCCGATGCAGGTGGATTTACCGAGGAGGAAGTCGCGGAAAGCGACTCGAAGGACTCCACGAGCGACGACGAAGCGGATGAGACCGACGACGACCTCGACGACGATGATTCCTCAGATGATGACGATGCGGACGATGACGAAGAGGCGGAAGTCGAAGTGGCTCCTCCCGCTCGCTCGACACGCCGCACCGCAGCCCCCACGACTCGGCGACGTGCCGCAGTCGTCGAGCCGGAACCAGAACCCGAAGAGGATGAAGACGACTTCGGCGGCGACGATGAAGACGCGGCAGCTGATGACGAGTCGTGGCCGGAACCTGATGTCCTCGAAGTTCGCAAGCTCCTGAAGGGACGCCATGTCGTCTTCGCGGGTGGTGAACGCCGGGCCGATGTCGCCGAAGCCCTCATTGAGGGATTTGGCCTCAAGGAACTGACCTGGGTCGCCATGCGAGATGACGAGTCGCTCGACCGCCTGGAAGAGGAACTCGACGAAGTCGATCCAGTCATCGTCCTCGTCGGCGTGCGGGGCGTCAGCGTTCCGATCAAGAGCGTGCAGCGGCTCTGCACCATCGCCCAGAAGCCGATGGTCAAGTTGCCGACTGGCTACAGTCCGGCACACGTCGCCTCGCAGATTCTGTCGCAGGCTGGTGACGAACTGCGGGACGAGTAACCGCGAAACTTGATGGTCATGAATCTGCGTTCCCAGAACGCAGGACACACGCACACAGCCGGGACAGTTTGTCCCGGCTGTGTGTCATTCAGGCGGCTTCGGCTGTTGACTCGCCCTCACCCGGAGGGGGGAAGCCCAGTCATGTCAAAACATGCGAGGGAACCGTTTGATGATTTATTCATTCTCCTTCCATGATTCTGCCTCCATCGTTCTGCCAGGCAGGAAGGCCCCGCTTGCGGCTTGGCAGAACGATGGGGGGCAGAATGATGAAGAGAGCTCGAGTGCCGTTTCGAGGGACGTTTTGACATACACCCTCACCTTGCAAGTGAGGAGAGCCAAGCAGTCTCAAGACCTGACATGGAAGTCATTTCAATAGGTCACTCCGGCCAGCATGACTGCCCCGAATCAGGAGAGGCATCCGCTCCTTTGTCGTCTGCGGAGAACTTCGGTACAGTGTCTGAGCCTCCGGTCACGCGCTGCGTGTGGTCCCGGTGTTTGGCGTCGAGTTCCAGGCGAATCGTGTTTTCCGCTGAAGGTACAGCCATGAAGGTCAACAACTATCCCAAGCTTCACAATGCCGCCTGGCCCGGCGTCGTCGGCAAAGGCTCGCCCGGTGCGGAGCCGTGTATCGATCTCGACACGATGCTCGACCACACCGCTAAGGCCGAGGTGAATGGCGTCAAGTTTGATGGCTTTGATTTGTTTCTGTACGACCCGCACATCTCGATCGATGCCACCGAGGATGATCTGAAGCGGTTGGCAGAGAAGGCTTCGAAACGCAATTTGACCATCGGCTCAGTCGTGGCTCCGGTCTGGCAAGGGACTGGAGGTGGTCCCGCACTCGATGAAGGCGAAGGACGCAAGAACTTTCTCACTCAAGTCGAGAAGGGTTGTGAAATCGCGATGACGCTTCGCGAGATGGGGGTTCGCCCCTACGGGATCGTCCGCATCGACACCGCCTGCGGGCCTTCCGATTTTCTCAAGGACCCGATTGGGAACCAGCGCAAGATTGCCGAGACGCTGTGGATGGCTTGTGAAATCGCCGAGGACTTCGGCGAGAAGCTGGCTGCGGAAGGGGAGATCTGCTGGGGCGGGATGCAGTCGTGGATCACAATGGTCGACCTGCTGGAGCGCGTCGACCGCCCCGAGACCCTCGGCTTCCAGGCGGACATGTCGCACACACTGATGTATCTCCTCGGGTACAACGCTCCCGAACACCGACTGTTGCCGGAAGGGTTCGATTGGAAGGACGAAGCCGCCTTCGACGAAGCCTACATGAAGCTGACCGACACGCTGCGGCCTTGGACGACCGACTTCCATGTCGCTCAGAACGACGGCACGGTTCACGGGTCGGGCAGTCATGACAAAACCGGCCGCCACTGCCCGGCGAAGGATCCGAACGGCAAGCTCGACATCGTCAAGCGAGCGGGTTACTGGCTCCGAGAAGGGGACGGCGGCATGCCGCACATGCGTTACCGGCACATCTGCTGGGACGGTTGCATGTTCCCGAACTCGGTCATGAACAACCCGCAAACGTGGAACGACATTCTGTCGACGATGATCGACGTGCGGAACGCCCACGGGTGGCGAGAGTAGTCCAACGTAGGACGGGCCCATTGGCCCGTCCGTCCTTGGAACACATCCAATCGCAGCCCATGCCGGGTGGCATGGCGTCAGCAAGTCGATCGGGGACGGGCCAATGGGCCCGTCCTACTCTTTGGTGGTTTCGCTAATTGGAAGGACTCTCATCATGTGGCAACGAATTGTGGGTACTGTGGTTCTGGTGGTGGTTCTGTCCTGGAGCGTGGTGGCTCTCGCCGCCGGTGTGGCGGGCGTCCTCGCGACGGTTGATGCCGATACCGGCGAGATTACCGTCGACGCCGCCTCGAAGAAGGGGCAGGAGTTCACCACCGACGAGAAGACGAACATCACCCTTGATGGCAAGAAGGCCGCACTGGCAGACCTTGCCGAAGGGCAGCGCGTCACCCTGACCACCACCACAGCGGGCAAGGTCACCAAGATCGTCGCCAAGTCGGTCGCCGGGGCCACGCCTCGCACCGGTGGAGCCAAGTCAGCAGGAGCCACAGCCAATACCGGCTGGCACCAATACGGTGGGCCGAATCGGGACAATGTGTCTCCCGAAACGGGACTGCTGAAATCTTGGCCGTCTGGCGGACCGGAACTGAAATGGACCATTTCCGGGATGGGCGAAGGGTACTCTTCGGTCGCCTTGTCGGGTGACAAGCTGTTGACGATGGGGAACCGAGGCAATGCGGAGACCACGATCTGCCTCAATGCTGAAACTGGGAAAGAGCTGTGGGCGACCCCGACGGGGAGTGCTTATCGCGAGAATATGGGCAACGGTCCGCGCGGGACGCCGACGATCGATGGGGACAAGGTGTACGTCCTCGGCGGCAACGGCGATCTGGCCTGCCTCGAACTGGCTTCAGGCAAAAAAGTGTGGGACGGGAATATCCTCAAAGAGTTCGGTGCCAACAACATCACTTGGGGCATTAGCGAGTCGGTACTAATTGACGGACCAAACCTCGTCTGCACTCCCGGAGGCAAGGGGGCGGCCATGGTGTCGCTCGATAAGAACAGTGGCAAGCTGAAGTGGAAGACCACCGTCCCCGGCGACCCGCAGACGGGATACTCGTCGATCCTGCCGATTGAGTTCGGCGGCACGCGGATCTATGTCAACTTCGTGCATACGGGAGTGATCGCCGTCGATGCCAAGACCGGCAATCTGCTGTGGGGAAATGCCTCACCCGCGAATGGAACGGCCAACTGCTCCTCGCCGGTGTTCGAGGGCGATTCGATCTTCGCAGCCTCGGGGTACGGCACCGGCGGCACCTTAATCAAGATGTCGGGCTCGCGTGGCAAGATCAATGCCACCGAGGTCTACAGCACCAAGGACATGAAGAACCACCACGGCGGGATGGTGGTCGTAGACGGGCACTTGTACGGATTCGACGAAGCGGTGCTGAAGTGCCTCGAACTGAAGACCGGCAACGTCAAGTGGCAGGACCGCTCGGTCGGCAAGGGGTCGCTCGTGTACGCCGATGGTCAACTGATCTTGCGGAGCGAGCAAGGCCCGGTCGCCCTTGTGAAGGCCACGCCGACCGCCTATGAAGAGACGGGCCGCTTCGAGCCTTCCCGTAGCGACAAGCCCGCCTGGCCACACCCGGTCGTCGCGAACGGGTGCCTGTTCCTGCGGGATATGGATCAGCTGATGTGCTACAAGGTGAAGTAGCTGTCAGCGATCAGCTGTCAGCAGTCAGCCAGAGGGGGCGAAGAGTGAGACGAGTCTTGGCAGTTGCTGCGTTGAGGCTCTTTGTAGCGTGGGCTTTAGACCACGCGAGACGGTTCACTTGCGGGATGCGTGGGCTAAAGCCCACGCTACTTTTGTTGTTCGCTGCTGGCCTCACTGCCACAAACATTGACAGCGCGGAAAATACCCCCGCTCGGCGCAACGTCATCCTGATCGTGGCGGACGATCTCGGGTTCCAGATCGGGGCCTATGGGGACAAGGCGGCGAGGACCCCGGGGCTCGATCGGCTGGCCGCCACGGGGACACGCTTCACGCGCGCTCACTGCACGACGGCCAGCTGTAGTGCCAGTCGGTCAGTGCTGATGACGGGCTTGCACAATCACTCGACGGGGCACTACGGGCATGCCCACGACACGCATCACTTCTCCACGTACTCCTCGGTGCCGAGTCTCCCCGTAATGCTGGCCAAGGCGGGCTACGCGACCTGCTCGATTGGCAAGTACCACCTCGCTCCAGAGTCGGTGTACCACTTCGAGAGCTACCGCAACGACGGAATTCAGGGAGCCCGCAACTCGGCAAAGATGGCCGACAATGCCATCCAGTGGATGAGCGAGACGACCGACAAGCCGTTCTTCCTCTACTACTGCTCCAGCGACCCACATCGCGGCGGTGGCCCCGGAGGATTCGGGAATACCAATGCGCAGGGGAAGCCTGCCTACCCCGGCTGCGAGTCGGTCGCGTTCGACTCGCAGTCGATCGTCATCCCGCCGTGGTTGCCCGACCTTCCCGAAGTGCGGGCCGAACTGGCCGAGTATTACCAGGCGATCAACCGCTTCGACCAGGGGATCGTCAAACTGCTCGATTACCTCGACACCAGCGGCCGGGCCCAGGATACGCTGGTCCTCTTCCTCTCCGACAATGGTCCTCCCTTCCCCGGTGCCAAGACCAACCTCCACCAGCCCGGCATGCAGCTACCCCTGCTCGTGCGGAATCCGCTCTCGAAGGAGCAGGGGACAACGTGTGACGCCCGAGTCGCGTGGACCGATATCACGCCGTCGATCCTCGACTTCTGCCAAGTCACTCCCGCCCCGCAACCGCCGATCCAGCCTGGACCGAACGATGACAACCCGGAGGGCCCGCGCCCGAAAGCTCGCCCCGTCCAACCGGTCACCTTTCATGGCCGGTCGTTCGTCACCGCGATGACCCAGCCGCACCCCGAAGGATGGGACACCCTGCACGCCTCGCACACGTTCCACGAAGTCACAATGTACTACCCGATGCGGGTGCTGATCGAAGGAGACTTCAAGCTGATCTTCAACATCGCGCATCAGCTGCCGTACCCGTTTGCGAGTGACCTGCAAGCCTCGCCGACGTGGCAAGCGGTACTCAAGCAGGGACTAACGAACTATGGTCGCAAGACCGTCGACTCGTACCTGCATCGTCCGAGGTTCGAACTGTACGACCTGAAGAACGACCCGTGGGAGACGACCAACCTCGCCGACAACCCCGCCCATGCCGAACGCTTAAAGCTGCTGCAAACCCAGCTGCAAGACTGGCAGAAGCAGACGAAAGACCCGTGGGAGTCGAAGTGGGATTACGAGTGAGCGTGCAGAGAGCCATCACCGGTCAGCCATCAGCCGTCAGCCAGACACAGCGACGAGCCAGTGGGGGCGTCGCATGGATCTGAACGACCTGTTTATCACGCTGGTGCTGGTGAACTGCGTATGGCTACTGGCCATGCAACCCGCCCGCGTGTGGTTCATCAAAACGATCGGCATCCTGCTGCTGCTGGGCGTCACTTGGTGGCATGCTCCCGAAATCGCTGGCAGAGTCACAATCGGCCCGTGGGCGGTACTAATCCTGGTGCCGATGTGGCTACAGCACTGGTCATACCAGTTGATGCAGCAGCGAAAGCTGGGGCTGGCGCGATGGACCTCTGCGGTCTTTGCTGTTCTGCAACCGACGGACGCAGCGCGGCGTTTGCGACGGATGGTGCGGGTACTCCGTCACCTCCAACGGGGCGAGATCGCGACCGGAACGCAACTCGCCGAGCAGTCTGGATTCCACGACAGCGGCCTGCGGAATCTGTGCATGGTGACCGAGGCCCAGATGTCCGGCGATTGGCCCGCGTTTGAATTTCAGCTCGACTCGCTCCCGTATCAGGGGCTAACCGATCCCAACTTGATCAGCGGAAAGGTGCAGGCTCTAGCCGAACGCGGGGCGTGGGAAGAGCTGAATCGAGTCAGCCTGCTGATCGGTCAGAGCCATTTTCCCCCCGAACAGAACGCCGCGTTGTCCCTGCGGGTGTTCGCCGTTCTGGGTGATCTGAACACAATTCAGAACCTGTTTCTGTGCAGTGGGCAACTGATTGCGAGAGAGACCCGCGAGTTCTGGCTGGCGGTGGCCGAGCAAACTAGCGGCGATACCGTACGCGCTCAGCAACGGCTGACGCAGCTGTTGCCGCGCTCCAGCCCGGCACTTCGACCGATGATTGAGCGGCGTCTGGCACTCCCCGCTGTGGGTCCTCCCGACGACGCAGTGCGAAATCGGGGGTTGCTGGAACTCAGCGGCGTGCGATCGGTCATCGCCCACGATGCGCATTACGCTGTGCTGTCGGGGCGAGGTCGTCGCTGGCCAGTCATCACGCTACTGCTGGGATTGGCCATCGCCATCATGTACCTGCGCGAGATTCCCGGCGGGAGTGAGGATGTCGATAACCTCGTCGGACTGGGGGCCCTGGAGTTGCCGCTCGCGGGCGAGGCACTCGAGTGGAAGACACTCGCCCAGCGCGTTCTGGCGTCGGGCTTCCTGCACTTCGGCCCGATTCACTTGTCGCTGAATCTGCTGGGGCTACTGTTTCTGGGGCGGATGTTCGAGCGGGCCAGTGGGCCACTTTGGATGCTGGTCCATTACCTGACCTGCGTGATGGTGTCGGGATTCCTCCTGCCGTGGCTGACGTTTCTCGCCGAAGACGAGACAGCCGTCTTCGCGGGGGCCAGCGGCGGGATCATGGGACTGCTGGGTGGATTGTGGGGCGTGTTGCTGGTCGGGCGATTGTCTGAGGGGACACCCTTGGTGCGGGGCCAGTTCCGATCGGTCTGTTCGTTCATCGTGCTCCAAAGCGTGTGCGACATGCTGACGCCGAAGGTCAGCATGACGTGCCACTTGCTCGGGCTGGTCACGGGGATACTCGGCGGCATACTGCTCGGGCTGCGCGGTGGTCGCCGCTGAGTATGATCGGTACAGCGTATCAATAAAGCGAGCGGCAAGTGAAAACCTGCCCCCGAGACTTCCGAAGTCTCGGAAGACTTCGGAAGTCTTTGAGTGCGAAGTCCGGCCGCTCGCTTAGAGCATTGCACTATTGCGTTCGCGCCGAGAAGTAGAACGGACCCCAAGTCCGTTCCGCCCGGACCCAGGGGTCCAGGCTACGAGGGCGCTCACCAAATTGTGGAATGCAATAGCACACCGTCAACGCTTAGTTTGGGGGTTGAGCCTCGCCCGCCGGGAGGGCGAAGCCAGTGCTGTAAACAGGACTGGCACGTAGGCGATGTCGCTCCGCGACTCGCATTCCGCCCGCCGATACACGCCTCAAACGAAGCCTGCAGGGGCGTCCAGCAGACGAAATCTCAGTCGCGGAGCGACATGAGCTACGGTCAGAGACGCCGCGCTGGCTGTGGGGCACGTTTCCGACGTGCCTCCTGCGTGCCTCCGACGTGCCCGTCACTCGGCGAAGCGAGCCGCCTGCCCTCTGG
>JAYTCW010000276.1:0-3977 GCA_043736295.1 Planctomycetota bacterium | reverse complement strand
CCCCCGAGAGGACTCGGGGGCTTGATGGGTTGTCATATCATTCCGTTGACACTCGCGAGTAACGGAATGAATTTCGTTCTACAGTTTACATGTCGCCGTGGTCGTCGTGACTGTCCTTAGCACTGGCCTTGGGCTTCTCGGCGATGAGGGCGTCGCTGGTCAGCAGGAGGGTGGCGACGCTGGCGGCATTGGTCAGGGCCGAACGGGTCACCTTGACCGGGTCGATCACACCGCACTTGACCATGTCTTCGTAGACACCGGTCGCGGCGTTGTAACCTTGGTTGCCCTTGAGTTCCGAGACCTTCTCGCAGACCACGCCGCCATCGACTCCGGCGTTGTCCGCGATCTGGGTCAGCGGAGCCCGGCAAGCCCGGCGGATGATGTTGTAGCCGACCTCTTCGTCGTGGGTCATCTTGCCGCCATCGACATTCATCGAGGCTCGCAGCAAGGCGACTCCGCCGCCGGGAAGGATGCCCTCTTCGACAGCTGCACGGGTGGCGTGCAGGGCGTCTTCGACGCGGGCCTTCTTCTCCTTCATTTCGGATTCGGTGGCTGCCCCGACGTTGATCTGGGCCACACCGCCGGAGAGCTTGGCGATTCGCTCTTCGAGCTTTTCGCGATCGTAATCGCTGGAGCTGGCTTCGAGTTCACGTTTGATCTGCTCGATGCGAGCCTTGATGTCAGCGCTCTTGCCAGCTCCTTCGATGATCGTCGTGTTGTCCTTGTCGACCACCAACTTCTTAGCGCGACCGAGGTCGCTCAGCTGAACGTTTTCGAGCTTCACGCCGAGGTCTTCGAAGATCGCCTGCCCGCCGCACATGATGGCGACATCTTGCAGGAGCGCCTTGCGGCGATCGCCGTAGCCAGGAGCCTTAACCGCGACGCAGCGGAACACACCCCGCATCTTGTTGATCACGAGGGTGGCAAGCGCCTCGCCTTCGACTTCTTCGGCGATGATCAGCAACGGCTTGCCGGAGTTGACGACCTTCTCCAGGACCGGCACAAGGTCCTTGATGTTGGTGATCTTCTTCTCGTGGATCAGCACGTAGCAGTCTTCGAAGACACACTCCATGCTGGCGGTGTCGGTGACGAAGTACGGCGACAGGTAGCCGCGGTCGAACTGCATCCCTTCCACGACGTTGAATTCGGTCTGCAGACTCTTGCCTTCTTCGACGGTAATGACGCCGTCCTTGCCGACTTGCTCCATCGCATCGGCGAGGATCTTGCCGATCGTGTCATCGCCGTTGGCCGCCACGGTGCCGACTTGGGCGATGGCCTTCTTGTCCTTGCACGGGATCGCCATCGACTTCAGCTTGTCGATGATGTCGATAACCGCCTTGTCCATGCCCCGCTTCATTTCGAGCGGGCTGACCCCGGCGACGACCGACTTCAGACCTTCGACGAAGATCGCTTCGGCCATGATCGTGGCAGTGGTGGTGCCGTCTCCGGCGTTATCGGAAGTCTTGCTGGCGACTTCCTTCACCATGCTGGCACCCATGTTTTCGAACTTGTCTGACAGTTCGATTTCGCGGGCCACGGTCACGCCGTCCTTGGTCACGGTCGGAGAGCCAAAGCTCTTCTCGATGATGACGTTCCGGCCCTTGGGACCGAGGGTGACGCGGACCGCACGGGCCAGCTTGCTGACGCCCCGCCGCATCGCTTCTTGAGCTTCCTGGTCGAAAGCAATGATCTTCGCGCCCATGGGCGTTCTCCAGTTTGAGTGTGTGGTAGTAGCAGAAGTCGTCAGACTTTTGCTGTGTGGATGTCGCGTATCAAACTTCCGAAGTCTCAGAAGACTTCGGAAGTTTCCGGAGAGACGTTAGTACACCGCGAGGATGTCGCTCTCGCGAAGGAGCAGATACTCCTCTTCGCCGATCTTGATCTCGTCGCCTGCATAGGACGAGAAGATCACTTTGTCGCCTTCCTTGACGGTCAATGCAATGCGAGCGCCGTCGCGACGGACATGCCCATCGCCAACAGCAATGACTTCGCCCTTCTGAGGCTTGTCCTTCGCCGAATCGGGCAGAACGATCCCGCCCGCCGTCTTCGATTCGGCTTCCTGCCGCTTGAGGACCACCTTGTCTCCGAGTGGCACAATCTTGATCCCGCCGCTCGACTTGGCCTTCTTCGACATGTTCTCGCTACTCCACAGCAGGCTGAGCCTATGAATCTGGGCAGGATCTCTCCTGCTCACAGTCCACAGACGTGATGTTTCTAATCGTCACAGAGCGAATTGCGTTCCATATTCGCATCTCGCTCCTAAGTCTATTCAATGATACAGGATGTGGTGATTCAATTGGGTTTGGCTTGGCGGTTTTGGCGGTTCGCGAATCGTCCACACAGCCCCCCCACTGTCAAAATGGCATCAGGGCACCGCAGGGACTGGATCAGAATTGATCGCTTCCGAAATGAGCCCATCCCGGTGGGAACGAAGCCCACTTCTGGGAGTTGATCGCCACGAAACCGACGATGAATGTTCACTCGACGCCTCCTGTCTCCCCACAGCTGCCCACCTCACTGGGGCTCCCAGTGATTGGAATCGCTGAAGTCTTTCTGGCAACTCAGACCCCTGCAAACCACGCCTTGGAACCTCTGCGCGTTGTGGGTATTCTCATGCGGGAACCAATCTCCTGGCATCCAGGAGAAACGGCCCACGTTCCCGACAGTCGATACGTAATTCTTTCCGGGTGGCTGTGGAGCAGTTGAGGGACGGCATCATGTCGAGTTTTTTGAGTCTGCGGTGGATCGCTCTGGGCCTGGTGTTGGTGTTATGGCCGGTTTCGGTAGAGGCTCAGGCTCCTGCGGTCCCCATCGAAGTCGCCGCCCAGATCGACGCGCTCGTTACCGAGCGGTGGGCCGCTGACAAGATCACTCCCGCAGCCAGCTCGGACGATGCGGAGTTCTGCCGGCGAGTCCATCTCGATCTGTGTGGCCGTATTCCTCCGGCGTCCGAGGTCCGCGACTTTCTGGCTGACATCGCTCTCGATAAACGAGCCAAGCTGGTCGACAAACTCTTGGACAGCCCGACATATATTGTGAACTACACGAACGTCTGGCGGGCGATCATGCTGCCCGAGGCGTCAAGTGACGAGACGATCCGGTTCTTGCTGCCGGGGTTCGAGGCGTGGCTCCGGTCGCGTCTGGCCGAGAACCGCAACTTGGCCCAGATCGCGGAAGAGTTGCTCACGCTTCCCCTGGGGACCGAGGCGATAGACAACCTCCAGCAACCCGGCGCTCCCAGCCCGCTGGCCTTCTACCGGGCCAAGCAAGGCAAGCCGGAGGAGATCGCCGGAGCCAGTGCCCGCATGTTCCTGGGGGTGCGGATCGAGTGTGCCCAGTGTCACAACCACCCGTTCGACAAATGGAAGCGCGAGGAATTCTGGAGCTACGCCGCGTTCTTCAAGGACACCGGCACGATGCAGCCTCCCGCAACTGTCGTCGAGAAAGTGGTCGAGACGATCACGGGCAACAAGCCCGCTGACGACAAGCGCTCGATCAAGATTCCCGACACCGATATCGTCGTGCAGACCCGCTTCCTCGGCGGGGCCGAACCCGACTGGTCGAAGATCTCCGACAGCCGCGCGAACCTCGCGCAGTGGGTCATCTCGAAAGACAACCCGTACTTCGCGAAGGCCGCTGTGAACCGCGTCTGGGCGCACCACTTCGGGGTCGGGATCGTCGACCCGGTGGATGACTTCTCGGCGAACAACCCGGCGAGTCATCCCGAGGTGCTGGACCTCCAGGCGAAAGAGTTCATGGCCCACGAGTACGACTTCACGAACTGTTCGTCCGAGTCCGCCATCGCAGTGCGAGGGACCGCCAAGACAACGAGGTCCGGCTTCATCGCCCGCACCATTTGATTCGCCGCCCGTTCGAGGTCGGCCAGCGACTTGCCCTCGATCGGCCAAGCCGTGACTTCGAAGACCGCGTGCGGATGCTGGCGTTTGATCGCTGGGCCAATCAGCGTGTCGAACGGT
>JAYTCW010000275.1:0-22442 GCA_043736295.1 Planctomycetota bacterium | reverse complement strand
GTCCTCCGGCGTTTCGAACAGCGTCGCCCGCATGTTCGCCCGATTGAGGACATGAAACACCGTCCCGCCCTCTTCCGCTCGCTTGGCTCTTCCCATGATCGATGGCATTATTTAGTCGGAGTGGGGGCACCACGTGAATGGCTCCTTCCACATTCATGGCAGCCCCCCGCATTTTGCAACTCATCCCTCCAAATCGTGGGATGAACCGGAAATCTGCCCTCGCAAGATAGCCAACCGGCTAGTGAGTCGTAGAATGTGAACGTCGCCAGTGCCGGGCCGTTTGCCCGTGATCGCGACATCCGGGATACTCCAGCATGTCAACCGCCGCCCAGTTGTCCGAACTCAAGACTCAGATCCGCGAACTGGCCCACGCTGCCCGGAAAGACCAACCGGACAAGGACGGCGTCAGCCAAACCATTGTCGATCGCTTGATGCAGTTGCCCGAGTATCAGTCGGCCAAGACCGTGATGTTCTACGTCGATGTCCGGACGGAAGTCCGCACCCGACAGGCCCTTCCCGCAGCCCTGGCCAGTGGCAAGCGGATCGTGATCCCCTTCTGCGTCGACGGGGAACTGGAGCTGTTCCATCTGGAGTCGATGGACGAGTTAGAACTGGGGATGTACCGCATTCTGGAACCGAAGGCGGAATTGCGCGGGATTTTGACGAAGCAGACGCCGGTCGAGGAACTCGATCTGATTATGGTCCCGGGCGTGGCTTTTGACCGTCGCGGTGGCCGGACCGGGCACGGCAAGGGATATTACGACAAGCTCTTGGAACACGCTCTGGCAAAGACCCCGTTGGTGGCTCTTGCCTTCGAGTGCCAACTCTTCCCGGAGATCCCGATGCAGGATCACGACATTTACATGGACAAGGTCGTGACCGAAGCGGCGATCTATGACGGGCTGGGGCGCGGGAAGTAGAACGGAAATCATTCCGCTCCGAATCTCCGGTGCCCCAAAGCCAGTGATTCAATGCCTGCCCACCCCAGTTGGGGGCCATTTGCCTTGATGGTTTCCACTGGCGGCTCGCCGCTCTGGCAGCCGTTTGCAGAGAGTGTCAACTATCGAATCACGCTGTCGCCTGCGTGGCGAATCTTGGCCACGGCCTCTTTTTTTGGACGGACACACTTCTGGGGATCGCCGTTCGATTCCTCGCGCACTGTTCCGTCGATGAAGATATCATGTGGCCGCTGAGTTCACGCGAACTCTTTCGTCAGTCCGTCGATATTCGCTGGTCCTCTGATGTCTCGCCTCCCTTTGCGTCTGGTCATCGTCACCCGAGACGACTCCGAACGGGTTCAATCCGCTTGGACTTCGATTGAGGAGTTTCTGCGCAAACGGAAGTCGATCGAGATCGCGGAGATCATTATCGGCGAGGAGATCGGCCCGCCCACACAGGAGGCGGACCTCGCTGTGGTTCTCGGTGGTGACGGGGCGATCCTGCGAGCCTGCCGAGGGTTTGGCCTCCGGCAGATGCCGATCATCGGCATCAACCTCGGGCGTTTGGGCTTCCTGGCGGACCTCTCCCCCGAAGAATTTCGCCAGCAGATTCACCGACTGGAATCACACGACTACCGGGTGGTGAATCACCTGATGCTGGAATGCGAACATCGGAGAGCCGATGGCAGCTCACGCAAACATCTCGGCCTCAACGAGGCCGCGATCCATGCGGGTAGTTCGCTCTCGATGATTGATGTGGAACTGTCCGTCGGAGGAGTTCATGTCACGACGTACAGCGCCGACGGACTGATTATCAGCACCCCGGTCGGCTCGACCGCTCACAGTCTGTCTGCGGGCGGCCCGATCTTGCAGCAGGACTTGCAGGCGTTCGTCATCACGCCGATCTCACCTCACACCTTGACCAATCGCCCGCTCGTCGACCGCGCCGATCTGGAATACCGGCTCACTCTGCCCCGCGTCCCCGACGGAGTCATGCTGACTATTGATGGACAGATTCGTGAGCCGCTGCACCCCGGCGACGAGATCATCGTCCGCCGCGCCGCTGTCTCCTTCCAACTCGCCCGCCTTACCGGTCACAGCTACTACAAGACCCTGAACCAGAAACTCGGCTGGGGCGGACAGCCGCGTTATCAGCGGAATGATTGAGGGAGGTGGGGGGACTCGGGCGGGATCAGGCATGATCCAAAACAACCTCCCGAGATGAATCGAAGGTCGCAAGAGTCGCCAAGCGTTCCATTCGAAGTGCCTTTGCGGCCTGGACATTCCTCTGTTCAAATTCCAATCGGGAAGTTGTTTCGAACCAGTTCCTCAAGACACACTCACACGGAATCCTCCCCATGCGCACTCTCATTCGACATGCTGATGTCGTTCTGCCGACCGGGATTGTCCGGTCGAATCTGCTGATTGAGGGCGGGAAGATTCTCGCCATTGATCCACCTCGGACTGCGGCGGCTGATGAAATCGTCGACGCGACCGGGCTGCACCTACTACCGGGAGTGATCGATGACCACGTTCACTTCCGCGATCCAGGGGTGACGCATAAAGAAGACCTGCATACCGGGAGCATGGCCTCAGCGAAGGGGGGCGTGACGACGTTCCTCGACATGCCGAACACCAAGCCGTCGACAACGACTGTTGCCACACTGCACCAAAAGCTGGCACTGGCCGCCACGAAGTCGGTCGTCAATTACGGGTTCTATCTCGGGGCCACGGAACACAACGTGGCCGAACTGGCGGCGGCGAAGCGAACACCGGGGATCAAGATATTTATCGGTTCGAGTACTGGGGACCTACTCGTCGACAATCAAGCGGCCCTAGAACAAATCTTCGCCGAGACCACGCTGCCGATCAGTGCCCACTGCGAGGACGAGGCCACGATTGCCGCCAACAGACAACGACTCGGCACCTTAAACGATGTTCGGCAGCACTCGGTGCTGCGCGATGAGCAGGCGGCAGTCATTTCCACTCGCCGGGCCATTGACCTCGCTTACCGGCACAATCATCGGTTCCATGTGCGGCATGTCTCCACAGCGGCTGAAGTGGAATTGTTGCGAGATCATCGAGGACTGATCACAGCGGAGGTTTGTCCGCACCATCTGTTCTTCCATGTCGGGGATTACGACCGCTTGGGGACGCTGGTCCAGATGAACCCGAGTCTGAAGACGGCTGCCGATAACGCGGGCCTGTGGCAGGCACTTCACGAGGGATTGATTCAGTCGGTCGTCACGGACCATGCACCGCATACGCTGGCTGAGAAAGCCTTGCCGTATCCTCAATCTCCCTCCGGCATGCCTGCGGTCGAGAACTCGCTGGCCTTGATGCTGGATAGCGTCCACCAGGGCCGCTGCACGCTTGAGCAAGTGGTCTCGTGGATGTGCGACGCCCCGGCGCGGTTGTGGGACATTGTCAACAAAGGCCGTATCGCCGAGGGGTATGATGCCGACCTCGTCCTGGTCGACCTGCAACAGAAGCAGACGATCCGCAATTCCGAACAACTGACTAAATGCGGCTGGAGCCCCTGGGACGGAGTGGAACTCACGGGGTGGCCCGTGCGGACATGGGTGATGGGGCAGACGGTGTTTCAAGAGGGCCGTGTGGATGCCGGACATCGCGGGCACGAGGCGGTCTTCGATCACTCGCGCGGCGGGTTTTGGGCCTCGCCAGAACGGTGAGCTTGCATCGCGTGCCGCCACAGGGCATGCTGCCGTCAGACTTTTTGCTCCCTCTCCTGTCGACTGGATTGGCTTAACATGAATGTGCCTGTGGATTCGAATTCATCACCTGCTGTGCCGACCACGTCTAAGCCACCTCGTAATCCCGTGGAACGGATGATCGTCTGGGGCGGTATTGGGTTGCTGCTGGTGGTCGTGATGTTGGAATTCCGTGCCCAGCGCGGATATGCCCAGACATTGGATGCGTTGAATGCGTCCACAGCCAATGAGGAACACGAGACGACCCTCAATGAGGCCATGCAGGTATTAACCCTGTCACCGGCGGTGAGCGATCCCGTCCCGTTCGGACCTTATGACCATGTTCATTGTTCGTGGTTCAGCCTTTGCAAATCGGGCCAGTACAAGATCACCCTGGTGTGTAGTCGTGACCCGGAACCAGTCCTGTTGGCGTTCACCACTCCCAGTCCTCCGCTCGAACCCGAGCCAGAAGTGACTGCGGCCTCTGGCGAGGAAGCCAGTTCCAGTGCTTCCGGCATGAGGATGGGGGGAACGGGCATGGGTGACGGTGCGGGTATGGGAGGCAGCGAAAGTGGAGCAGGTCGTCCCCGACGCCCCGGCGGAGAAGAGTCCACTTCTCCATCAGCGGAGACCCCCGTCGAAACTTCCGCAGAAACTCCGATTCCCCCGGGAGATGCGGTGCCCCCCGCTCCGGCCACCGGGACTCCGTAACCTCGCAGCGGCGTCCCGTCTCGACGACGTGTTGACTCCCATTCAATCGGGAGATTCGCACCGCTTTCCGCTGAGGAAGCGGTGCTTTTGCGTTTGGAGACTCGTTTTCACTGGCATTGCGGGGTACACTTCTGGACTTCCGGCGTTCTCGCGAACCCGACGAGCGATCTGAGGGTCCGTGTCTCAGATTTGCTTAGCGGAAGTCATGAACTGTTCAGAACTTCCCGCCATCTCACCGATTGCAAAGAGGCCGCGTCCGTGGCAGCCACACCGACCACCGAGACCAAGACCGCCCTGAATGGGGCTGATATCGTGATCCAGTGCCTCGTGCGCATGGGCACGAAGACCATCTTCGCCTACCCCGGCGGATGCAGCATGCCGCTGCACCAGGCGCTGCGGAAATTCAGCGACGAGATCCGCACGATCCTGCCTCGTCATGAGCAGGGCGGTGGCTTCGCCGCGCAAGGCGTCTCCCGCACCACCAACGAGGTCGGCGTCTGCATGGCGACCAGCGGACCCGGCGCGACGAACCTCGTCACGGCGATCGCCGATGCCAAGATGGACAGCATCCCACTGATCTGCATCACCGGGCAGGTGCCGCAGGCGGTCATCGGCACCGATGCGTTTCAGGAAACGCCGATCGTCGAGATCTGCCGTCCGATCACCAAGCATCACTACCTGCTGGGGGCCGAGGACTGGCGCTGTCACGATTCGATTCAGAAGTGCCTGCATTCGATCCCCCGCATCGTCAAGGAAGCCTTCCACGTCGCCAGCACCGGTCGCCCTGGCCCCGTTCTGATTGATATTCCCAAGAACATCCAGCTCGCCAAGATTGAGGGCGAGATCGACTGGGATCCGGACATGTATTTGCCCGGCTATCACCCCGAACCACAGCCGATCCCTCAAGAGACGATCAACCGCGTCATCGCCGCGATCAAGCGCTCCAAGAAGCCGATCTTTTACGTCGGCGGAGGCGTCATCACGGCGAACGCGGCGGAAGAACTGACCAAGTTCGCCCGCGCGACCGGAATTCCGGTGACGACCACGGTGATGGGGATCGGGGCGTTTCCCGGCGATGACCCGCAGTCACTGCACATGCTCGGCATGCACGGGACGGCGTATTCCAACTTCGCCGTCAATGAGGCCGACCTGTTGCTGGCTCTGGGCGTGCGGTTTGATGACCGCGTGACCGGAAAACTCGAAGAGTTCGCCAAGCACGGGAAGATCGTCCACGTCGACATCGACCCCTCGGAAATGCACAAGAACAAGGAAGCTCACATCCCGGTCATCGGCGATGTGTTGCAGTTCCTGAAGCAGCTCAACGCTGCCTTTCTGGCCGAAGCGGATAAGCCGCAGATCGACGAGTGGTGGAAGCAGATCAATGAGTGGCGCGACAAGCACCCGCTGAGCTTCAAGGACGACCCGACCTATATCCTGCCGCAAGCTGCGATCACGGAACTCTGGAAGCAGACGATCGACCAGGACCCCCTTCTGGCAGTCGGCGTCGGCCAGCACCAGATGTGGTCTGCTCAGCATTTCCGTTTTCGCAAGCCAAAACGCTGGCTCTCCAGTTCCGGCCTGGGCACGATGGGCTTCGGTCTGCCCGCGGCGATGGGGATGCAGGCGGCTCACCCGGGCCGCATCTGCATCGATATCGACGGCGACGGCTGCATGCTGATGAACATTCAGGAACTGGCGACGCTGGCGTGCGAGAAGCTGCCGGTGAAGGTCGTGATTCTGAACAACCAGCACCTCGGCATGGTCGTGCAGTGGGAAGACCGCTTCATGGACGGCAAGCGGGCACATACCTATCTCGGCCCGATCGACCATCCCGAATGGCTGGGCGAGGGGGCGGGCGGGCACTACGAGGACACTTATCCGAACTTCGTGCAAATCGCCAAGGGCTTCGGCGTGATGGCCAAGCAGGTGCGTTTGAAGAAGGATCTGCCCGCTGCGATCGCCGAGATGTTGGCCCACGACGGCCCATTCTTGCTCGACGTGATCTGCCCGTACCAGGAACACGTCCTCCCCATGATCCCCAGCGGCGGCACCGTGCGGGATATCATTCTAGAGTAGCAGAATTCGTAACGGCTTCTGCCGCCACACGAGTACAACCTCACTGCCACGGTCCGCCAGTTCGGTAGTTCTTATTGATCCGACTGGAAGGTTCATCCGTTCATCTCCCCAGATCGAGGAGGGCGTCATGAAAAAACGTTTTTTGGGGGTGGTGAGCGCAATAGTCGTAGTCCTATTCCTTTTCTTGTGTTCGAAGATTTGGCAGGGTGAAGCTAAGGCACAGCCTAAAATTCGTCTCATCGAAGAACTTGCATTTAGACTGGGGCATTCCGTCAAGTTCACACGGAATCCCCGAGTCACTGCCCTTCACAGGACTTATGCACTTCCCAGCACTCGTATCCGATGGTTATTGACTGGCCACATTGATTCTCCTGAAGATGTTCAGGACGTGATCCAGTGTGCCACCCAACTCGGTGAACTCGACTATGTGGTAGTTCCGAATGACACTGACGAACAATTCTTGAAGGAGCTTAACGGAAAAGTGAAATGCATTCCTGAGCGAAATGTTCATACCACCGACTCGAACGCTTACGAAGTCATCGAATCTCGCGAATGAGTCGAGCCGCAGAGTCGCGTCGACTCAATCGATGGTCAATGCTCCCTGTCGACGCGACCTCGGCCATCGAGATTCGTTCGGCCTGGAGTTCCGTGATAGAATGCTCAACGACGCCCGATGACTCATTAGGATCCCGCCATGCCTTCTCCTTTTCCCGGAATGGACCCGTTCCTCGAAGCTCATTGGAGCGACGTGCATGCGTCGTTGATTATTTACGCGAGGAATCAAATCCAGCGTCAGCTTCCATCGGGCTTGGTGGCGGGCGTTGAGCAGTATGTCTCACTGGAGATCGACGACGAGGTCTTTCGTTTTCGGCCCGATGCCTCGGTCCTGCGAACCGGGACTGGGGGCATGGCCGCCGCCACGACGACCCTGGAACTCGATGAAGCCGATGAACCGGAAACTCAGCGGCGGATTCGTATTGAGGATCATGACTGTCGGCTGGTGACCACCATCGAGTTCCTCAGCCCTACCAACAAACGTAGTGCCGCGGATCGGGATCTCTTCCACCACAAGCAGGTCGGGCTGGTGAGTCGGGGCGTCAATCTGGTGGAGGTCGATCTGCTCATGCCGGGGCTGTGGACGGTCTTCGTGCGCGAGGACCATATCCCGAAGAAGTACCACGCGCCCTATCGCATCTGCGTGGTTCGGGCCACGCGGCCAGAGCGCCCGGAATGTTACGCAGCCCCCCTGCAAAAGACACTCCCCCGCATTCGTGTGCCACTTCGCCCAACTGACCGAGATATCGTTCTCAACCTCCAAGACCTGATCACCATGGCGTGGGAAGACGGGGCCTTCTCGCGGCGAATAGACTACGTTCACGACGAATTGCCACCGCTAGCCCCTGAGCATGCAGCCTGGGTGGCGGAACAGTTGTCCGCCAACGGTTACCCACCTCATTCACGTCTTGAAATTGTTCGTATGCCCGCCAGCAGCCCGCCGGGGCCGGTCAAAATCAGCAATCTGCTGGTGCAGGTGGGAGATCAAGTGACTGCTAATCAGAATCTACTCACCGTTGAACTTGTAGATGACAAAGCTGCTTTTGATTTGCCTTACGACGGAAGTGGTGGTGTCGTGGAGCAAGTGTTTGTCACGATCGGCCAGTCAGTGACGCGAGGATCGCCGCTGATTGGAATCCGAGAAAGCAGTAATGGTGCCAAAAGCCTTTAAGTCTCATTTCCATCGTGATTTGGCTGGAATCGGTGTCCTCCCCTGCGCTTCCTCTGCGGTACAGATTCCGATCATCGGCGAGCGGGTCAGCGCTCTTGAACCGTCCAGCTGTCGCTGCGGACTGGCGGTGGTGCAGCGAGTCGATTGAGCCGCGCGGGCCGGTCAGCGGGGCTTGACTTGGGTGTTGTATTTCCCTCTGCGTGAAACTCGACTGTCCCCAAAGAGCAACTGCCTCGTCCCTCACCTCCGCTTGTTGAGGCACGTGCCACGACATACCCTACGCAGACTTCAACTCTCCCCGCAGCCTTCCCACAGGTCAACCCGTGACTGCTTGGCCCGCTGCGAGACAACACCCCCCGGAGTTCCCGCGCGTGTCCGACGCCCTTGCCAACGTTCAGAAGAAGCACGATTTCCTGGTGGCCATCGATTCGGATGGCTGTGCGTTTGACTCGATGGAGATCAAGCACAAGGAGTGCTTCATCCCGAACTTCATCAATTTCTTCGGGTTGCAGGCGATCTCGAAGTACGCCCGCGAGGCGGCCGAGTTCACCAACCTCTACTCCAAAACTCGCGGAGCCAACCGGTTTCCGGCGTACCTGCTGGCCCTCGATCTGCTCGAACAGCGGGCCGAAGTCAAGGCCCGTGGGTTCGCCGTGCCGAAGTTTCAGGGCCTCCGCGACTGGGTCAAACGCGAGACGAAGCTCTCCAGCGGGACCGTGAAAGCCGAAGCCGAGAAGACCGGCAATGCCGATCTGGTGAAGGCCAGTGCTTGGTCTTCCGCTGTCGACGCCACGGTCAAGGGAATGGTTCACGACGTGCCGCCCTTCCCGGGAGTTCGCGAAAGCCTCCAGCTGTTGCAAGGCAAGGCCGACCTGATCGTCTGCTCCGCCACGCCGACGCCGGCCCTGATCGCCGAGTGGAGCGAACACGGAATCGGCCAGTACGTCTCGGCCATCTGCGGTCAGGAAATGGGGAGTAAGACCGAAATCCTGACAGCTGCCATCGCGAAGGGGTACTCGCCCGACAAGGTGCTGATGATCGGCGACGCTCCTGGCGATATGAAGGCAGCTCAATCGGTCAAAGCCCGCTACTTCCCGATCAACCCCGGCCACGAGGACCAGTGCTGGGCGAAATTCCAGGCCGAAGCGATCACTCGCTTCTTCGCCGGAACCTACGCCGGAGCCTACGAAGCGGCTCTGATCGCCGAGTTCGAGAAGTACCTGCCGGAAAAGCCGAGCTGGTAAACTTCACCGTTTAGCCGCGACGCGTAGTCTTCGCAGCGGAGCGATCCGCGTTGACCCCAAAAGCCCAGTGGTTGCAACCACTGGGCTTTCTTTTTGATCTGCCGCTGTCCGAAATGCGTTCTTCGCTCTACGATTGAGAAGAGACGCGGATTCGCACGATGCTCCGCTTCGAAGACTTCGCGTCGCGGCTCAACACGGGAGATGACTGATGTTCTTCGATTTTCGTCTGCTGATTTTCACCGCTCCAGCGATCCTGCTGATGCTGTGGGCGCAGTATCGATTGCGATCGACTTACAAGTCCGGGATGCTCATCAGCACGCCGCTGTCTGGGGCCGCAGCTGCGGCGCACATGCTGGAATCAGCGGGGGTCCACGATGTGGGGATCGAGGAGACACACGGCCACCTGTCCGACCATTACGACCCATCGGCGCGGGTTTTACGGCTCAGTTCCGAGGTCTACCACAGCCATTCGGCAACCGCTGTCGGCATCGCTGCTCACGAGGCGGGTCACGCTCTGCAGCATGCGACTGGTTATTTCCCACTCACGCTCCGCAGTGCGGCAGTTCCTGCCGCCCAGTACGGGCCGATGGCGTTTATGGTGCTGGTGGTCCTGGGGATGTTCCTGCACTCTCCCCAGTTGATGATGCTGGGAGTCATCGCATACGCCGGGGTGCTAGTGTTCCAGTTGATTAACCTGCCGGTGGAATTCGACGCCAGCTCCCGAGCGAAGCAGCACTTGGGCGATTTGGGGATCGTCAGCGATGAGGGGGCCATCGCCGTGCGAAAGGTGCTGAGCGCCGCCGCCCTGACCTATGTCGCCGCGACCCTGGAATCGCTGCTGACAGTGGTCTACTACTTCATGCGGCTCACCGGCGGCAGCTCCTCGCGCGATTAGTATGGTCCGCGTCATGCCGAGTTTGCGGTGATCCTGTCTCGCGTTGGAATTGAGTCATTCTGGCGAGCCCCCGTCGTAAGCCGGGGTGTCACAACCCGACCGCATCGCCCCTGAAATCGACTCGCTGGTGATCGCTTCCACCTCACCGCTGCATTAGGGAAAGTGGTGTTTTCCCGCCTGAACACCCCGGCTCACGCCGGGGCTCGCCTGAACTTCTTCGACTTCCCGGAAAACTGAATCCCCCAGAGATCGAGTCTCTCACATCCGGGGAATATGTACTCATGTATACGTAGTATTTCGGAATTTGCTTGACTCATCGCCCTCCACCGAGTGTAATGCAGCCTGTCGGGGGTTCCTTCCTTTGGTCAGGCGTCGGCAGAGCCGATGGGAACTCCCACGTTCGAGGTATGCAGGGGTCAGACAACTGCTGCGTCCCACGAACCCAACGAGGCGAATGCCTCCGCTGTCCCGGTGAATCGGGCGGTGCGTTCCGCATGGTGATTGCCAGCTCGCTCGATCGATTTACGGCCTGGATGGCTGTGATTCGCGGGAGTCGAGACCGGGTGCTAGGGAGAGGGTTCGGAATCTCACAATTTCCCGATCTCACCCATCCCGGACCACTGACATTCACCATGGATCGACTCAACTTCCGATAGAAATATCAGAGGGCGTCGAAGTGGTTCAGTTTGGGGTCAGGCTATGACGGCTGGTTCAACCATCCCCCGGATGGTGATTACCGGGGTGGGGGTGATTTCTCCCATCGGCATCGGCAAAGACGCGTTCTGGAACAACATGATCCAGGGTGTGTCTGGCATTACGCCCTTGCGCTCCATCTCCAGCGGGTCGCTGCCCACGAAGCTGGCCGCAGAAATTCACGACTTCGACCCCCTCAAATTCTTATACGAGAAGAAGTTCCTCAAAGTCATGTCCCGCGACATCCAGCTGGGGGTTTGTGCGGCCTCGCTGGCGATGAAGGATTCCGGCTTGCAACTGGGCGATGTGAACCCCGACCGGATGGGAGTCGAATTCGGAGCTGGGCATATCCCCTTCAACCCGGAAGAGCTGAGCGATGCCGCTCGCGATTTCGAGGCTGACATGGACGATCCCGAAACTCGTTGGGGCGAAGATCGGATGGGGAAGATTGCCCCGCTCTGGCTGCTCCGTCAGCTGCCGAACATGCCCGCGTGTCATGTGGCGATCGAACACGATGCACGCGGCCCAAACAATACAATCACCAGTGCCGAGGCGTCCGCGCTGCTGGCCCTGCAAGAAGCGATGCGAGTCATTGCCCGCGATCAGGCCGATGTGATGGTCGTGGGAGCGTGCGGATCGAGCATTCACCCAATTGACCTGGCCCGGATCAGTCTGTTTGAAGACCTTTCCCGCCAAGAAGACCCGTCGCTGGCCTGCCGCCCGTTCGATGTGGACCGCGACGGGACGATCGTCGGCGAGGGAGCGGGCGTGTTTGTGGTCGAACGCTACGACCATGCCATCGCTCGCGGGGCGGAAATCTACTGCGAAGTCCTCGGCGTCGGAGCGGGTTGCGATGGGCGGACCGACACGGGTCGTCCGAACGGCGTGGGCCTCGTCAACGCGATGCAGGCGGCCTTGCGAAAGTCGCACCTTTCTCCCGCAGATATCGGGCACATCAACGCCCACGGCAAGAGTACCCGGCGCGAAGATGTGGTCGAGGCCCGAGCCTACCACCAGGCTCTTGGCGATGTCGCTGGCCGAATTCCCGTCACAGCTCTGAAGAGTTACTTCGGCACCTTTGATGCCGGGTCGGGAGCTGTGGAACTGGCGGGCAGCGTCATGGCGCTCAAGCACCGCCAGATCCCGATGACGCTGCACCATCAGCATCCCGACCCGCAGTGCCGCCTGAACGTGGTGCGTGAACCGCTCCGCGACCGCAACCCCGTCGCCATGAGCGTCAACCGCACCCGCATGGGCCAAAGCGTCGCCGCTGTTTTGCGGGCGGTGTGAGTGGAATAGGCTTCTAGTGCCCCGTCAGAGCTTGATTTGTGGGTTCACCTCCTTCGGGAGGGCGAGGCTCCTGCCGAGCCGCATTCACCAAACAGCGTGTCCCCTGGCTCGCGGCTCAGCAGGAGCTTCGCCCTCCCGGGCGAGCCTGGCTCAACCCCCAAACCGGGCATTGACAAGGCTCTAGTCTGTCTTCTTCTGTGCGGTTAGACGACAGGCTGGAAGCCTATCCCACGCCCTCAACTCCACGAGAGCGTGACCGTCCCCTTTGGTAGATTCTCCAGGCACGCCACGAGGTCGTTCCCGTCCCACCAGCACGTTCCCGATACGAGGTCGAGGGCCCGCTCCACTCGCTTGAGTGGGGCCGACTCCTCGGTGCTGAGTTGGACCTTCGGCTGAGGCCCCCCTGTGATCTCCTTAACTCGCAGCGTAAACCGTGGGCAGGCGAACGGGGCCTGCAACTGGACCGAGGTCTCGCCGCGCGTGATCGCCGTGAGTTCCTTCGCCGCCCAGTAGCGGGCGATCTCGCTGTTCTTCATCCATAGTAAGTTGTCGTAATTCGCATTCAGCCGGGCCACGACCTCCTTGAAGATGTTGAATCCCACCTCTTCGCCGTTGTAGTACAGACCCGGCCAGTGGCAGACGAGGATCGTCGGCTCGCCCCGTTGGATGACCTCGGGCAGCCGACCGTCCTTCCCATCCATCGAGATGAACTGACCCGTCTGCCCCGGCTCCAGACCGTCCCACCCGCCGAACCAATCGCCCGTGCAGCCGATGATCGACACCACGCAACTCGGGTTCTCCGTGTTGAGTCCCGACGCATACTCGACGCGCGGGGCCACGCTCGTGTTATCGGTGAACAGGTGCCGGAAGTAGTGCGGGATCTCCGCCCCGTGGACATCGCGGACCGCTTGTAAGGTCGCTTGCGACAACTCCGGCAACACACGATTCCCGAACCCTCCGGGAGTCGTGATCCCCTCACACGGCAGCCCGACGTTCTTCAGAATCTTGAGTGCATACGCCATGTACTCGGCGATCTCATCGACGCTGCGGCCATCGGCCCAGCGGAAATTCTCCATGAACTTGGGGGTCCGCTCCGGGTGCGGATGGCCGGTCTTCGGATCGATGATCCACGTGTGCGTCACCATCTCCGGATGAATGTCCCAGTCGGGCAGGATGATGTCCCGGACCAGTTGCAGGCTCGCCTCCTGCTCGGCTCGCGTCCAGCCCGGCAACTCGCGATCCACCCGCCCGACACAGGCCGGGTAGGGCACGATGCTGTACTTCCCCTTGATGCCGCGTTCGTGACACCACTCGGAGAACTTGCGAACGAACGAGTCCGGGATCTCGCGCGGCAGCTTCTTCCAGTCCTGCTTGTAGTTCTCCGGATAGACCTGGGCGAACTGCGGGATCGCAAAGTGCGCCAAGTTTACCAAGCACGTCGAGTCATCAATGATGAAGCTCAGCGGCACCCGCAGCTGGGGATTCTCAACGACCACGCGCGGGTCACGCACGGGACGATCACCGGGGATGGGGTCACCTTCAGCGAGGAGCGAAGGGGTCCACAATGCCGAGGCCGCAGCTGCTGCTGTGGCGGCTTGGAGAAACCTGCGACGGGAGATGGGGGGCATTGTGTGGGCCGGATTCATGAGTGATCCTTCTTCGCTCAGACATGGAAGAGACTGGGCCAGCGGTACCGCTTCGGATTCGACCATCACCGGGAATCGAGCTGCCGCCTCGGGGTGAGGTTTTCGAGAACCGCAGTTTGATCGGGATACGGCCAGCGAGCAATGCCGCCTAGGAACGCCTGCTTCAGCAGATTAAGACCACCCCTTGGATGCCCCCGACCGGCGAACACTGGGGTCGGGTGTCTGAGGTTGTGGTTCGAAACAACTGTCGCCTTTCGCCTCGCAAAAGAACATTCTTTCGTGGAGCGAAAGACGACGGATCGGGAAGTTGTTGTGGACCTTAGTTCTGATCAGTTCACGCAGATTCAGGACTCGTCCACTTGCCATGCCACCTGAATCGGGCCGCCTCCTCATCATCTCGTTTTGTCAACAGGAGTTGTTGACTTCCCCATTCGTCACTGATACCGTGATCTCTTCATCTCACGTTCTGTGAACTCTTCCTCATTCCGCGTCCCCGAAGATTGTCCTCCGCAGAACGATCTTCCCTGTCATGTCTCTCGATTATCTTGAACGAAGTCGCGACTCGACGTATGCTTTCAACTGAGTAGATCGCAGTTGACCGATACTGTCTGGCAGTCGCCAGAAGATTCTGTCAGCTGCGGTTCATGTGAGGATGGGTGGCTCGATGATTCAGGCAGAACTCCGGATCGCAGCTGGGAATAAGCAGGGGAACTCGATTTCCCTGCCCCAGGGGAAATTCCTGGTCGGTCGGGAAGAGGACTGTCACCTGCGTCCAAATAGTGACCTGGTGAGCCGCCATCATTGCGTCTTCACGGTGGACGATTTCACAGTTCGGTTGCGGGATCTGGGGAGTACGAACGGCACGTTCGTGAATGGGGAGCGGCTCGTCGGAGCGGTGAACCTGAAGGTGGGTGATCGGGTTCTGATTGGGAAACTCGATTTTGAGGTGCTGATTCAGGAAGCCACTTCCGCTCCGCCCGTGGCCTCGGGAGTCGAGACCGTCATGATTGTGGGTTCGCCGGAAGCCGCTTCCGCGTCCACGCAGTTCGCCATGCCGGTTCTCGACCTGACGGCCGCCATACCATCTGCCACGCTTCCCGCCTTTGAACCCGTCGCACCTGCGGCTCTCGTTCCGGCAACCGCCGACACACAATTGCTCTCCCAGCAACCGGGCATGATGCCACCCGGTTACGGGATGCCCGTGGGATATCCCCAGCAACAACCTTACATGCAGCAAAACCCTTATGGGTACCCCGGCTATCCGCAGCAGATGCCGCAAATGCCGATGGGTGGCTACTACGGTCAGCCAATGTACCCTCAGATGCAAATGCCGATGCAGCAGATGATGCCGCCCGGATATGGCATGCCGCAACAGGGGATGATGCCTCAGCAGATGATGCCCGTTGAGGAGACCCCACCGGCTCCCTCATCTGGCAGCGGCTTGGATGTCAAATTACCCGAGCCATCATCCACGGGAGCCAAAGAGCCCGCCCCACCCGCCGCCCCCGTTCCCGGTGTTCCCGGCGCTGCTCCGGTGTTGCATATCCCCACCGCAGCTGCGGACATTATCAAGCAATACCAGACACGTCGCTGAATTGCCGCCCCCGAAACGTTTCGAGTGGGTTGCGATCCTGCGGATCCAAAGGCGACGAATCGGGAACTCCCGACCTCCCAGCCGACAGCGTGCCTCGGGGAATTCCGCACACAGGCTGGCGGAAACAGTCAGCCTCTGCCAACCTTCTCTCGAGTGCGTCATGGATTCCTACGTGGTCTGAGGCAGGCAGTCGAAATCACTTCCCCGTGGCTGGGGCCGGTTCCCGTGGCTCCCGCGCTGATGCGCCCCGGGACTGCACACGTGCGGGAGCGCCCCCCTGACGGCGTCTCAATCGCAGTGGGGCCTCACTCGCCACGAGCGGGATAGCTGCTGACACTGCGTGGAGTGAAAGACTGCCATGCACCCTGCCGAACTCCCGATTCCCGAACTGCTCAAAGAGTGCGATGTGATTCACACTCGTCGGTCTGGTCCAGGGGGCCAGCACCGCAACAAAGTCGAGACGGCGGTCGTTCTGACGCATCGCCCTTCCGGTCTCAAAGCTGAGGCCAGCGAACGCCGGAGCCAGTCCGAGAACCTTGAGGTGGCCACCGGGCGGATGCGCCGAACATTGGCAGTGAGTGTCCGCACCTACCGCCCGACCGAAAATGCTCCCAGTGCATTGTGGAAGTCCCGGCTCCGGGGCACTCGGATTGAAATCAACGTGGAGCATGCCGATTTTCCAGCGGTGCTGTCGGAATCGCTGGACCTGCTGGCTCATGAGGATTGGAATGCCCCCGAACTGGCTCTCCGAATGGGATCGACTTTGAGCCAACTCGTTAAGTTCTGGAAGAAAGAGCCCGCCGCCTTGATACGAGTCAACGCGGAACGAGCCCGACGAGGATTCGGTCGCTTGGAGTAACTGGTATAGCCCCTCCGGTCTCCGCTCAACTTTCCAGAATGAGACAAGATGTTCACGGCGTCCCTTTTTGAAATTCTCAGCGAATGTCACCGTCTTCATCATTCCTTGATTGAGTCTTTCACGGTCAGATGGTCTGATTCTGTCGCATGACCATTGGTGCATGCGCCCCCTCCCCGACCTGGGTCCACGAGACAGAACATTCGATGAGAACTGCCCGTTGCCTAATGATTTGCCTGACCTGGTGCAGCCTCCCGGAGAGTACTTCGCGAGCAGAGGTGACTCTGTTGGGCGAAGTGCAAATCGCGGGAGACAGCCGCGACCTGTCGGGACTGACCGGGGGCTTCGACAATGGCATCCCGTTCAATCGCTTCGGAGGGATCAGTGCGATTGATCACGTCGCGGGGGACGAGTACGTCCTGCTCTCCGATCGCGGCCCCAACGACGGGGCGGTCCCATATGCGACGCGTTTCCACCTCGCCACGATTCATCTGCCCACCAACGGCTCCGCCTCTCAGCTTCAGCTGACCGCGACTCGACTCTTTACCAAAGCCAGCGGCCAACCGCTGGTCGGAGCTGCAAATGCGTTGAAAAAAGGGGAGGACCATCCGGGCCGGTTTGATCCAGAGGGCTGCCGTTTGGTTCGACGGCAGGGTCAAGAGATGCAACTGGCGGTGAGCGATGAATACGGTCCGCGCGTGGATCTGTTCGACCTGACTGGCCAGCGTGTTGAGAAGCTGAAGGTTCCCGGTCGCTTCGAGATTGACCATCCACATGGGGATGCCGCCCAGGAAGCTCGCGAGAATCAGAACGGCCGACAACCCAACGGGGGATTCGAGGGGCTGGCGATTTCGCCGGATGGAAAGACGCTGTATGCGATGATGCAGCGGCCACTGATTCAGGATGGCGCGTTGGTGGCGGGACGTTTTTCCGGACGGCTCAACCGGATTCTGCGAATCGATCTCGCTACGGAATCAACCGCTGAATTCGCGTATCCGCTCGATTCTCCCGATGCGGTCGTGTGTGAGATGCTGTGTGTGGATGAACACCGAGCACTGGTGCTGGAACGCGATAGCGTGTCGGGCAAAGCCGCACAGATTAAGCGGCTGGCGTTGATTGATCTTCAGGCCGCCAGCGACATCTCGGACATCAAATCACTGCCGTCCCGCCCGGAGGAATTGCCCCACGGCGTGCGCTGTGTGACGAAGCGACCGTTTCTCGATTTGCTCGACCCACGCCTGGGGATCTTCGGAGAGAAGACACCCGCCAAGTTTGAGGGGCTGACTTTCGGTCCCGATCTGGCTGATGGTCGCAAGACCTTGCTGGTGGCCGTCGACAATGACTTCCAGGTGGAGAATCCCACGCGAATCTTTGTGTTCGCGATCACGCCCGAGGAGTTGACAAAGTAGCGCCCAAGGCCCGTCGAAGTTGATCTGCCAGTCTTCCGAAGGAGTGTGGTCGCCATTCTACGCAGACACCCCTCGGCCTTGAGCAGCTCTTCCACCTCGCCGGGGCCGGGCTGCCCAAGCCCGGTTTTCCAGAGGAAACTCCTGTCTTTGTCCCGGCAGGGACACCCGACATTAGCCCACCGTTTCAACGGTGGGGGGGCGATCCCGACGAATCGACAAGTCCCGCCAGGGACGGCAGACTCCCACGAAAGCCGTGATCGCGCGGCAGTTGATGCGAAGTCACCGTGCGAGATTCTGTCGCCCCTTGCGAGGCTGCGAACTGCGAGCGACTCGTGGTCCCACCGCTGAAGCGGTGGGCTATTGTCGGGTGTCCCTGGGGGGACAAAAGAGGGCCAGCGGTGGTCTCTCGTTCTGGGCAGGCGTGTGCTTCCCCTGTGTTTCACACCTAGGAAGCTCTGGGTTGAGGACCGTGAACCTATGTAGAATGGCGACTACACTCCTTCGAAAGTCTTTAGTCTGGCCGTCCGTCTAATCGCCCAATACCCCACTACTCGTGGTCAGCGATCCCCACCACTTCCAGCTTCATCGATCCACGCGGCAGCTTGACCTGGACCTTGTCGCCGATTTTCTTGCCCATCAGGGCCTGAGCGATGGGGCTGGTGGTCAGGATCTTCATCACCGGTCCGTCGTAGTCTTCTTCGCCAGGGCCGACGAACTCGTATTTTTCTTCCTCGTCCATGTCGAGGTCTTTGACGGTGACGGTCGAGCCGAACGTCACGATTCCCTTGGGCATTTCGGCCTTGTCAACGATGTAGCACCCAGCGAGTCGGGTCTTCATCAGTGAGATGCGGAGTGCGAGACGCCCTTGCTCCTCGCGCTGGCCGTGGTACTCGGCATTTTCGCGCAGGTCGCCTTCGGCGCGCGCCTCACCAATCCGCTCGGCGATGGCAGGCATCAAGACCTCTTCGAGATGCCGCAACTCATCGCGGATCTTGTCGAAACCTTCACGGGTGATGGGCTGGCGATCCATGTCCGAATCCTGGGGAGCGAGGCCACCCGTCCTGTGAACGAGTCGGCCCTGAGCATGCACGAGACAAAAAACGAACACGGGACGCGCAGTGTGTCGCGTCCCGTGTTCCGATGCTGATATTGTTATCGGACGGGATCACTGCTGTCTATACTGGAAGAGCGTCTCGCGAGAACTCGCCATGCCCGAGGTCGGTGGGCTTGACGTTTGCAGTGAAAGCGTTCACTTTGATGAGAGGTCGCCGCGACTCAACCGAAGAGTTGCCGATTCGTCTCCCCCCTCCCCGTCCGTGCCTCGCCAGAGGCCATGTCTCCCAGAGGCCATGATGTCACGTCGCGTTTTCACCAGTTGTCTGCTGTGCCTCAGCTTCGTCCTCGGTTCCTCGGCGTACTCAGCCGACCCGTTGTGGGTCGTGTACGAGGGGAAAGAGGGCCCCGGAAAGGGCAAGCAAATTGTCCTCATCAGTGGTGACGAAGAGTACCGCTCCGAGGAGTGTCTGCCTCAACTCGGCAAGATCCTGGCGGAGCGGCATGGCTTCCAGTGTACGGTTCTCTTCCCGATCAATCCCGACACGGGCGAGATCGACCCGAATCGGAACAACAACATTCCCGGGTTGGAGGCACTGGCCACAGCTGACCTGATGATTATCGCGACGAGGTTTCGCGATCTGCCGAATGACCAGATGAAGCATGTGGTCGACTATGTCGAATCCGGCAAGCCAGTGATTGGCATGCGGACCGCCACACACGCTTTTAACTTTAACAAGGATTCAGAGTACAAGAGCTACAAGTGGGGCAAAGCCGGTGAAGCTGACGGTGGTTTTGGACGACAGGTGCTGGGCGAAACGTGGATCAATCACCACGGTCACCACGGTAAGGAAAGCACGCGCGGGGTCATCGTGAGCGGTCAGGAAGCCAGTCCGATCCTCAAGGGGATCAAGTCCGGCGATGTCTGGGGGCCCACCGATGTTTACACAGTCCGACTGCCGCAACCCGAGAGTTGCCAGCCGCTGGTACTGGGGCAAGTCCTGACCGGGATGAAGCCAGAAGATCCTGCACTCGAAGGCCCGAAGAACACCCCGATGATGCCGGTGGCCTGGACCAACACCTACCTCGGGACGGGCGGCAAGTCGACCCGTGTCTTCACCACCACGATGGGGGCGTCTCAGGATCTTCAAAGCCAAGGATTCCGCCGCTTGCTGGTCAATGCGACCTATTGGTGCGTGGGGCTGGATGACAAGATTTCCGAGTCCGGCAATGTGGACTTAGTCGGTGAATACGCTCCCACCGCCTTCGGGTTCAATGGCTTCGTGAAGGGTGTCAAGCCCGCGTCGCATCAGTAGCCATCGTGCAAACACGTTGAACACAACGATAAAGCCCAGGGGTTACCACCCCTGGGCTTTTTGGTTTTCATGAGTCCACTGGGCTGACCACTACCCCTTGTTGCCATACCACTCATCCGGCGAGCCTTTTGACAACACCGTGCCGATTTCGAGGTCGTGCGGTGGCGGGATGGCAGGCATCGCGGGGGGATCGACGCGGCGGTTGGCCGGGCTAGACTGGCGATCGTGAATCGCATCCCAGCGGTGGGCCTCGTCGAGGTCGTACTCGCCCGCATCATAATCATCGTATCGGCAGGTATAGCCCGGTCGCTTCGAGCGGTCGACTTCTTCTTCATACTCGTCCAGCACTCGTTGTTGAATCAAATCGCGGCAGTCCGAGTTGATCGGGTGAGCGATATCGGCGTACAACTTCGCCCGGCCATCCGCCCCCTTCATCGCCCGCTCGTCCCGCTGCTGCTGGCCACATTGTGAACAGTAGGCCGACCGCAAGGCATTCTTGCCGTGGCAACTGGGGCAATGATCGGTCAGCTTGCGACTTGGCATGGCAACGAAGGCCCCCTTGATGCCGCGAATGATCTTGAGATCGCGCACGACAAAGCAGCCATCAATGGTCATCGAGCAGAACGCCAGCAGCCGCTCGGCGTTGTCGCTCATCAGCTTGATGCGTACTTCCGTTATCTCCACGGGACCGTCCTCCTGAGGGAAGTGGAGCCAATGGCCGGTCGGGCCACGAGCGAGAGGACATGAACACGGTGTCAGTTCAAGGGTGTCAATCAGTGACCGGCGAAAACCTCGCCGGTGCGGTGTCAATGTCGAGGGTGTGATGCCCTGGAATCAGGGACTTGTCTCAGGTGGCCGTTTGCACAACGAAGACCTGGCCAGGACGCACTGCTCGAAGCTGATGGGCTGCTCGTACCGCCTGCCCGCGATGGGCACATAGTGCGAAGCAGGAGGACCCGCTCCCGGTCATCATTCGGCCCACGCTCGTCACCCGTTCGAGGGCAGCCAGCACTCCGGCCACCTCCTCGCTCAATTCTCCAGCAGGCACCTCGAGCGAGTTGTGCAGCTGGGCTCCCATTTGACGAGGACTGCTGGTTTGAATGACTTGCCGAATCGCCGCGCTACTGCGAGTGGTTCGGTCGGACTTCAGAGCTTGAAAGACATCGCGGGTACTGAGCCCGCCGGGGGGCTTGACCACGACGAAGTGCAACGGACGCGGGAGTGGCTCGGCGGTGATCTGCTCGCCTCGACCGCGGCAGACTGCCAGCGGGACCGAGTCGAGAAAAAAGTTCACATCGCTGCCGAGCTGCGCAGCCAGTGGATGCAGCTCTTCCGAGGTCAGCCCCAGGTTCCAAAGACGATTCAGACCCACCAGCGTGGCAGCTGCATTGCTCGAGCCACCACCCAGGCCCGCCTGAAGCGGGATCGACTTGGCGAGTTGAATGGTGGCCCCGAGCTTGCAGCCGGTGTGATCGCGAAGCAGCGATGCGGCCTTGAGGATCAGGTTCCGTTCATCCAGCGGCAGTAGAGATCGCATCGCGGGAGTCAGTCCCGGCGAGGCACTATTGAGCGACAACCCGAACCGGCCACTCGCGTTGCATTCAAAACGGAGAGTGTCAAACAGGCCAATGGAGACCATGAGGGTCTCCAGCTCGTGATAACCGTCGGGTCGCTTGCCGAGAACGTCGAGAAAGAGATTGAGCTTCGCCGGCGTTCTCACGACAAGGGACGGCCCCTGCCAGTGAAGTCGCATCCGTGTCACATCCTGATGAAGAGGCTCACGCTGCTGTGACACAAGAACCGGCAGCTGATTGCTGCCGTTCCCTCGTGTCGGTCACACGTCCAAGCTCAGAATAAGTGGACTGTGCGAATCATGAAAGGTTCCGCAAATTCGATGTTAGATCATCCAAACGGAATGTCAATACGGATTAAAAAAGAGCCGAACTCCGGGGTGCGAAACGCACCTTGCACACATGTTCGGTCTCAGCAGAACGCGTGTTGTCAGGCGAGCGGACACAGAAATGTACCAGGCAGGACAGATTTTCCAGGTCGTTTCCTGGCCAGAGACACCACAAGACTGCCAGGAATGGCCGCCCGATTCGATCGGTTATCTCTAGCGCTAACCTAGCCGAAACAAAAGGGGGCGAACGGCTCACGCCGGGGGATTGTGAGATGGAGTGATTCCGCTTGGGGTGATCGATTCTCCTTCGCGCGCCCCGAAAGGAGCCTGAGCAACCCCTCGCCAGAGGTCGGGCGGGCGAGCCAATTCGCCCACGTTCTGGTG
>JAYTCW010000274.1:0-8356 GCA_043736295.1 Planctomycetota bacterium | reverse complement strand
GAGTCGAGCTGCCCGGCGGTGGGTCGCTGTTCATCGGCGAGGGAGGCACGATGGTCCTGCCTCACGTCGGCATGCCTCAGCTTTATCCGGAAGAAAAGTTCGCCGACTTCAAGCAGCCCGAAGAGAAGGGCCTGAGCCACTGGCACGTGTGGGTCGATGCGGTCCTGAGCAATACCCGGACCAGCGATGGGTTCCACTACGCCGGGCCGCTGACGGAGACCGTCCAACTCGGCAACATCGCGGCTCTGCATCCCGGCAAAACGCTGGAGTGGGATGTCGAGGCGTTGAAGTTCAAGAACCTGCCCGAGGCCAATGCGCTGTTGACGAAGAAGTATCGAAAGGGGTTTGAGGTCGAGGCGGTTTCGTAGTCGGTGGTAGGACGGCCTTTCCAGGCCGTCTTCCGGCAGTTCGACAGCGAGCGCCGGACATCAGTCGGCCGTGCTGCTCGATGCGGTGCTACCCATTGCACTCGGTTCTGCTGATCGACATCACGCATCCGGTGAGCTTCTACGCCCATCCGTCGTTCGCCTCGTTTCACACCCGCGAGTATTACGTTCGCGTCACCGCCCGCCGGTTCTCCGCCGGAAACGTGGGGATGAACCTGATCGATGAAGTCGCCGATAGCCAGTGCCGCGCCGCGCACACCAACGCCGGGAAGTGGCTCGGAGCCAATGCGGGGACCGACTGGCAGACCTCTACGTGGCACGTGACGGATACCTGCTTCTTCAAGATGTGGGGTGACGACATCGTCGTGCGGCCCGAAGAGTCGGTCCCATACGCGATTGGCCGATTGAGGTCAGCACGGTGCCGTTCGAGTCGGGAGCTGCTTGGTGCGGTGTACCATCGGGCAGGTTCGACCGGCCCTCGCGACCGACCGGTCTTTGCCCTCTGGCTCCGGTCTGGTAGTGTGAGTTTCCTCCCGACCCTCGGTTCGTTGGCTTCAATGCTGACGCCCCCATCTCTCGTCAGGAAATTCAGAGATACCGGGACATTTATCTGAACCCGCGATGGGCGCAGGATGAGTTGAAGAACGCCGGACACCGCAAACGATGCGTCTCACAGCAATCAGCGGTGCCAGTGTCATTCCCAGCCGTCATCATTGATCTGGCTGACTTCAAATCCCAGCGAACGGAGAGCCTCGCCCGCTGATTTTTGCAGCCCCTCGTCCTCGTCCGTCTCCAGTGCGGCCCGTAATAGCTGTTCCGCGTTCTCGGGTCGGAGCTTGCCCAGTGCCTCGGCGGCTGCGGCTCGCACACGATTTTTGGGATCGGACTGGAGGGCTCGCGTCACCAGATCGAGGGCTTGCGGGAAGCCAAGATCGCCGAGTGCTTTAATGGCGGCCATGCGAGCCAGCCAATCCGAGTCCTGCTCGGCCATCACTTGGAGCGGAGCAAGTGCCCGCTCGTCTTGAGTGAGCCCCAGCACGCGCGCAGCGGGGGACCGAGACAGCCGGACCTCGTGACTGAGCAATGCAACCAGGGCCTCCACCCCGTGTTGCTTGACCGCTGGGATCAGCCCCAGCAGCGACCGCTCTGACCAATTACGCACCGTATTCACCGAGTCAGTCAACCCACCGACCAGCGCCGCAATTGCCACTTCACTCTGCTGGCCGCCCAATCCCGCCGCAGCCATTGTGCGAGTGAAAGCACTCTCGGCAGCCAACATCGGCAGCAGGATCGCCCCGATTTCGGGCAGGCTGCATTTACCCAACGACTCCGCCGCCAGCTGTCGCTCGGATTCCGACAAACTCTCCTCCGCCAGATGACGTATGAGGGCCTGCACGACCTCGCTGTCAGAACTTCCCCCAGCTGAGGCGATCGCAGCACGGCGAATTTCTTCGGCGGGGGATTGGAATTGATCGATGAGGTCGGACATGGGAGGAGGCCGGGGAGGAGGAGTTGAATAGTTTTGAATGGCGATGTCTGCTGTCAACGGCTGTCACGCCCTGTGATTGAGCGACCGGCTCCCGAGAGCTTCGCTCATGTCAGCCCGCGCAGTTCGAAGATCTGAAACTCGCGGTCCGAGGGGAACGAGCTCTCCCGCAATTCGCGATCAAGGATGCGGACGCGGAAGCGCTGGCTGGCCTGGGTAAAGAACTGCTTCGACCAGTACCGACCGGGATCGCCGAGCCAGCAGACTCCCTGCGGAGCCAGCATCACCGCCAGCGTGTTAAGAAGTGACTCGTGCAGCTTCGGGTCGTAGGTGACCTCGCAACCAACAATCGCGGTAAACTGACGCTGAGGGGGAGTCCGCCAATCGAGGGTCAAAACTTCCGGGTCGGGGAGCTGATTGCGGACCGCGTTGTAGCGGCAGACTTGCACAGCCACCGGGTCGTAGTCGCTGAAGACGACCCGCGTACCGAGCGACTGAGCCACCAGCCCGACCAGCCCGACGCCCGCTCCCAGTTCGAGGAGTTCCACATCGCGCGGCCACGGAGCCCGGTCGATCACCTGAGCCATGATCTTCGCGCCCGGCCAGAGCGTGGCCCAGTACGGCATGTAGTCATCGCGGCGATTGGCCTCGATGACATCCGGGTCGTCGAGGAACGCTTCCGGTTGTTTCGGCAGCCACAGATCGAGAGTGAGTTCCCCCACACGCACAATCTCGCTGCCCCAACCTCCGGGGATCGACGGTAATGGGATTTCGAGGTCGGTCATGGAGCTTCAATCGGGGAGTCAGGGATCGGCGGAGCGGGGATTGTAGCTCAGTTCCTTCCGAAGTGCTGACCTCGATCAGTGATCGTCTATGTCCGGGGGCAGCGAGTTCGAACTGCCCGCGAAGACGCTGGCTTGTGCCTCGTCAACGCTATGATTTTTGAGGAGCCAGGCTCGTCCGGGAGGGCGAAGCTCCTGCTGAGCCGCGAGCGAGAGGACACGTCGACTTGCGAGAACAGCTCAGCAGGAGCCTCACCCTCCCCAGGGAAGTGTCACTGAGTCGAATGTGAGCGGTACTCATTTCTTGTTGAGGAATGCCGCATGCAGAGTCTGTCTCATCAGTGTTCTGATTCGGCAGAACCAAAAAGCCAGCGAATCAGAGCCGCGTACGATCGAGTCGCCTTGTCCGATGGATCGCTGGAATTCTGATTGTCGCGACAATGGGAATGACCCTCTGGAGTTGTCCTCAGAAAACGCTCTTCCTCTCGATGTGTGGGCCATTTCCACGCGAAGTGTATTCCATAACCGGTGTTCGCTTGTCGAATGGTAAGTCTCTTCACTTCGTTTAAGCGGCTCATCCCGAGATCGCCTCCGTCCGCTACATATGCACCAATCATAAGTACGAAGACTTCAGCTGCGGTCTGGGTGATTCGTTTGCGGGGCCACCCAGTTCCAGGCGGGTCATCGTGACAGCTTCATTACTGAATGCGAACGGCGAGCAGATCGCTGCCATGTCCAGAGCTTCCCATGATGTGAGAGTCAGCCAGGGCGATCCCTTTTTTGAGTGTGCGCCCGACCGGGAGAACTCGAACACGTTCTTCTTTCGAAGACTGGATCGCACGCGGAAGATTGCCAGAGTCGATGTCACTCTGAGGAACGAGACATGGGTGGATGTGTGGGCCGAGAAAGCCGTTACCGCCGCAAAATCGTTACGATCTCGCGCTGCAGCTCGCCGCCGGTGACGTGGACCGCTCCATTCGCGTCGACATACACATCGATCTCGCTGCGGACCCCGAACTCGCCGGGGAGGTAAATTCCCGGCTCAATCGAGAAGCAGGTCCGCCGCATCAACAGCCGGTCTTCGCGGGTTTCGAGGTTGTCGATGTGGGCTCCATTGCCGTGGACTTCTTGGCCGATGTTGTGGCCCGTGCGGTGGGTGAAGAATTGGCCGTATCCGGCTTTCTCGATCACTGCGCGGACGGCGTCATCGACCGTTCCACCCGAGAGTTCGCGACCGGCGGCGAAGGCTTCCCGAGCACAGGCGATTCCGGCATCACGGGCAGCTGCGACGACTTGGAAGACCTTGGTGAACTTCTCCGGGACCGAGGTGCCGACATAGCCGGTGCGGGTCAGATCGCTATAGACCGCGCGGGGCTGGTTGAGCTTGGCCCACAGGTCGACCAGTACGAAATCGCCCTTCACAATGCGGGTGTCATCCCCGTGTCCGGTCTCATAGTGCGGCAGCGCGCTGTTGGGACCGCGACCCACGATCGGCGGCGAGTACGTGGTCAGCCCATGCCGGTGGAAGTGGTCCATGATTGCCTGCTGCACGGCGACCTCTTCGACCCCACCGGTCCGCTCGATCTCATCCGCGATAAACTTCCACGCCACTCCGTACGCCGCGTCCGTGACCTTCGCAGCTGCAAAGTGCATGGCCTCTTGCTCGTCGTCCCAGGTCGACTCGAAGAGTTGAATCAAGTTGCCCGAGGAGACAACCGTGGCCCCGAACCTGCGGACGAGTTCGATGGTCCCGGCGTCGACCTTGGAGACGTACGGGTTGCCGTTGCCGGGTGAGTATTCCATCGCGACCGGGGACTGGCCGGAGACGACCTCCTGGATCGCCGCCTCGAATTCCTGCCATTTGAGGTAGACGACTTTCTCGCCGGGCAAGTGGTCGAGGGCCGAGTCCTCAATGCGATGCACAATCTTCACCGGCGTTCCTTCGGTCGGAATCCAGTACAGGAACCGCCGCGAGGTGAGCGGCTGCTCCCCCATGTCGAGGATGCGTCTGGCGAGGACGTTGGAGCCTCGGAACTCATAGAGCAGCCAGCCAGCGAACTGGTACTGACGCAGGGCGGTTTGGACGGCGGGGAGGTTGAACATGGGATGTTCCAAAGAATTAAGTTGTGGAGCCAGCGAGTCGTTCACGACACCAGTCGACCAAGTGCTGCATGATCGCATGGTTTCGGACAAGATACGTGTGGTTTGTCTTCTTGTAGTCCGTATAATCACGAAAGTGGGTGAAGTTAGGATTATTAGGTACGACACGCGTCAGATCAGAACTCAATTCCTCCACTAAACCATCATTCGGCGAATCTAGCTTAGATTGCAGATAAGGATTGGCCGAAAAGTCAGCCACCCGTCCCTTGCCCAATTCGATGTAGGGCCTCCCGCCGGAGACTGACAGAATCGGAACCTGATGTGGTCGGGCAATATCTCTCAGGTTGAGGACGTTGATCAGATGCTCGGGATCCTTTCGGGTGAGTTGGAGCGCCGTCCGACAAGTCGGAAGCCGGAGATACGGGCTGAATTCAGTCAGCCACTCCGACCATCCGACGAGGTAAGACAGATAGGTATTATTGGTCAATGTTCCTCCATGAGGCGTCCCCAATGTGCATACCCCCTTGAGTCCTTCCATGATGGGATCAAGAACATACGTGCGTATGAAATGACGAACCACCAGACCTCCGAGGCTGTGAGCGACAATCACGAAACCACCGCGAAGATTTTTCTGCAATGGAGTCAGTCTTTCCATCAACTCCTGGCTGGCAATGTCGATTCCCTGATAACTGTCGTACTCAAAGGCGAGAGTAGAGAACCCCCAATCTTGGAACAAATCCGACATGACTTCAAAATAAGAGCCGTTCGCAGTAAAGCCATGCACGAAGATGACCGTCAGATCAGTCACATGTTTGGGAGCAGCCAAGCGACCCGTCGGTAGTACGGACAAGCTCGCACCGCTACGAACGGGGTCTGTCATCGGAGCGTCCTACATCAGGCGGGGCTGAAACCAGAACGAGATCAAACCAAACAAGGAATATTTATTCAGATGGTCAGGAAACATCCGTCTCTGTTGACGATGGAGTCTTCCTCTTCCTCTTCTTCTTCGCTGGAACCGAAGCCACTGACTCTTCGAACGCCGGGGTTTGGCTCGCAGGCGATGAAGGGATGACCCGATCTCGGGGATGAGGTGCGAATTGAAACAGTTCGAAACGAAACGGCCTCCCCTCCACCGGATCTGAATCGGGATCAATCAACTCCATCGGCAAAGGGAACTCCACCAGCCCTTCCCGCAAAACCGCCGAAACGCTGCGGATCGCACCCGAGGGATAGAGGGCAACAAACGGCTGAGGGCCAGTCCCGGTATCGGAATACGGCCATGCCACAACCACAGGAGACGATTGAAGTGTCATCGAATGCGGGTCAATGACCGCTTGAAATGGAACCTCACACGCGATGGCCCCCAGAATCTCTCCTCGTTCCAAGATACGCTGCCGTGGACCAACCTTGCTGGAAGCAGTCGTGCGATCACTCGGTGCGTCGATGGATACGGTACCCAATGACTCAAGTTCCGCAGTGATGAGACCACCCACTTCAGGGTGATTTGGAGACAGGGCTAAAGTCTGAGACATCGCTTCGTTCCCACAGGTTCGAAATCCTCACCAACTCACCGCCAGTTTATCGCGTAGCGAGTGACTTGGCCATTGGAATATCTCACGGATTCCTGCGGGATCGTTTCAGTAACTCCTCACGGGACAACCCGAGGGGCGGTCGCTTTGCATCCGCAGCTGTCGCGTCTACCTTCAACTCCGCGACCATCGATTCGTAGTGATCGTAGAAATAGGTGAGTGCCGAATAGACTTCCTCGGGACGCAGGTCTAGGTGCTGCCGCCGCAGTTCTTCCGCCGACCAGCCATGCTGGTAGTGTTCAGCGGCCAGATGGCGGACCTTGCACCGACCGCCGGAGATGCGAACGATTCCGTTGGTGTCAGTGGTCAGGTGGGGATAGAGGGTGGAGGTGTTCATGGGAAGTTCCAATGACGATCGGATGAAGCCAAGGACTATGCGTTCGCAGTCATGATCACGAATCACAGATTGTAGTCATCGGACACCACCAAGACAGAGTCCCACGAAGCACAAACCAATCCCCAACCCCCACAACATGGCGGGGTATTTTGCGACTTCCCAGTGATCTTTGACAAAAGAGAGCCAGAGAAAAGGGATGATCATGCACAATAAGGCCGCTCCGGGGCTGCCTTGATAAATCAACACGAATATCCATATCTTGGCACAGAGAAACGCCAAAACTCCGAGCATCAATAGACTTTCGCCCATTTCGTTGTCCTCAGTTTCAGTGAAAAAGGATGCCATCCCTCGAATGTCTATTGTGATTACGGGGCCGATGAGTTGTCGACAGCCTTCGCCCCCCGCAGCCGCCGCAGCACCGACTCGGTGATCAGCACCACCAGCGAGGCGATCATGAACACCGTGAAGAAGATGTTGAGGCCGCCCTTGATCATCATGCCGTAGTTGTGGGTATCCCTCCCGATTTTAAAGTCTTCGAGGAACCTCACGGTCACCATCTGATAGCTGGCGGTCGTCGTCGTGATGATCACAAAGACCATTGGGATCAACGTGAGTAAGGCGAACTTGCCTCGTCCATTGTTGAGAGCCCACATGCTGATGATGCACAGGGCGATGGCCGCCAGCATTTGGTTGGCGATGCCGAACATCGGCCAAATGGTGTCGATCGATCCGGTCCAGATCAGCGTCCCCCAGCCGAGCGTTACCAGGCCGGTCGAAATAATCGCCCCCGGCAGCCAGTCGGTCTTAGCAAACGGTTTATAGACCTTGCCGAGAACCTCCTGCAGCAGGAACCGCGCGATGCGGGTTCCGGTGTCGATCGTGGTCAGGATGAACAGGGCCTCGAACATGATCGCGAAGTGATACCAATACTTAATCAGCGAGTTGATATCGCCCCGCCCGCCCGAGACCTTGGCGGTCGCATCAGTCAGGATCTTCGACATGCCGAGGGCCAGCGTCACCGCGCCGCCGGTACGGCCGCGCAATGATTCACCTCCGACTTGCTCTTCGAGCTTTGGCAAGTTGTCAGTCGTGGCGTTCATCTTCTCGAGCGCCCCGGCGTACTGCTCGACCTTGGACAGGTCGATGTTCACCGCCCAGTAATCCCCGGCGGGTAGCGACGCAGCTGCGATGAGGGCGACGATGCCGACGACGCCTTCGCAGAGCATGGCCCCGTAGCCGATCATGCGGATGTCGCCCTCTTTGTTAATCATCTTGGGAGTGGTCCCCGAGGCGACGAGCGAGTGAAATCCCGACACGGCCCCGCACATCACGCAGATGAAGCAGAACGGGAAGATCGCTCCGTTGAAGTACGGGCCGCCGCCGTCTTTGAAAATCTGGTTGATCGCCGGGGCTTCCATCTTCGGATTGGCCACGACCACTGCCACGATCAACAACAGCACAGTGCCGATCTTGAGGAAGCTCGACAGATAGTCACGCGGACAGAGGAGCAACCACACCGGTAGCACTGCGGCGATGAACCCGTACCCGCAAATCGCCAGAATCGTCTGCTCCCGGGTCAGCGAGAAGTACGGCTCCCACACCGATCCGGGAATCCAGTTCCCCATCACCGTCACCGCCAGCGTGGCCAAGGCACCGAGCAGCGACGCCTCGACCAC